>JAZRLZ010000018.1:0-110388 GCA_045647125.1 Acutalibacteraceae bacterium | reverse complement strand
GAACCGTCGACCTCTAGCGTGACAGGCTAGCGTTCTAACCAACTGAACTACCGGGCCACCTCTTGGTGGGAACAATAGGGCTCGAACCTATGACCCTCTGCTTGTAAGGCAGATGCTCTCCCAGCTGAGCTATGCTCCCATGCACTCGTTGTCAGGGCGTTTTTGTTTCTGACAACGATAGATACTATACACTATTCAGATTAATTTGTCAACACTTTTTTTGCAGTTTTTTCAAAATATTTTACGCTCAGGCAATATGGCCTCAGCACAAGATTTTACGATGCTTTGCATATCCTCATATTTCTTCTCAATATCTGCAACGAGCTTAAATTGAGTTCTTGCTCTTACAAGATTATGATCCGGGTATTCTGTTTTAAAATACACATCGCCATCAATGAAATCTGCAAGGAATCTTATACCACATTCAAATGTGAGAAGCTTTGCGGAAAAAGACAAATACTTAATCTCATTATCAGTAAGGCTCTTACCTGCCGCCTCAAGATAACCTTCAACGTAAGCTTTAAAATAATCAAGATCAAGGGATACCTTGTTTAAATCCTTTTCATCCTCGGCGGCAGTATTTGCACCGAAACGGATACTGTCACCAAAATCGTAAAGTGACGAACCGGGCATAACTGTATCAAGATCAACGATGCAGATACCCTTGTTTGTTGTCTTATCAAAAAGCACGTTATTGAGCTTTGTATCGTTATGAGTAACTCTTACAGGTAAATCCCCTTTTGCTATCATATCCGTAATTACAGCACAATCATTTTCACGTTCAAGTGCAAAATTAATTTCAGGCTGTGCCTCATCCTTACGACCTGATGCATTCTTATCAACAGAAGAAAGAAGATTTTTAAATCTTACGGGTGTATTGTGGAAATCAGGAATTGTATCATACAAGGTTTCTATAGGATAATCAGCAAGGAGATTCTGGAAATTACCGAAACTTAATGCGGCATTTTTAAAATCCGCTGTATTTGTAAGCTCACTAATAGAATATGTATCATTAACAAAATTATACATTCTCCAGCAGCCGCCATCCTCACTCATAAAGTAATTCTTACCATCCTTTGCGGGATAAACAGTAAGAGCTTCACGTGTCGGATCACCACCGTTTTCAGCAATCTTTTTACGTAAAAATGCAGTAACACCCATTACATTCTCCATAAGTTCAACGGGTCTTTTGAACACAACTGTATTAATGCGCTGAAGAAGGTAACGGTCAACAGAGCCATCTGCAGCCTTATAACTTACAACAAAGGTATCATTAATATGACCTTCTGTTATAGGCTTGCATTCAACAACCTCACCATAGGAAGGAAAGGCTGCAATTATACTATCAATATTAAAATTACTCATTTATAAAACTCCTTTTAAACTCAGCAAAGCACTCGGGATTATGGAACCCCGGCGGAAGAAGTGTAACCGGTGAAAATGCCACGTAATGAGGCACCTCACACTCATCACCGCATTTATAAAAATTGGCTTTGACTGAAGAAAAATCCACATCCTCAGGCTTGATTTTATATAAATCACAAATAAAATCGCGGCTAAGGCTTATCGTAACACCCCAATATTCACCTTTTTGATCCGAACCCATGAAGGCATCTACATTCGGTGAATATTCCGTTACAGAGGCTACAAGCACACGGTTATACTTCCCCTCACCAAATTCAGAAAGGAAAGCACCGCGTGAGTTACACTCAACATTAATATAGCGACAGTCACCCTTAACGGGCATAACAAAAAACTCAAGACAGCTATCAAGATACATTGGGTCGTCACGTTTTGTATACATAGCCCTTGGTTCACTTTCGTAGCATTTAAGTGATGCGGTAAGCGAATCACCAACAACACCTATTTTACAGAAAACCTCAGGTCTATAGGGTGGGTCACTTTCCCAATGGTAAGAGTTTACCTCTAAATAATCCGCACCCTCAAAGCTCTTCAAATCATCATAAAAACAAAGATCAAAAGCCATAATTTATCCTTATTTCATATACTCAATAATATCGTTTGTATCATCCATTGACGCCATAATCATATAAAGACGCGGTATATGGAATGGCCCCTTAAAGATATTGCCCTTAAGTGTATTTGAAACCGTGTTATCATAATGAAGGTAGCCGTACCACTCACCTGATTCTTTATCACAGAAATACTCATCAACATAAGCCTTTATTTTCTCATAAAAAGCATTATATTTTTCATCTTTGAATTTAAGATAAGCAAGTCTTAATGCAATCATTGCCTCGCACTGTGGCCACCAGAGCTTCATATCCCATTCAAGCTGAACAGGAGGCTTTCCGTTCAAATCTGTAAAAGCAATAATACCGCCATTCTTTTCATCCCAACCAAGTGGCAAGGTTATATCAATGATTTTACGTGCAATCTCAATAGCCTCATCGTTGCCGGTAATAATGCCCTCAGCCATAATAAACCAAGCCGCTTCAAGTGAATGACCCGGGTTTACGATTCTGCCATTTGGACTATCAACAAATTCACCTTTTGTTGTAACGCTTTCAAGTAATGCTTTTTCCGTAAGGTAGCCACCTTCAAGAATCTCCTTAAGGCATTCCTCTGCAATTTTGTTATACTTATCATAAAGACCGTCAATGCTACGCATAACCTGGCAGGTTGCAAGCATTATCATAACCGGTGACAATGCCTTTGAATCAATATTTTCAGGGTTGATTTTAGGCGGGTTTTTACGCACACCGGTAAAGCACTCGTATGCCACTTTAAAATACTTTTCCGCATCCTCTAATACCTTAGGATTTCCGTTAGCTTTATAAAGCTCTGCGCAACCGATAGCCGCAAAGGTTTCAGAAAAATAATAACGTCTTTTCTGTAAGCCTCTGCCATCGGCAGTAACTGTAAAATACATTCTGCCGTCAGTATCGGTACATTTATCTAAAAATGAATAGATAGTTTCTGCAGCCTTAAGGTATTCGGGATTTTTATCAATAAGGTTGTAAGCCTTTGAAAACACCCACAAGGCTCTACCCTGAAACCACACACTTTTATCGGTTCCGTAAATGTTGCCTTCACGGTCAAGGCATGTGTAAATACCTCCGTTTGTATAATCAATTGAATTATTAAGCCAAAAAGGTAATATATTTTTCACAAGATCTTCTCTAAAGTTCATAATGCACCTCGCAAATTACAAATAATACTGTAAATATACCATATATACTGTAAAAACACAATAATAAATTAATATAAAACCTTTCACTTGAACATTAAAATAATATATGTTACACTTTGGTTATCTTGTTATAGGAGGATAATTATGAGTTTAGCGAATTTTTATCTTATTACCGATACCCATTTTTTTAAATCATCTTTAGGATGTACGGGTGACGCTTATGATGATTTTATGCGTTTCGAGCAAAAATGCTTTGCGGAAACCGAATCTATCAACCGTGCCGTTTTCGATTATTTAAAAGAAACAAATAAAACCGACACAATTCTTATTGCAGGTGACCTTTCCTTCAATGGTGAAAAAGAAAGTCATCTTGAATTCATAAAAATACTTAAAACCCTTAAAGATAAAGGTAAGAGAATTTTTGTTGTTACCGCTGACCACGATTTCAAAGATGGTAATTCAAAATGCTACGGATATTCAGTAGAAAATGGTAAATACGAGGTTGAAGCTACACCTCGTGAAGAGCTTTTTGATTTATATTATGAATTTGGCTTCAAGGATGCTATTGCAGTAGATAAAAAGCATCTTTCATATGTGGCACAAATCTCTGACGGAGTCAGGCTTTTAGCCCTTAACAACGACGGCTCCGAGGTTGCACACAGAACATTCGATAACGAGCAGATGGAATGGATTAAAGCTCAGGCAAAAAAAGCACGTGAAGACGGTCAGATGATGTTTGCTATGAACCACTACCCTCTTTTACCCGGTCAACCTATATTTTCCGTTATTTCATCAGCAGTGCAAAAAAATGCAACAGAAATCACAAACACACTTGCAGACGAAGGTGTTCATCTTGTATTCACCGGTCATATGCACAACCAGAGCATTAATGTTAAGGAATCACCAAACGGCAATAAATTCTATGACGTTTGTACCGGCTCAATTATCGCAAGTCCTTCTGCAATGCGATTCGTTACAATTGAGAATGACTCAACTGTTGATATAAAAACAGAGCTTATCCCCGATTTCAAATGGGATACCAACGGCAGATCCTGTCAGGAATATCTTTCCGATATGTTCGACAGTATGATTTTAAACCTTCTCGACGATATGAAGGATAACCCTGAAAGACTTATGAACAAATTCGGAATAAAAAATGATAAAATTAAACCCGTATTTAAGTTCATCGGTAAAAAACTCCATAGTCTTACCGTCGGAAAAACCGCTCGGATTCTTGCAATAAAATGTGATAAATCGATAAAAAAAATGCTTCTTAAGGACTTTATTGTACAGCTTGTGCGAAACGTATTTACAGGTAATCAGAGTTTTAAGGAGGGCACTCCTCAGGGTGATGTACTTCTTAACTTCCTTAAACGCTTTAATTTTTTACTTAAAAAGATTAATTTGAAAGACCTTGACGGCAACCCCGTTGATTTATACGATTTACTTAAAAACACAGCAGGTAATTACCACATAGATGATGATAATGCGGTGTTAACTTTAAAATAATCCCAATACAAACAACTAAGGCAGATGAATAACACATCTGCCTTTTTTATTAATTATTTACTTTTTAAGCACCTTTGTTTTATAGTTTCTTTCAGTAAGAAGATTTGATGCAGTGTTGCAGCAACTGATTGCAGCGGCATAGTTACCTTCTTCAAGGAAACCTTGAGCTTTATATACCCAATCATTGATTTGTCTTTCGAGTTCAAAAAGAACCTCATTACTCATAGGATCACTATATCTTACTGCTTCAGCAAACTTTGTGAATACTGCCTTTGCCTCAGGGTCAGGACATCTTTCAGCAAGCATCTGTGCATCCACTCTTAAAAGCTTGATGTAGTTTGTTTTATCCTGTACCTTATTATCAATTGCTTGTATTGTATTCTTCGCAGAGAAGGCTGTAATAATAATTACAAGGTGAACAGAAAGGATAACAAACTGTACAAGGAATGCTACTGCACCCGCAATAAGATGTGATCTGGGAAGAGTGTTAGCTCCTGCGATACCTAACTGATATCTTTCAAGAAGAAGATAATCGTCATATATCATAAATGCAATTGAAACTATAACCTGAAGCACAATATAAGCAATACTATGTGCAAAAATGGGGAAACGCATAAAGTTATCACGTGGATCACCCTTATGGAAAGCAATAGCCGTTTCACCGATAACAGCACCGAATGCAATAAGTGCAAACACATACGAAATCCAATGGCAAGCACCATTCAATTCAACACCAAATACAAGGAAAACTATAACATTAAATAATATAAATGAAATTGCAGAAACAAGAATCATTGCTAAAGTTCTGTTTTTTGAAGTCTGATTATACATTAATTATTCCTCCTCAGCCTTTTTAGTGCCACACTCGGGGCAGAATTTACTTGTTATACCATCTTTACCACATTGAGGACAAGCCCAAGAATTATCTATTTCAGGTTTTTTTCCACACTCGGCACAGAACTTACCGGTGTTACCCTTTGCACCGCAATGAGGGCATTCCCATGCTTCTGCCTTGGGCGAACCGCACTCTGTACAGAATTTACCGCTATTCTTTGCACCACAGCTGCAAACCCATACTGTAGGCTTGGGATTACCGCAGGAAGAACAGAAGTTACCTGAATTTACTGCACCGCAGTTGCAGGTCCATGCGTTAGAATCATTTTTCTCTATTTTGTCTGATGTACCAAAGCCCTGCATTGCACCGCCAACCTTTTCAAGCATCGGGGAAATAGCACCCATTGCTACGGTTGCACCTACAACGTCACCTACAATGCTGTTACCGCCTGAGCCTGAGCCACCTGACCCCATATTACCGATACCCTGAGCATAAGCCTTCTGTACCTCAGCTTCAATAATATCCTTCTGACTGAAGCCCTGAGCTCTTTCAACATCGGCCTTAGCATAACCTTCAATACGGGTGATTTCCGCCTGAACCTTTGCTTCTTCATATGCAGTTTTAGATTGTTCAAGAACAACCTGACGTCTTTTTTCTTCAAACTGAGCTTCAATTTCCTGAGCCTTAACATCAAGCTTCTGTCTTGTAATAAGCTCATTGATTTTGCGGAAATTATCGTTAGATTTATCCGGTAAAGCAACGTTTGTAACATAAAAGCCCGGTGAAGATAAACCGAACTCCTCAAAGCCCTCGTTAACGGAAACGCGTAATGCTGCCGATAACTCTTCAAGGTGAGAGTCAATTTCGAGAATATTGATTTCGTTATCTCTGATAGCCTTGCCGATATTTGTTTTAACGGCAGTCATTATGTAAGGCTTGAAGTAATCCCTTACTGCAGGAAGCCAATAATCCTGTCGCCATTCACCTGGATGATCAAGCTTATCATCAACGAGAATACTACCTGTGCCGACAAGCTTAATAAGAAGCTTTCTTGCATCAACAACCTGAAGGTTGTAGTTACCAGATGCACCGATATCAAGAGGCACACCTGTAAAGGGTTCGATAAAGTTTACACGTGAATCAGTACCCCATTTGATACCCATCTGAACGGTTTTGTTAACAAAGTAAACCTCACAATGGAAGGGAGCTTCTCCGCCGGTAGGAATTTTGTAGAACTTACTCAAAATAGGTAAATTCTGTGTTTCAAGAGTGTATCGACCGGGACCGAAAGAATCAAGTGCCTGACCATCAAGGAAGAAAACTGCCTCTTGAGATTCATGAACTATAAGCTGTGTACCATAGTTAAAATCCTCAATTTTATGCTTATAAACAAAATTGCGGTTAAAATCGTCATATTTTATAACGTCAATAATACCATTTGGTTTTTTCTTCCCATCAGGTGTGTATTCATTATTTCTGAAAGCCATATTTATATCCCCCACTGATTATTTTGTAAGCAAAGCACTGAATGCGGCATCAGTTGTAAGGCCGATATTCTGAAGTGCAATTCTTGTTCTGTCATTTCTTTCAAAAAAGGCTATCATAGCCATAAACGTAACCCAAGTCATCTTTTGCTTTTTAGTTTCTATTAAAGAATATGTTTGTCTTGAAATACCTATTCTGCGCGAAAGCTCATCCTGCGAAATCTTAAGATGTGCCCTAAGAACAGGCAACTCTTCCGTAAGAAGCCATATTAAACGATCCTGCTCATTAATATAACTCATATTATAAATATCCCCTTTCGAGATTATTACAAGGATCATCCTTGTTATGGCTTTATTATACATTTTGTTGTTAAATCTGTCAATAGGTAAAATAAAAAATATTCCGAAAACTTAATTTCGGAATATTTTTTTAAATTATTGAATTAATTAAAAAGTAAATTACAGCTTCATTGCAACGTCCCATGCCTGCCAGATAACTGTGCGGAGGTTACCAACCTTAGCAGCATCACCAACGATGTGAATATGCTTACCCTTCTGTACAACAGGTGCAGGCTTATAGCCAACAGAAAGGATTACACTGTCTGCAGGAATAGTTTCAGTTTTACCGTCTTTAGTCATAACGGTAACACTCTTATCAGTGATTTCAGTAGTCTTTGTTTCAAGGTAAACCGGAACCTTGTTTGTTTTGAAGAAATCACGAAGGAAGCTTGTATTAGCAAGAGCAATACCGGGTGTAGTAATAAGGTCATCCTGCATCTCAATAATAGTGGGATTTTTACCCTGAAGGTAAAGGTCATAAGCAATTTCACAGCCTGTAAGACCGCCACCGATGATTGTAACATTATTACCAACTGTTTTATTACCAAGAAGGAAGTCAACTGCTTCAATAGCAGTATCTGCACCCTTAACAGGGATTTTGTTTGCAACAGAGCCGGTAGCAATAACAACTTCATCAGCACCGAGAGAAGCAACATCCTTAACCTCGGTATTCATATGAATTGTAATATTGTTGTATTTAAGCACCTCACGGTTATACCAGGCAATAAGGTCACGATCCTTTTCCTTATAAGAAGGAGCAGCTGCAGCAATGAACACACCGCCAAGTTTATCTGATTTTTCATAAAGATCAACCTTATGACCACGCTGAGCACAAACGATAGCAGTTTCCATACCACCAATACCGCCACCGATAACAGCAACCTTTTTGGTCTTTTTAGCAGGAATAATTTTATACTTCTTGGACTGCATTGTTTTGGGATTAAGAGCACAACGTGAAAGTCCCATTGTATCGAAAAGATCCTGACTGTTAGCGTGACCCTTTGCTGATGAGAAGTTGAAGCACGCACTATGACAGCAGATACAGGGCTTGATATCCTGAATTCTATCTTCAATAATCTTTGTAATCCATTCAGGATCTGTAAGGAACTGACGAGCAACACCCATAGCGTCAATCTTGCCGTCAGCAATAGCCTTTGCACCAACATCAGGCTCCATACGACCTGCACAAACAACAGGAATATCAACAAAGTTCTTGATGTGTGCTACATCATCAAGGTTACAGTTCTGAGGCATATACATCGGCGGATGTGCCCAATACCATGAATCGTATGTACCGTTATCTGCATTAAGCATATCGTAGCCTGCATCCTGAAGGTATTTTGCAGCCTTTTCGGATTCAGCCATATCACGACCAACCTCTTTATAATCCTCACCGGGCATAGCACCCTCGCAGAAGCCCTTCATCTTTGACTCAACAGAGTAACGAAGAGAAACCGGGAAATCCTCACCGCAGGATTTTTTAATAGCCTTAACAACCTCGGTAGCAAAACGATATCTGTTCTCGAAGCTGCCACCGTATTCATCAGTACGTTTATTAAAGAATTCAATTGCAAACTGGTCAAGAAGGTAACCCTCATGAACAGCGTGAACCTCAACACCGTCAACACCGGCATCACGGCAAAGTTTTGCAGTTTTTGCAAAAGCTTCAATGATCTCGTGAATCTGCTTAACAGTCATTTCGGGGCATTCGATATCGGGTGCCCAACGAGAAGGCTGAGGACTTGGTGAAGCAAGCTCGTGTGATGTATCAATAATAGGCTTGAGAAGTGCACGTGTAAATTTATTCTTGTGCATAGGAGCAATTAAATCGGTAATAGCCCAAGAGCGACCCATACCTGCAGTAAGCTGAATGAAAAGCTTTGCACCTGTTTTGTGGATTTCCTCCATAAACTCCTTAAGTTCATCAAACATTTTGGGGTTCTGCCAGAGCCATTTACCCCAGATAGTATCACGCAATGGTGCAATACCGGGGATAATAAGACCAACGTTATTATTTGCTCTTTCAATAAAAAGCTTTGCAGCCTCTTTATCGAAATGACAACCGCCGATTTCAAACCAGCCGAAAAGTGATGTACCTCCCATAGGGCACATAACGATTCTGTTTTTGATTTCAACATTGCCTATCTTCCAAGGAGTAAACAATGCTTCATACTGTGAATCCATTAAATAAACACATCCTTAAATTATTTTCACATCATAAATGTTCAAATATATAATATAAAAAATACAATATAAAGTCAAGTTAAATTATTATCAAAGTTAATATCGCACCTTCATTACTTATCTCGTCTTGAATCCTGACCATTTTTTAGAAAGGCCGAAGCAAATGAATGTTCCGAGGAAGGCAACAACACTCCACAAAACAACAGTCATATCCCAACCGAGAGATTCAGTAAATACCGCTATGCCGTAGGTTGAAATCGCAGCACCCACATAGGTTGAGGAGTTTATAAGACCTGATACAAGTGAAACTCTGCCGTATTTGGTAAAATATGACGGAATAACACAAACAAGAATAATATTCACACCGTGCATTGAGCCTACAATAAGTGCGAGTAAAATAAGCGAAACTGAAAAATGCACATCACCGATTAAACGAAGCAACACAGCGGAAACCGCACCAACAAGGAAAACAAGACCTGCACATACAAGCTCATTTTTTACAAACTTACGATTAATAAATGATGCAAGTGAATATGATATAATGCTGAATACCGGTAAAATAACTCCCGATAAAATAGACAGTGAGCTGCCGAGATTAAATATCTGCGAAATATATGTTGGAGTCCAGTTTGTAACCCCGTCTCTTAATGCACCCTGACACAATATCGCAAACATAATAAGGCAAAGGAGCATTACAACGGGCCTTGTAAAGCTTTCACCTGAACTTGCCTTTTCTTCAACATTACCCTTTTTGATAACATTTTTAATTGCATATTGCGGTTTTTTATCAAAAATGATTTTTATTATAACGCCCGTAGCAATTGCAAATATTGACGAAATAAAGAAAACATATTTAACATTAAATGTGCTTATAACAATTGGTGAAAGCAAATAAACCGCTATTGTACCGAGAGAGCTTCCCCAGCTCACTTTGACAACTGATTTCTTATAATTATCCTCCGTAAGCTTTTCGGACATAATCTTTACAAGAGGCGGCCACATAAGTGACTGTGCAAAACCGTTTATCGCCCACAGTACTACAAGAGCATTACCACCTACCAGACCTACACAGCAGTTCATAACAGAAGTAATAATAAACCCCGTAAAAATAATATTATGAGGCTTGAACTTATCACCAAGATAACCGCTTACAAGCTGACCTGCACCATATGTAACAGAGCATAGTGTAAGTGCAAGTGCAGATGCCCTGACGCTTGAAAAACCACTTTCGGTAACTGCAACATGAACTGCACTCAGGTTAACCCTTGAAACATAGCTCATAAAATAAACAACGGCACACAGAAAGGTAAAAACACCTATTTCTTTTTTAGTGCTTAATTTAGACATTTAATCACCAACTAACAAAAATATGCTTGTTATAATAACACACATAAAATAAAAAGTAAATAATCTTTAATTAATTAAAAATTTATGCTACAATATAGAAAAATTCTTATGGAGTGTTAAACCTTGAAGGCAGCAATTTGTTGTATAAACGCAAAATATATCCACGTTTCCCCTGCACCCTGGTGTTTGAAAGCAGGGGCAGATGCCTTCTGTAAAAATGATATAATAACTGAAGTAAAAGAAACAACAATCAACGCCGATACCGACGCCTTCATCTCTATGCTTTCAGAAGGCTATTATGATTTCATCTCCTTCACCTGCTATATATGGAACATTACACAAACACTTACTATCTGCAAAAAATTAAAATCAAATATAAATACAATAATCGCACTTGGTGGTCCTGAGGTTTCTTACAGAGCAAAAAATGTTCTTAAGGACTACCCTTTCATTGATTTTGTTCTTTCGGGTGAGGGTGAAAACACTTATCCTCTTTTGCTTGACACAATTTACGAAAAAGGTGATTTAAACCTTGTTCCCGGTCTAACATACAGAAAAAAGAATGAAATCATTTCAAATGCCGAAGCAAAATACGAAGGCACACCACCTTCACCCTATACCGAAAAATTCCTTAACAATCTTAACGGCAGAATATCATATATTGAAACAAGCCGAGGCTGTCCTTACAGATGTGCTTTCTGTCTTTCAGGAAGATGCTCTGACTTAAGATTTTTTAATATAGAGCAAGTCAAAGATGATATTATAAAGCTTGCATCCAGCGGTACAAAAACAGTAAAATTTGTTGACCGCACCTTCAACTCAGATAAAAAACGCTCCAAGGAAATCTTGCGGTTTATACTCGATAATTACGGAAAGGATATTCCTGAAGGTGTCTGCTTCCATTTTGAAATTGCCGGTGATATACTTGATGAGGAAACCCTCAACATACTCAAAAACGCTCCATACGGCTCAATTCAACTTGAAATCGGTATGCAGAGCTTCAACCCTAAAACCCTCGAAGCAATAAACAGAAAAACAGACTTAAAAAGGCTTACGGATAATATTAAAACTCTTGTGAGCTTTGGTAATATGCATATACATATAGACCTTATCGCAGGGTTGACCTATGAGGATTTTGAAACATTCCGTGAAAGCTTCAATACAGGCTACTCTTTAAAGGCAAATATGCTTCAGATGGGCTTTTTGAAGCTCCTTCACGGTGCAGATATGAGAGAACACCCGGACAAATATCCTTGCAAATTCAATCCGGAACCACCATACGAGGTTACGGAAACTCCCTGGCTTACAACTGAAGAAATCATAAGCCTTAAAAATTGCGAGGATGCTCTGGAGCGTCTTTACAACAGCGGAAGGTTTCTGTTTACTCTCGACTACCTTATTGATGAATGCGGCTTTGAGCCCTTCAAAGTATTCTTCAACTTCGGAAATATGATAAACGGCAGTAAAATGAATTTATCTGATTATGCATTGCATCTGTTTAATTATTTCAAAGAATTCAAAGAAGTTAACGAAAACACTCTTCACGAATACATATTTTGCGATTTACTTTCCTGCTCCTCTGCCTTGCAGATACCAAAAGAATTCAAAATTAAAGATTCTCTGTATAAAAGGGCAAAAAAATATTTTACAAATAATAAAAGTGAAATGATAAAGGTTGCTTTTCAACACACCAGAAACAAGATTTTCGTTGTTAACCAAAGTGGTAAAAAGGACTTATCCGGCAGATTTCCTTATACATTTTACGATATGGATATAATCAAATATTTTACAGATTAATAAACACCGCAAGGCTTATTGCCCTGCGGTGTTTTATCGTCATTCTAAATTGTAATCCGTATTTACACCTGATTTACTTCTTGCAAGAAGTGCCAGATCAAGCACGTCAACAACGCCATCACAGTTAACGTCGCAGGCCGCCTGAGTTTCATCGGCAACTGTACTGCTTTCATCTAAAGCGTAGTCTATTGCCGTATCGTAATCGTATTCCGTCAAATAACCATCACCATCGGGGTCACCAAGAACAATTGCAGTAAAGTTTTGTGACTTGCCGGAAACTGTTGATGCAGTATATCTGCCACCCTGAACAGGAGTGATTCCTGTATCTATTCCATTATAGAAAACGGGTGAATCAAGATAATCAAATACAGAGAGATAAAGGTAGCCCTTAGTCTGATTAAAATAATGATTATAAGTACCCTTGAAGCCGGTAAAATGATCTTGATTTCTGTCGTATGCAACAGATGAATATTCAAGATTAGGCAAATAAATATCAGGGTCATTTATATGCTCCGCAGAAAACTTTGCACCGCCAAAATAAGTATTTGTTGACTGAGTACCAACAAGGAAGAAATCGTAATATGTACGTGTTTTTTGATCATCCCAGGTACAATCAATAAAATACCATTTACCATCATCCATCTGCACAGCATTCCACATATGACCGCCACCTGTATCTGTTTCACCTGAAATACATACACAAGGGATCTTGTAGTAATCGCACAATAACTTAATAGCATCGGAATAACCCTGACAAACTGCCCTGCCCTCAATAAGTGCACCATAGGCATCGTGAGCACTCTTAACATAATCAGAGGATGAAAGATCCGGGTAATAAACTGTATCGGCAAGGTAATCGTGAACAGATTTTATGAAGTTGTATCTATTGGAGGTGTCAACAGGCACTTGAGGAATTTTCGCCATAAGAGCATCATGATAGCCTTTAAGGTTACTCTCGGTATAAATTGACGAGTCATAAACTCCTACACTATAATTAACGCTTTTTACATATGTTTTATTATATAGTGTTCCGCCACTATAGCCGTAACCTGCATAATAGAACAAATCGGGTCTATCAACGCATAATGCGTGCATAACTTTAGAGAAATAAGTACCATTCCAGTTACTATAAAGCATAAAGTTCTGAGGGAATTCTATTGTAAAGGAAAGCTTACCCACATTGGAAAGGACAGCATCGTATATATATTTCTGCACTTTATCCAACATAGAATAAGATGAGTAATTTACAGAAAAACCTTCATCCTTCTGATAATATTTAGGTGGATCCATTTCACTTGAATCGGGCATAAGATCTCCGGTAACGTCAACAATCCAAGTTTCACTGTAGGAATCATCAACCACCAAAGAATCTTCATAAGCTGCAAGAGAAACGGTTGATAAAGTTGTACACAAAATGCATACGCATAAAAAAACACTAAATAATTTTCTCATAAAACTACCTCCGCTAATAAGATAACATATATATCACGGAATTTCAAGAAACATTAAGTTTTAAGTAATATTTTATGAAAATAATGTTAAATTTATTCCTATTATTATATATTTGCATATTGAAACACTCAAAAAAAAGTTTTATAATGTATGTTAGATTATCTTATTTATTTGAGAGGTTACTGAATGTTAGGTAAATTAATTAGGATTTGTATTACCGAACCTGTCGGTACACCTATGCCTCAAGGAGGAGTATATAAGCTCAACCACGGTCAGCCTATGGGTAAATTCCATGTTTCATCTCCCATAAGCGGTGTTATAGTGCTTGGCATCGACAATCCCGTTAAACATTTCGACGGAAGAGTTATCGCTACACTCCGCTTCCGCGATAGCGGTGAGCTTAAGCTTATTGCGGCACCTAAATCCAAACGTTTTATTGATTGGGAAATCCGTCGTTTTATAAGCTTCCTTACAGAGGGCAGAAGGTACACACTTGATTGTTATTATGAAAAATCCTGCGGTGCGGTTATTTACAGACACATCTGCGGTTCTATCAGATACCTGCTTATAAAAAACAGACGCAGTTCTAACTGGAGCTTCCCCAAGGGTCATATCGAAGACGGTGAAACACTTGAGGAAACCGCTAAACGTGAGGTTCTTGAGGAAACAGGCATAAGACTCAACATCCATCCCGGATTCATCAGTAAATCACAATACACAATCCAGAACAAAATACAGAAAACGGTTCACATCTTTGTTGGTACAACCAAGGATGAACAAACAAGAATTCAGCCCGAGGAAATTGAAGATTACATCTGGCTCCCCTTTGAGGGTGCATACAACTGCCTTAAGTTCGACAACGACAAGGCTATTCTTAAGAATGCTAACCAATTCCTTATTGAAAACAACTACATCAGCGAGGATTAATAATGGTAGAAAGTATTGTTACGCAGTTTACGGAGTTTCTTTGTGAACACAACATTCCAACTGAGCTAATACCCTTTATTGTTTCACTTTTCCCCGTGCTTGAACTACGCGGCGGTATGATAGCAGCAAAAATACTTGACGTAGAATTCATTCGTGCATTTTTGGTATGCTATATAGGAAATATGATTCCCATACCTTTCATTTTACTTTTTATTCGCAAAATATTTACTATTATGCGTAAATCAAAATTATTATCAAAAATTGTAGACAAAATGGAAAAGCGTGCTGACAAAAAGAGGGATTCAATCGTTAAATATCAGGAATGGGGCTTACTGCTTTTTGTAGCTATTCCTTTGCCAGGCACAGGCGGATGGACCGGAGCTTTGCTCGCGGCACTTATGGATTTAAGGCTTAAAAAGACATTGCCCATAATTGCACTTGGTGTATTTATTGCGGGACTTATAATGAGCCTTATTACCTACGGAATATTTTAAACTTTAAACGCTGTATTTATTACAGCGTTTTATAAATTGGTGATTTTATGAATACTTGTTATATTTTTGGTGCTCTTCCTTGCGATGGTATAGAATTATCACTTCACGAAACAGACCTTGTTATAGCGGCAGATGGTGGCCTACAATGGGTAAAAAAACTTGGCATTACACCTGACTATATTGTTGGTGACTTTGATTCACTCCCCTACACACCTGCAGGCAGTAATGTTATAAAGCACCCGGTCATGAAGGATGAAACCGACACAATACTTGCTATTGATAAAGGCTTTAGTAAGGGCTATAACGAGTTCATCATTTATGGCTGTTTAGGAGGCCGTTTAGACCACACTGTAGGAAGCATACAAACATCCCACTATGTTGCTGAAAAAGGCGGAAAAGCTATTTTCAAAGATAAGAACACTACCCTTACGGTTATCAAAAATTCATCGGTTAAATTTTCTGCAGAAAGTACCGGTACAATATCGGTTTTTTCACTGACTGATAAATCAGTAGGTGTAAACGAAACCGGACTTCTTTACTCCCTCAATAACGCTACGCTTACAAACACCTATCCGTTGGGTATCAGCAATGAATTCAAAGGTAAAGAATCTGAAATCAGCGTAAATGATGGTGTTCTTTGCATAATAACCAGTTAATGTTTGAAAGGAAGGATAAAATGAAAGACATAAAGACTATTAAGGGTGCAATATTTGACCTTGACGGAACAATACTCGACTCTATGTTCATCTGGAATGAAATTGGCTATAAATTCCTTGAATCAAAGAATATTCAGGCACCACCCGGTGCAGATAAGGAATTCATAAAAATGAGTCTTCAACAAGCAGCGGAATATTATATAGAGCATTTTGACAATACCGCAACGGTTGAAGGTATAATAAATGACATAAACAATCTTGTTACCGATTTCTATTTTAATAAGGTACTAAAAAAAGACGGAATCTCGGAGTTCCTTGAATTTTTAAATAAACGAGATGTGAAAATGTGTGTTGCCACCGCAACAGATAAATTCCTTGTTGAAAAAGCTTTAGAGCGAAACGAACTTCTTCACTATTTCACCGAGATATTCACCTGCAACGGTGTTGGTGCGGGTAAGGACACACCTGTAATATATGATAAATCTCTTGAACATCTCGGTACGAAAAAGGAAGAAACCTTTGTTTTCGAGGATGCACTTTACGCCATTCAGACTGCACATAAGGCAGGCTACAACGTAGTTGGTATAAAAGACGTATCCGAAAAGGCTGATGAAGCAGAAATAAAAGCTTACTGTGATTATTTTATAAATGACTACAGTGAAATATATAAATACTTTCAATAATTCAATTTAATTTACCAAAGGATGCTGTTAATGCAGCATCCCTTTTTATTTATAAGCAATCTTCAAAAAACTTTTAATATCAAACATCAGATTTTATTGAGAACATTTATAACTAAACAAAAAAGCGTTTCCGAAGAAACGCTTTTTCGTTTAGTTTAGTTTGCATACAACATAAAGTTATATTAATATTTATCCTTACATTTTACGCCTGCTTCGTAAGCACTTGTATCATCACCATTGTATGCCTTTACCGTATAGGTATATGTTACACCCTTTGTAGCGGTTTTATCAATATACTTATAGGCTTTCGCACTGCTTACCTTACCGAGACGTTTCCAGTTACCGTTAGTTTTGCGGTAAACATAGTAGCCATACGCACCCTCAACAGGTTTCCATTCAACGGTAATACCCTGCTTTGAGCTTGTTGCTTTTAACACATCGGGTGTAGTAAGCCTGATAATACCGGGAGTATCGGTAAGCTTATATCCGCTTACATATTCACCGCTTATCGCCTTTAAGTAGTAGCTGAAATATTTACCCGACTGATTCTTTATACCTGTATCTGTGCAGGTAGTACCCGCAACAGTTTTTATAAGCTTCCACTTATTTGTTGTACGGCTGAATCGGTAAACCTGATATTTATCTGCTCCTGCAACCTTATTCCAAGTAATCTTTATACCGCTATTTGTGTTGCGAAGTGAGGAAATGACCGGTCTTGCAAGATATTTGATTGTAAGGCAGGCATCATTCTTTGGAGATAATCCATAATAATTTTCTCCCCTAACCTTATACGAGTACTTGACGCCGCTTTTCGCAGTTTTGTCGGTATACTTTGTTGCTTCAACACCTTTAGCAACAAGTCCCCATTTTCCGTTTACTGTTTTACGGTAAACGCGGTAACTTTGTGCATTATGTGCTTTGTTCCATGTGAGCTGAACACCACCGTTTACATTCTTGACGGTCTTAAGCACGGGAACTTTAGGAACATTGTTACACACTACATCTGCATAATATAACATATCGTTACCATCTTCAACGGATATGTTATAGAAATCTTCCTCTGTCGAGTTGTAGTAAACATAGCCTAATTTATTACACATATCAAAAGCAAATTTACCGATATGTGTAACACCATAGCCGAGCCAGATTTCCTCAAGATTTTCGCAATACTGGAATGCAGAATCACCAATAAACTTAACTTCATCGGGAATCCTTATTTCTTTAAGGCTGAAGCAGTCAGAGAATGCATGATCACCGATTGAAGTAACCTTTTCAGGAATTGTTACTGATGTAAGTCCATTACAATACGAGAAAGCATAATCACCGATTTTTTTAACTGTTGAAGGTATAGTATACTCTGTACCCTTACCTGCAGGGAAGCTAATGATTTCATTTCTACTCTTATTGAAAAGCACGCCATCAACAGATGTATACTCTGTATTTTCTGCAGAAACATTAATAGCGGAAAGCTTAGGTGAAGCAGAGAAAAGGTTTTCTCCGATACCAATAACACCGTTACCAATATTAATTGTTTCAAGATTATCGCACCAGTTAAATGCAAAATCACATATAACCAATACAGAATCGGGCAAGGTAATTGTTTTCACTTTATTATTACTATAGAATGCATTCGCACCAATTAAAAGAGTGCCGTCTTTCACCGTATAAGCCTCGTCGATCTCTTTATTTGTTGCAAGAAGGCATTTACCTGAATACAGTGCTCCATTTTCCCAATTGGTAAGGTCATTATAAAATGCAGTTTTATAAAATGCCTGAATACCAACATAACCAACCGTATCAGGAATAATCACATCATCAAGAAGTTCACAGCGTAAGAAAGCAGAATCACCGATTGCCGCAAGACTTACAGGGAATTTAACTGATTTAAGCGCTTTACAGTTTGAGAAAGTTGAATCATCAATGTTTGTAATGTAATCGGGAAGCTCGATTGCTTCAAGACCACTGTAAGCGAAAGCAAAACCACCGATCAACTCAACAGTTTCTGGAATCTCAATTTCTTTAAGACTAGAACAATTATAGAAAGTACCTTCATAAATATATTCCAGTTTATTGCTAAGAATTGCTTTTTCAAGAGATGTACAATCTCTGAAAGCATTTGCTCCTAAAACACCAACCGAGTCAGACATTACAACCTCTTTTAAGGAGGCACATCCGCTGAAAGCACTGTTACCGATTCCTTCAAGGCCTTGCGGTAAAGTGATATTAACAAGATTCTTACAATCAGAAAATGCATAGTTGTTAATCGTTGTAATAGTTTCAGGAACAATGTAATTTACAACTTGACTCATTTTAGGATAAAACAACAATTCTGTAAAAGTCTTGGTATATAAAATACCATCAACACTTGCATAAGCGCTATTTTCTGCAGAAACATTAATATTTTCGAGAGCAAGACAACCCTTGAATGCATTTTCACCTATAGATGTAACAGATGCGGGAATGTTTACTTCTTCAAGTTTTTTGCATCCTTCAAAGAAACCATTTTGAGCAGTCATTCCTAACTCATAATTCATATAAGAATAGTCATCAAGGTTAGTTATACCCTCGGGCAAAACAACTTCACTTAAAATAGTACAACCGTTAAAAATACCGCCACCAATTTTATTAACACTTTCAGGAATAGTTATTGATGAAAGATTAAAGCATCCTTCAAATGCCGCATTACCAATAATTTCCAGAGAATTCGGAATAGTTATATTTTTAAGACCTGAACAATCACCAAAGCAAAAGTCCGCAAAAATTCTTGTACCATCTTTAACAACAAGATCACCAAGTAAAGATCTTCTGTCACCACTAATAAGGGCATTATCAATATAGAAAACCGTTCCATCCCAGTTGGTTTCGGTGAAGTAAAGAAGTGAGTCTGTAAAAGCATATTTACCGATGCGTTGAACGCTGTTAGGGATATTAATTTTTTCTATTGTTTCGTTTTCATAAAAGGCATAATCACTGATTATTTCAAGACCCTTTGGAAAAACAACCTCCTTAGCATACGAAAAAGTGAATGCAAACTGCGCAATATACTTTGTACCCTTACGAACAGTAACCTTTGCATCGTCGTTTACCATATCGGCATAAAGAAGATATTTACCTAAATAAAGAATACCGTTAACCCAGTTATCCTTATTATAATAGTAACCGCTATCTGCAAAAACCTCTCCACCAAGATTAATAAATTTATCAGGTAAGTTTATTTCCGTCAGAGATTCACAGCACAAAAAAGCACAATCATCAATTAATTCAATAGACTGAGGGAATACAACATCCTTTAAGTATTCACAAAAAGCAAATGCATACGCACCAATTGTAGTAACCCCCTCGGGAATTACCACGGACTGAATTTGGGTCATAGCAAAAGCCTCAGGTGAAATATCGGCAACAGGTAAACCGTTATAAGTAGCGGGAATTACTATGTCACCTGTTGCATCATAAGCACAACTTGAAACTGAATACGATACACCATCATCGTTAAGCATAAATTCAAGGTATGGTGAAACCTCCTCCGACGGCATCGAAGATACAGGTCCCGAGCTTGATGACGGGCTTGATGAAGAAGCCGCAACAGCACCGACATTGAATATACCGAGCACCATAACAAGGCATAAAACAAGACTTAAAGCACGTTTCATAAAAAAACTTCCTTTCAAATATTATAATTCGATTATAGTATTTTAATAATATTAAAGTCAACAGTTATTACAAAACAGAAATAATTTATGATGATATTGACATATTTGTAATAATTTTACCAAATATAAATCAACAAACTTTGAATATAAAATTAAGAATTACAAAAAATATTTATAAAATTCAGAAAGGAGTTTGATTTTGATGTTAGACAGAATTGCATTAATTCTTGTTACTATAGGCGCCTTAAACTGGGGTAGCATCGGTCTTTTTAAATTTGATCTTGTTGCTTGGATATTCGGCGGTCAAGCGGCGATAATGTCGCGTGTAATTTATGTTATTGTTGCCCTTGCGGGTATTTGGTGCATATCTTTACTTTTCAGAGAAAATGATATGGTTAAAATGGCAACAGATAACGAAAATCAATAAAAAACAACAAAAAGCCGCAAGATTTTCTAATAAAATCCTGCGGTTTTCTATTTTATCACTTTATAAAATAAAAATTTTATATTTTATCGTTTTCAAGTTTTGTGATTTTGTAAGTCATAACACCCCTTGGTGCTTCAACCTCAATCTTATCGCCAACCTTGTGGCCTAAAAGTGCCTTGCCAACAGGTGACTCATCAGAGATTCTGCCCTTTGTAGGGTCTGCCTGAGCAAAACCTGTGATTGTAAAGGTTTTTTCCTGTGAACCTTTAGCTGTGGGTTTAATAGTAACAATTGAGCCAACGTGAACAATTTCTGCGTTTGATTCAGTCTCGTTTATGATACTTGCCCTTGAAAGCATTACCTCAATATCATTAATTTCCGCCTCAAGTTTTGCCTGTTCGGATTTAGCCTCATCATACTCACTATTTTCTGAAAGGTCACCAAATGAACGAGCAACCTTAAGCTTTTCCGCAATTTCAGAACGACCCTCTGACTTAAGAACACGAAGTTTCTCCTTAAGTTCATCGTAACCTTCCTGAGTCAATACAATATCTTGTGCCATGTCAATATAACATCCTCTCAAAATAATACGACTACCAAGCCGTTCAGATACCACAACATTATATATAAAACAAGTTGAATTGTCAAGAAAAATTAATAGGTGCAAATTCAGTCAATTTGACGAAAAAACTGAACAAGCACATTCAAAAGATACTCCCGCATCCGTAAGCTTTCTTATACCGTCATTCCACTTGAAATATTGAGGATCGGGATATATAATACCTGAATTTAACTTATAATAAAATACTGCCTTTCCATTATCATCTATTTTATTAAGATTAATGTAAAAACTGTTGCAGTTTTTTTCTGAATTATTATTTACTACAAGACCATAATCATAAAAGCAATTACGACTAAATTCAGAAAATGAATTGTTTTTTTCACAAATAATACTTAAACTTCTAACTCCCTTTGCCAATTTATAATACTCGGAATATTGATGAAAATCATAATCTTCAATAATATAGTTTATATTTTTATCCATCGAATGAAGACTGTTGCAAATATTTGAAAGTATGGCCTTTTTAAAATAAAACTTAAAACTGTAGAGATAATCACCGATATATTCATTTACAAAACTATATTTTGTATCAAGCACCTTCCCCCTATTCATTTTTATTAAACTTAAAATATCATCGCTTTTTAAATCATCAAAAGTAAGACTTATAATAGAAAAAATCTTATTGTTAATTTTTATATTCTCACGCGAAACAGAAGATTTGACCATTTTACGTTTCAAAAATTTTACTTTCCGTTTATCTTTCTCGTCTTCCTTCAAATTTAAAATAATCAAAAAAACGCCCCTTATCCATTGTATGGATAAGGGACTGTAAATATTAATATTAATGTCCGTCAGCGTCGGTATGCTGAATATATTTACCACCTGCAGTATAACGTGTTACATGCAATACCGGGTCAACCCACGTTCCGTTAATCATAACACCGAAGTGAAGATGTGCACCGAATGAATAACCTGTGTTACCCGCATAACCGATAACATAACCCTGTTTAACCTTTTGACCAACTGAACAGTTATAACCTGAAAGATGAGCATAATATGTGAGAACACCTTCACCGTGGTTTACGATAATAAGGTTTCCGTAGCCACCGTTCCAGCCGGCATACTCAATGGTACCATCCTTAACTGCAATAACATCAGCACCCTCAGTACCACTCCAACGGCATGTATCAACACCGTTATGCATTCTGCCCCAACGCCATTTGAAGCTTGATGAGATATATACATCCTCACCGGGCAAGGGCCATATCATATCGCCGTCAACAACGCCTGAACCATAATAAAGATTCTTTTCAGCCATTTTTTCATCAAGTTCCATCATGGCTTTATCGCGCTTATCGTTAGCCTCTTTAAGCTTGTCACTTTTATTAGTGAAGCCACTAACAATTTCTTTAACCTTCGCAAGATCAGCGTCATATTCATCCTGAGCTTTTACAACTTCGGCCTTTGCAGCAACCTTCTTCTCTTTCTTGGATTCGTATTCTGCCTTAACCTCGTCAAGCTCTTCAATTTTAGACTCGTGTCTTACCTTAACGTCCTCGAGCTCGGTTATAGCATCATCGTGTGCAATGATTGCAGATTCAAGATCCTTAACATTCTGATCATCCTGCTCTGCAACACGCTGTAAGAACTCAGCTCTTTCAAGATAGGACTGGAACTCAAATTCATCAGCTGTAAGCAAATACTCAAGCGATGTATTAGGACCTGACATATAAGATGCACGTATACGTTTACCGAGAAGCTCTATGATTCTTTCCTGTTCTTTTTCAAGTTCAGCAATCTGCTTATTGAGGTTTTCTACCTTTTTTTCAAGCTTCTTGATTTCTGAATTAATATCATCAATCTGAACTTCGATTTTATTGATATCAGAATCGATAGTTGCTATCTCATCGTTATAAAGATCTATCTGATCCTGAAGAACCTGAATTTTATCCTGCAAGGCAGAAACGTCATCGTCGTATTCTGCTGCCTGAGCCTCAAGTTTTTCAATTTTTTCGTTATTAGCGTCGATTTCTGCCTGAATCTTATCCTTTTCCTCCTGAAGCTCCGCTTTTTCCTCTGCAGTAATTGCAAAACAGGAAACAGTGTTAAGGGAGAAAATAATAAGCATCGCTAATAAGAATGTGAAAATTCTTTTTATGCTTTTATGCGTTTTCAACAACATTGCTGTGCTCCTTTAAATACTTGTTAAGAGAAATAATACTACCGAATGAACCGATAAATACGCCTATAAATAAGAAAACAAGGAATAACAATACGATGTAATCACTAAAGGGAACAACTTCACCGCCAAGCATAGACATTACATCGCCAAGCCAGATAGATGCTACGCTGTAAACACCGTACTCAATACCAAGACCGATAACCGCAGAAACAAGACCGAGAAGAATACCTTCAACCATAAAAGGCCAACGTATGAAAGCGTTAGTAGCACCAACAGCCTTCATAATGCTTATTTCAAGGCGGCGATTGAAAATTGTAATACGGATTGTATTAGCAACAATAAACAATGAAACGAAGAACAATATAGCTATAACACCAAGGCTTATATATGTTACCGCATCACGAATATTTGAAAGCTTGCCTGCAAGCTCACTATTTTCACGAATCTGTAAAACATTATCAAGCTGCTTAATCGCTGCAACTGTTGAATCGAAGGTTGTAAGATCCTTTACAGTAACTTTAAAAGCATTAGGAAGAATACTTGCATCAAGTCCATCAAGCAATCTTGCATCCTCACCATAAGAGGCCTTCTGTCTTTCAAAAGCTTCTTCACGAGAAACAAACACAACCTCTTCAATATTATCCATTGTCATAAGCTGAGTTTTCAGAAGTCCCTCTGCCTTTTCATCGGCTTCGTCCTGAACGTAAACCATAACAACGTTCTGACCCTCGATAAGATCAAGAACCGAACTGATATTAAAGAATATGAGAGCACCGCTACCCACAATAATCAAACAAGAAATAAGAACAACTACAGTTGCAAGAGAAAGCAATCTGTTAACCCAGATATTTCTGAAGCCTTCTCTTGTAAGATAACCAAGACTTGCACCTTTCATTATTCTTCACCCTCCTCTTCAAAGAAATCGGACACATCTGCTGAAGCGGATTCGTCAAAACCAACTGTATTTTCTGCAGGAACAGAAGTCTCTGCCAATACCTCAGTTACTGATTCACTCTTTGATACGGGAATATCAAGTGCTTCAACCTCACCACCGTAGTTTTCAACAAGATAGTCAAGGTCCTCGCCGCCCTCCTCAAGGAAGTATGAGCCAACGGCATCCTCGGGATTTTCGAATTTATAAGGTTCAACATCAATATGGGATGCATCAGGATGGTCGGAAATAATGGTGCCATCCTGAAGAGTGATAACACGATGGTTAAATGTTTTTACAAGATGAAGGTCATGTGTAACCATTATAACCGTTGTACCATCAGCATTAATGTGGTTAAGAAGGTCAACAATTTCGTATGACATTTTAGGGTCAACGTTACCTGTAGGCTCGTCGGCAATAATCATACTTGCATTGTTGGCAAGTGCTCTTGCAAGTGCTACACGCTGCTGCTCACCACCGGAAAGCTGGTTAGGCTTCGAACGAGCCTTGGAGTTAAGACCAACAAGACCCAATAAATACGGAACACGCTTACGGATAGCGTTTTCACGTGAACCGATAACTCGCATAGCGTAAGCAACGTTATCGTACACGTTCATATTAGGAATAAGTCGGAAATCCTGGAAAACGATACCAAGCGTACGTCTGAAATATGGAATCTGACGTTTTTTCATACTGTTAAGGTCATAACCGTTTATATTAATTGTGCCTGAAGAAGGAACCTCTTCCCTCATCATAAGCTTAAGTAATGTACTTTTTCCTGCACCTGATGAACCTACGACGAAAACGAATTCGCCTGTTTCAATTTCAAGATTAAAGTCATTAAGTGCTTTTGTATTGGTGTCTTCGTAAATTTTTGACACGCCTTTAAATTTAATCAAATTAAACACCCAATCTTTTATAATTTTATAATACTATAATCTATAGCATCAATAATAATAGCACACTTTATTACAAAATGTAACCCTTTTGTAATAAAAATGTGCTATTTTTTAAAATATTTACAATTTGTTAATAAATCTAAAGATTTAATATTTAACAGGGTTTGCATCCAGGTATTTCTTAACCATAAGTGCTACCTTAAACACAATAGCATCGTCAAATTCTCTTAAATCAAGACCCGTAAGCTTCTTGATTTTTTCAAGACGATAAACAAGAGTGTTTCTGTGAACAAACAACTTTCTTGATGTTTCAGAAACATTAAGGTTGTTTTCGAAGAAACGCTGGATAGTAAAAAGTGTTTCCTGATCAAGGGTTTCGATTGAACCTACTTTAAAAATCTCTTTAAGGAACATATCGCAGAGCGTTGTAGGAAGCTGATAAATAAGACGGGCAATACCCAAATGATCATAGCTTACAATATTACGTTCAGTATCAAAAACCTTACCAACCTCAAGGGCTACCTGAGCCTCCTTGAAGGAACGCGCAAGATCCTTAACTCCAACAACAGGAGTACCGATACCTACGAGGCTATTTGTATAAAATTCTGATGAAAGCGAATCAGAAATCGAACGAGCAAGTTTCTCAAGATCCTTACCGTCGACATCACTTTTAACCTCTTTAACAAGGGCAATATCACTTTCACTGATATTAATAACAAAATCCTTTGTTTTGTCGGGGAAAAGATTCTGTATAACATCGAAAACAGAAACGTCATTTTTCTCGGTAAGTCTTATGAGCATAACAACTCTTGAAGCTTCATTATTGAAATGAAGTTCACGAGCCTTAAGGTAGATATCACCAGGAAGAATGTTATCAAGAATAATATTCTTAATAAAATTGCTACGGTCGTATTTTTCATCATAAAACTGCTTGATGCTCGAAAGTGAAACGCAGAGAATACCCACATAAGTCTGTGCGGTAGCATCCTCACCCTCAACAAACACGGCATATTCGGGATGCATATGTGTGCCGAATGCCTGATAAAGATAACCGTCACTTACGCAAGGTGTTTGTGATGAAAAAATCTGAACAAGGTTATTTGTGCGAATCTCACCGATTCTGCCTAAATCACTGCAGGAAATAACTGCACCTGACTCGTCAATAATACCAATTGTTCTATCGACAACATCACGCATTTGGTGTATTACACCCTGGAATAATCTATTGGACATTTTAAAAACCTCCGCAAAATTTAACAAATTGACCATTTGACTGTTATACATAATACACAATATCGAGCCGTTTTGCAAGTCTTTTTTTTATATTCACCAAAATTTTTTATGCAATATGTTAATTTTAGACCCATCAAAGTTGTTTTATTTGCAATAAACAAGTCGTTTTTTCGGGTCAGATTTTTTCGTCATTTTTAACAATAGAATTCAGTTCTTCCTCAGAAATCAAACGAGCTTCACCTTCGTTCAACCTTTCATCAAGAGGTAATCCGCCGATGGCAACACGCTTAAGCATAGTGACCTGTACACCGTATTTCAGGAACATTCTTTTAACCTGATGATATTTCCCCTCTTTTATAATCACCTTATAAAGCGGAGTATCTGATTTTTCCAATTCCTCAAGTACCGCAGAAAGAAGCACAGTTCCGTCATCGAGCACAACACCCTCCGAAAAGCCTTTTTTAGCTTTTTCGTAATCAATAGGGCCAGAAAGCCTTGCAAAATAGGTTTTTGTAACATGACGAGCAGGTGAAAGAATATTATGTGCAAACTCACCGTCATCGGTAATAAGGCAAAAGCCAACAGTATCCTTGTCCAGTCTGCCTGCAGGAAAAAGATTTTTACGCTTCAAATCCTCAGGAAGAATATCCACAACTGTTTTGAATCTTCTATCATCGGTTGCACTTACAACCCCCTGTGGCTTATTAAGCATAATATACGTGTAGCGTGTCTGGTTAAGAGACTTTCCGTTTACACGTATATCATCCTCAAAGCTGACCTTTATTCCGCTATCCCTTACAACAACGCCGCCAAGGGTAACCTCTCCCCTTTTTATCATAGCCTTGACCTCACTTCTGGTCATTAGCCCCTGAGATGAAAGTATTTTGTCAATTCTTTCTTTTTTTATAATGAATCATCCTTTTCAAAACCATGCATAAACCCATCAAGTTTTATGGAGCAGACGTCACCGCCTATAACTTTGCCGTTATGCACAAGAACGTTAATTTTTATATATTCCTCATTTTCAAAGCCCGGATAATTTGTTATTGTATATGTCCACTTTTTAACACGTTCACCTTTATAATTCGTAAGATCATAGCCTTGACTAATTTGAATGTTGTTGTAATTATTATAAACATCATTAAATTCTACAGGGATAATAATCTCGCGTATTTCATCAGGCTCAGAAGAACAAACCCAACCAAAACCGGAAATAAATTCTACTACCTTTGCGGAATTATCCACACCTGTTGCAGTTGACTGAATAAGTTTTTCGGTTTCAGTAGGCAAACTGCACCTATAAAGAGCAACTGCCCCCAAAACACAGCAAATCAAAACAGGAATGAATATTTTCTTAATTAAAGAATGCTTAACAGAAATAACAAACATATAATAAAACTCCTTTGAATAAACATAGCCTTGTCATAAAAGAATATGCTGAACAAAGGAGTTTAATAACAATTACAGGAATAAATCAAGATACATATCGAGAATGCTTTCACCAACGAAGGCGCACACAGCCGAGCCCATAGCAAGGAACGGTCCAAAAGGTATAACGCCCTTCATTTCCGTTTTTGAAACAAGCTTTCTGCCTATGGTGAAAAAAACACCGAACAAAGCACTCATAAAGAGAGCAATTATTACTGCCTTCCATCCAATAACAAAGCCTACAGCCGCCATAAGTTTAACATCACCGCCGCCCATAGCACGACCGCCGGAAACAACGCCAATTAGAAGGAATAAGCCTGAAACAGCGACCATACCAATAAGCCTTGAAATGATAAATGACTTACTGAATTCACCTGTAATAAGTGCATCAACAACAATGAAAGCACCGCCCACAAAAATAGAAATCCACATAGAATCCGGTATAATCTGATGCTTGAAATCAACCCAGGATGCAACAAGAAGACAGGACATAAAAATCATATATCCAACAAGCTTAAGATTAAGACCTTCGATGGCATTGCCGCCCGAAAGAAAAAGATATGTAAGCACATATGCAGTGCCGTTTATTGCCTCAACAATGGGATATTGTTTGGAAATTGGTGCCTTACAGTAACGACACTTACCACCAAGAAAAATCCAGCTGAAAAGCGGAAACAAATCTTTCCAATAAAGCTGATGCTTACAGTTAGGGCAGATAGAATTTCCTTTTTTAAAATCCATACCGATAGGCAATCTGTATATTAACACATTCAGAAAACTACCTATAACTGCACCGAAAACAAATATTATTACAGAAATATACGCTGTTAAAAAGCCCATAGCTTTACCCCCGTACTTACGTAGTCTACCACTTAATTATATAAAAAACGTCTAACCGTGTCAATATTAATGATTATTTAATATTTTTTTAAAAAAATAAACAAAAATTATTGTTTTTTTATATATTATATGATATATTATATATGTATAAAATCCTAAGGAGGTTTCTTTTTCTATGAAAAAGACAGGCAAACGCGTATTAGCAGTTGTACTTTGCATAGTTATGACTCTTTCTATGTACACAGTCGGTGCAGTTGCTATAGTAAGCTTACTTAACTCAAACTCAGTTATCACCGATAACGCTTCTAACATCATTAATGCAGACAGCGTTGACGAAGCATTGGAGATTATGCAGAATACTCCCGGCTTTTTCTCAGGTGACGACGCAAATTCCGCATCAGACACTGTGGATCCCAAAAATGCTCCTGCCAAGGAAACAGTTTATCCCACAGTTATCATCCCCGGCATCAGCCAGTCTATATCTTATCTTGCTGATGAAGACGGTTATATGATGTATAACTCAAACGGTGATGAGCTTTCAGGCGGTCTTCTTATTCTTGACACTTCAACATTACCCACACAGATCGGTAACAACCTTGTTGCTCCTCTTATGCGCTCACTTATCACACAGAGTGATGACGATGGTGCACTCAGAGCAGCATGTGCAAAAACCGTAAGTGAGGTTTTCTCAATTCAGGCATCTAACACAGATGGTGAGCCCGAGCAGAATCTTCAGCTCGTTTCATATATGTCATCTGTTGCGGATATGAGTGAGGATGACAGAGATTATTTCTACAGAATGATCCCCATGAACACTCTTACTGAAGATACAATCGACGTTACAACAGGTGAAGTTATTTCTGAAGCAGTACTTGATGATGATAATCTTTACCTCTATTCATTCCCTCTTATTGAGGATCCTATGAAATCAGCCAAAGGTCTTGACGAGTACATTCAGTTCGTTAAAGAAGACAGCGGTATGGATAAGGTAAACATCGTTACAATTTCACTTGGCGGTACTATCCTTACTGCATATCTTGAGCTTTTCAAGGACACAGGCTACCCCGATGTTAACCGTATCGTTAACGTTGTTTCCTGCCTTCAGGGTACAGACGTTATGGGTGACTTCTATATGCGTGATTTCAGAATCGGCGATGAAGAAGGTAACGAATTCTTCTTTACAGAATTCCTTCCCATGGTTATGAACGAAATGAACGATAGCCCAACACTCGGCTACATCATTAACGTTGCACTTAAAATTATGCCTCAGGAAGTTGTTTACTCCATCCTTTCAGGTGCAGTTGACGGTATTATCGACACACTTATGCTTAACTGTCCTCAGTTCTGGGCTATGATTCCCCCGGATCGTTTCGATGACGTTAAAGCTAAATACAACTTCATCTGGGATACAGAGCATGAAGAATACGGCAACCAGGTTCTCGCAAACAAGATCGATGCTTTCCATACTGCAAGCGTAAACCTTGTTGATAACCTTAAAGCGTTTGCTGCAAAGGATAACAGACTCGTTCACAGCGTTGCAGGCTATGACCTTGACTACAGCTCACAGGATTATTGTTTCTTCGCAGCAATGTCATCAAGTGAAACCACAAACAGCGACGCTATCATCGACATCGACTCAACAACACTCGGTGCAACTTATGCAAAAGCAGGTACAGTTCTTGAAGACGAGATTCTCTTTGCAGATAACTCAAGAGTTTCACCCGATGGAAGCATCGATATTTCAACTTGTGCATTCCCCGATAACGTTTGGTTATTCCATGGTCAGCACCACGAGGTTGGCAGAAACGACGTAATCATTACACTTATCGGTAAGCTCATCACAGGTGATATTAAATCTGTAAACGATGAAAAGGTTAACTTCCCTCAGTTCAACGGTAACCGTAACACAAGAAACATCAGACGTTGGAGACTTGAGGAAGCAGCAACACTTCTCACAAACTATGCTAATGGCAAAACAATGGATACTGAGGGCAACGAAATCACCTGCCGCGAAGCAGATATTATCGAGCTTGAAAGTGCATATAAAGAAGCTCTTTACCTCCTTACAGATACAATCTGCGAGCCTACAGCAGCTGATGCAGCCACACAGAGAATTGAAGATGCTATCTACAGAGTAGGTCATAACGGCCAGCTTGAAGTTGAAGATACAACAACAGATGATGTTCTTGAAATCATCACCGGTACTCTTGATGAGGTTATTACCGCTATCTTCGGACCTTCGTATGGCTTCTCCGATTATTATCAGAGCGGTATCACTCAGAGATAATCAGGTTGTTAAACTTGCACTTATCATTAATATATGATATAATTTCACTCCCGAGTTATTCGGGAGTGTTTTTATTTACGAGGTATGGTATGAACGTATTTTTTTATACATTAGGCTGTAAAGTCAACCAATATGAAAGCCAGGAAATGGCAGAGCTCTTGGAAAATAACGGCTATACTATTATATATAATATATCATCTGCAGATATTGTTATTGTAAACTCCTGCACTGTTACGGCAGAAAGTGTACGTAAAACAAGACAAGCCATAAGAAGATACAAAAAGAAAAAACCGAATTGCACAATCGTGCTTACAGGATGTGCGCCACAGGCGGAGCCTCATATAGTAAACGACCTCCCCGAGGTTGATATACTTATAGGCAACAGAAACAATACCCAGCTTATTGACGCACTTAATGAATATTTCAAGAGCAGAGAATTTCTCAATTGTCACAAGGAGCATAAAACAGGCGAACCTCTTTTAAGCACCGGAATCACAAGATTTGACGGACATACAAGGGCATTTCTTAAAATACAAGATGGTTGTGACAGATTCTGTGCCTATTGTCTTATCCCCTACGCTCGCGGCCGCTCTCGATCAAAGTCACTTGAGGATATTGACAGAGAGCTTTCAGCTATAGCTCAGAACGGATATAAGGAGGTTGTATTCGTAGGTATCAATTTATCTGACTATGGCAAAAACACGCCTTATTCCCTGCCTGACGCCCTGCTTCTTGCAGAAAAGTATGATAAAATAAAGCGTATAAGATTAGGCTCATTGGAGCCCGACCATATGAACGACGAAATGATAGAAAGGCTGGGCAAAATAACAAAACTATGTCCGCAGTTTCATATTTCTTTGCAAAGTGGTTGCGATAACGTTTTAAAAAAAATGAACAGACATTATACCGCAGATGAATATTATAATCTTTGCCTTAAACTTCGCAAAACCTTTGAGGATGCGACAATAACAACGGATATTCTCGTAGGCTTCCCCAATGAAAGCGAAGAGGACTTCATAGAAACAGTTAAATTTGCGGAAAAAATCAAATTCGAAAAGGTACATGTATTCCCCTATTCAGTAAGAAAAGGAACAAAAGCTGAAAATATGCCACAGATTGATAAACCGATTAAGGAAGCTCGTGCAAGAAACCTGTCAGCTGTAACCGACAAAATAAGAAGAGTATACCTTAATTCTCAAATCGGTAAAACAGTAGAAGTACTTTTCGAATTAAACAAAAACGGCATTTCTGTTGGATATACTAAAAATTACACCCCGGTAAAAGTGTACACAAACGAAGATTATCGCGGTACTTTAAAACCCATAAAAATAATTGATTCAGATAATGATTTCTGTATCGGTGAAATAGTATAAAAACTCTTCTATACGCCTTCGCAATTACACACACCATCGTGTAATTACATATCAATTCTTCAGATTGAATAGAAAAAGACGATTCTTTTGAATCGTCTTTTTTTGGTAGGGATGGCGAGTGCGAAGCAATCGCAACGAAGTTGTGTATGTAATCCGTCGCAAGACGGAATATAATCGCATTTTATGTGCGTATGTAATCAATACGAAGGTCATATATACACCTACGGTGATACCATACGCCTTCGGCAATTACATACACGCTATCGTGTGATTACATACCAATCCTTCGGATTGAATAGAAAAAGACGATTCAGAAGAATCGTCTTTTTCTTGGCAGGGATGGCGAGATTTGGAAGGCTCTGCCTTCCGTTTGCTACGCAAACACCGATTATGTTCGGCTTCGCCGAGTGGAGTTCGAATCTCGAAAAAGTTATCACAACAAGCAAAAGAAGGATACCGAAAGGTATCCTTCTTTGCTGGCAGGGATGGCGAGATTCGAACTCACGCATGACGGAGTCAAAGTCCGTTGCCTTACCGCTTGGCTACATCCCTATATTAAAATAGTCAAACATCAAACAATGTCTGAGGTTTGACTAAAAAATGGGGTGGATGATCGGAATCGAACCGACGACCTCCAGGGCCACAACCTGGCACTCTAACCAACTGAGCTACATCCACCATATAAGTGGCACGGATGGAGGGGCTCGAACCCCCGACCTACTGCTTAGAAGGCAGTTGCTCTATCCAACTGAGCTACATCCGCGCATTGTGGAGCGGGTGATGGGAATCGAACCCACACGACCAGCTTGGAAGGCTGGGATTCTACCATTGAACTACACCCGCACGGTGTCACAACAACGGATATTTTATCACAACAGCATTATGTTGTCAAGGCAAAAATATGAAAATAAACAAAAAAATATATCTTTTTTTATTTATCATATTCACCTGTTCATTTTCCGCTATTTACCAAGCTTTAATAATTTAAAATTTCAGCTTAAAGCAAAACGTATGATTTAGCTAAATCACACTAAGCTATACTCAACCTTAGTATACTCGCCCTCAATATACGTACCGGTTACAAATTTACGTGCAGTGAACGTTACCTTATCATCATAAACCTCGCAATAATAACCTACACCGCAGTCAGTAATTCCAAAGTTGTTCTCCTTTCGGTAGCCGGGAATACTTATTGACTGAACATTGTTTTCTTTGTTAAGAACCTCAAAGGTTTTGTCAAAAATACCACCATGAAGGTGACCATTTATAAAGAACACATTTTTATATTTTTCCATAACCTGACGAACTTCATCATTCTGCTCACCCATATCCCCTGTTTTCCATACTTCGGGAAGTCCATGTGTGAACGCGAAAGCCTGATGGCACATAACGAATGCAGGTTTGTTATCTTTTGTAGCACGTGCAAGTTCCTTATCAAGAAAATCGATTTGCTCCTTTGTAATATGAGCCTTTTCAAGAACACGTTTCTCAGTACCTATAACAATAAAGGTAAAACCATTTACATCATAGGAATAAAAGCTTTTTCCTTTTGTATCTATGTTAAGATATTCATTAACCTTATCCATTATTATTTTTTGGTTTTTGCTGTATTGGAAACGAACATCGTGGTTACCCATTGTAAGGAAGATATGTATTTTATCCTTGAATTTATCAAACACGCTGAAAAATCTTCTATATTCGGCATTTCTGCCATATTCTGAAATATCACCCGCAAGAAGTACCGCATCAAATTTTTTTGATCTTAAAACATCATCAAAGAAATTGTTAAGGTTAACTGTTGCACTTTCCTTATTAACAAGATGCGTATCCGCAATACAAGCAAACGCCAATTTAAGTTTTTCCTCATTTTCAAAGTTAACCGGATTATCCATTGAAAGTTCAAATGGAACATCATAATCTGGTGACATAGCCTTAAACTGTTTGCGATATTTATCAATAAATGTTTTCAACGACATATCTTTCACTCCAAAATCAATTAGAAATATTATACAAACCACGTTATCCCTTGTCAATCTTCTTTCAAAGATTTAATCATCTCCACAAGCTCACCGATTCGTGCAGGACGGGATTTATTTATTTTATAAAGCAACTCATCAATAACTCGTTCAACATTCTGCACTTCTTTTTCAAACTCCCTTGCAGACACCCTAAGAACACCATACCTTACTGCAGAAAGCTGAATAAGGTTATCAGAAGTAACAACACGTACATTATCATTTTTACCAATATCACTTATGAGCTTCTCGATATAATTGTCACCAAGCTCACGTTCTTTAGTGTAAACAACCTTAATATTATTATAATTAAACTTTTTGCCCGTATTCCCTTGCACCTTATAAGCATCAAAAACAAGTACAACCTCGACTTTTGAAAATGCACTATAGTTACAAAGTATATCCATAAGCCTTTCTCTTGCTGCTTCAAGATTGCCATCAGCAATTTTTTTCAAGTCATCCCAGGCAAAAATCACATTGTAGCCGTCAACTATGACATATTTTTTCCGTTCAACAATATTATACTCTGCATTTACAGGCTTTGCAGGAGTTTTATTGTGACTGTATCTGTAATACGGGTGCTTATCTACACCGAATTCACGCTCCATAATTGCCTGAAGCTCTTTATCATCAATGTGGAAATTCCTTTGATTAAGTGTAGCCTCGTAAGGTGTTTTTTCCTGCTTAAGGCAGGATTCTATATGCATATATTCGCTTACCTTATCCCACTTAACGTTAAAACCTGCACCATGGGCACAGAATACGGAATCAGCAGTATTTTCCGTATCACTCTCGGCAGAATACTTGCTGAGTGCAATAACCTCCTCTGCATTATGGCAAATATCATAGCCCTCAACGTCACAGAACAATCTGCCTTTTCCCCCGGTATAAGAAGCAACCTCAGAGGAATAGCCGTTCAAAGTAACTACAGGGCATCTGCCTTTAAGAATGGTTACGTTTCCCATATCCTCGGGAGGGTCAAAGCTACCGTTCTTCATACGGATATCGCTTATAGCTCTTCCGATATACTCCGAAGGCACCTCCAAAGTAAAAGAATAATACGGCTCCAGAAGAACTGACTCTGCCTGCATAAGACCTTGTCGCACAGCACGGTAGGTAGACTGTCTGAAATCACCACCTTCAGTGTGCTTAAGATGGGCTCTGCCTGCGGCAACGGTAATTTTCATATCCGTTATGGGTGAACCGGTAAGAACACCTATGTGTTCCTTTTCTGCAAGATGTATAAGTATAAGATTCTGCCAGTTTTTATCAAGTGTATCGAAGCTGCAAGCAGAATCAAACACAAGTCCCTTTCCACGCGGTAAAGGTTCAAGAATAAGATGCACCTCCGCATAATGACGTAAGGGCTCATAGTGACCTACACCCTCAACTGTATTATTTATCGTTTCCTTATATACAACTCTGCCCGAGTCGATGGTAACATCAACATCAAACTCTTGCAGAATCAAGCTTTTTAATATCTCGGTCTGCACGTCACCCATAAGGCACACGTGTATTTCCTGCAAAAAGCTGTCCCAGGAAACCTTAAGCTGTGGTTCCTCCTCTTCCAGAAGCTTCAGCTTCGGTAAAAAGGTACGGGCATCTGTACCTTTAGGCAATACGATACGATAATTCATAACCGGCTCAAGGTAGCTTTCTGCGAATGCTTTTTCATAGCCTATACCATCACCGCAATTTACTGAATTGAGACCGGTAACGACACATACACCACCACAACTCATTTCATCAACAGTAGTATATTTCGTACCCGAATAAATACGAATACTATTGATTTTTTCCGTTTTTCCGTTAAAGCTTATAACATCCTTAACCTTTAAGCTACCACCTGTAACCTTAAGGTGAACAAGCCTTTCACCCTTATTATCGTGACTAATTTTATATATTTTCGCACCAAATTCCTCGGGGTAGGACTTCGGAACAACATACTTATCCAAGGCAGAAATCAACTCATCTACACCTGTAAGCTTAAGTCCGGAGCCGAAATAACACGGACAAAGCTTACCACTTGAAATCAATGACCTGATATCCTCGGTTGATACAGTATTTATTTCAAGATATTTTTCTAAAAGATCATCATCACACATAGCAACACTCTCGTAAAGAGCGTTTGTATCGTTCTCCGAAAAGTTGACACATGCATCACCGCAAAGCTTACGTAGATCTTCTATAATTTCCTCGGGGCTAAGGCGTGAATAGTCCATTTTTGTAACAAATATAAAGGTAGGAATATTATACGCCTTAAGAAGTTTCCACAGCGTTACTGTATGTGCCTGAACACCATCTGTGCCACTTATAACAAGCACAGCATAATCAAGTATTTTCATAACACGCTCAGTTTCACCCGAAAAATCCACGTGACCCGGTGTATCAAGAAGGGTAACATCATAATCACCGACCGGCATAACACTCTGTCCGGCAAAAATAGTGATTCCCCTTTCCTTTTCAAGAGTATGGGTATCCATAGCCGTATCGCCATCATCAACACGACCATGCTTTCGTATAACACCTGTTTTATATAGCATTGCCTCCGCTAAAGTAGTTTTACCTGCATCAACATGGGCAAGGATACCTACAACAATCTTTTTCATAATACTTCCTTAAAATACCGACAGAACACTACGCTCCGTCGGTATTTTCTTATGCTTTAAAATCTACGATAATTTCACCATTTTCGACAGAAACGATAATCTCTTTAATAAGAGCTTCTGCATTATCAATAATAATATTTGCAACTTTATCCTCAATCTGCTTTCTTATGGTACGCCTGATATCACGGGCACCTCTGCCACCATCTTCAGACAAATCTGCAACTATTTCACAAACGCCATCGTTAACTGTAAGTTCAATACCCTTATCCTTAAGAGGACCACGGAATTCTTCAATGAGAATAGCTGCAATTTCAACAAGATCTTCCTTGCGGAGTGAGTTAAATACAACAATCTCGTCAACTCTACCAAGAAATTCGGGACGTAAAAACTCCTTAAGAGCCTTCATTGCCTTATCCTTAGATGCCTGGTTTTTATCACGATTAAAACCAAGAGCATTTTCATTAATATGACTGCCGGCATTAGAAGTCATAATAATAACAGTATTTTCAAAGCTTACCGTACGTCCTTGTGCATCATTTGTTTTACCCTCATCAAGAATCTGTAAAAGGATATTAAGCACATCGGGGTGTGCCTTTTCAATTTCATCAAAAAGAACAACTGAATAAGGCTTTCTGCGTACTTTTTCAGTTAGCTGACCTGCTTCATCATAACCTACATAACCGGGAGGTGAGCCTATAAGACGGGAAACACTATGTTTTTCCATAAACTCAGACATATCGAGTCTAATAAGCGTTTCGGGTGTTTCAAAAAGCTCGTTTGCAAGTTGTTTAACAAGTTCAGTTTTACCTACACCCGTAGGGCCAACAAAGATGAATGACGCAGGCTTCCTTACGGCACTAATTTGTACTCTGCTTCTTCTTATAGCTGCAGAAAGCACCTCAACCGCTTCATCCTGACCAATAATGCGTGATTTAAGCTTTGCTTCAAGGTTACAAAGCTTTCGCATATCATTTTCAATAATTTTGGAGGTAGGAATACCTGTCCAAAGGTTAATAACTTTTGCGATATCCTCTTCCGTAACGTCGTTATCGTCAGCTTTTATCTTAAGCTCTGCCGCCTCTTTTTCGAGAGCAATTTTATCTGCCTTAAGCATAGAAATTGCCTCATAATCAGGACCATTCTCGTCAGTAGTTTCGAGAAGCTCCTCCTGACGCTCGTTAAGCTCCTCAATACGTGCAGAAAGCTTCTGATAATCACTTATGGCAACGTTTCTTAAGTTAGCGCATGTACATGCTTCATCAAGAAGGTCAATAGCCTTATCAGGAAGGAAACGGTCATTAATATATCTTTCAGAAAGCATAACTGCTCTGTAAACGAGGTTATCCGCAATTTTCACCTTATGAAAATCCTCGTAATATTCCTTTATGCCGAGAAGCATATTATAACAATCGGCAACTGACGGCTCTTCAACCTTTACGGGCTGGAAGCGTCGTTCAAGTGCCGCATCCTTTTCAATATGCTTACGGTATTCATTAAAAGTGGTAGCACCGATCACCTGAATCTGACCGCGTGAAAGTGCAGGTTTAAGAATATTTGCAGCATTCATTGAGCCTTCTGCATCACCTGTACCTACAAGGTTATGCACCTCGTCAATAAAGAGGATTATATTACCCTCTGCCTTAACCTCATCAACAAGACCTTTTATTCTGCTTTCAAACTGACCGCGGAACTGTGTACCTGCAACAAGTGAAGTAAGATCAAGAAGATGAATCTCTTTATCAGCAATACGAGCAGGAACCTCCCCTGCAGCAATCTTAAGTGCAAGACCTTCAGCAATAGCAGTTTTACCTACACCCGGCTCACCAATAAGGCACGGGTTGTTCTTTGTTCTTCTGCAAAGAATCTGTGTAACACGGTAAATCTCCGTTTCCCTGCCTATAATTCTGTCAATTTTACCCTCACGAGCCTTTGCGGTAAGATCGGTACAATAAGAGCCAAGGAATTTACGCTTTGTTTTACGTTTTTTCTTCTTGGATTTACCTTTACTGTCCTCTTCTTCAACATCCTCATCTGCTTCTTCAACCTGAGGCTCACCGCTTTGTGCCCCCATCATACTCTGCATATTCTGCATAAAAGGCATTGTACCTGCTCCACCAAGCTGAAAATCATCCATATTTTCCATAATATCGCTAAACTGTTCACTTACAGCGTCGATATCATCCTCTGTAATGCCCATATTCTGCATCATCTGTTTAATAGGTCCGATATTAAGCTCGGTGGCACATTTTATACAAAAGCCCTCCTGAGTTGTTTTATCACCCTCAACCTTTGATACAAAAATTACGGCGGGTCTTTTTTTGCACCTTGTGCAAATCATTCTGTTACTCATTTATAAATAGATCTCCTGAAATTAATTACTTTTTGCTGAAACGCTCTTTAAATTTCTTTAACGTATCGGGAATATAACTGAAAAATGCTACAACAGTTAGTATTGCCGAAATAACAACAAGTATCATCATAACGCTATTAGGAATCGAAAAGCCTACGATATCGTTAAGCATACCGATTTCCGGGCCTAACGCCACAATAACAATCATTATGAAATAAAATGCAAAAGTTGCAGCCTTGCCCCAGATTTCTGCAGCAGAAGGACGAAGGTTAAGAACAAGCATAAGACCTCCGAATAAAACCATAACAATTTCCTTGATAATAAATACAAGGAACACCCAACTGAACGCCTTAAGTGTTTTATCATTTGCAGATGAAAAAGACATAAATAATAGTGCAGCAAGTGTAATCTGTGTAAGCTTGTCGGCAACAGGATCAAGCACCTTACCTAAATCACTCACCTGATTGAATCGACGTGCAATTTTGCCGTCAAGAAAATCGGAAATACCGGAAAGTGCAAGCATAAGAACCGCAAGTCCCATATCGCCTTTCAAATAGAAATATGCAAAAATAGGTACAAGCACAATTCGTAATAAACTTAATAAATTCGGTATAGTTAAACAACCTTTAAATAAACCCTTCATAAAAACACCTCTTTCTATGCTTTACTTAAGCGGATTAATTCCCGAAAGTAAATTATAAATAAATGAATCCTCGATAACAACAAGCGGTGAACCTGCCTCTGCGGTAGCAACTATAAATGAAAGCATAACAACTGTTGCAGCGATGATTATTCCGCCCTTAATCAAACCAAATGCACCGCCAAGTACCGTATCAAGGCCACCAACAAGCGGCACCTTTTCAAGTGTATGTGAAAAGAATTGTGATAAAAGCCTTATGAGAAGAGCAATACCGACAAAAAGAACGATAAATGTAACTATCTTTGTAATGCCTATCATAATTTCATATGTAATCTGCTCGGCAACAAGCTCAATAAGTTCTTCATCGGAAGCACCATAGCCACCGGTTACGGAACGTTTGAGTGCATCAACGTTAGTGCCGAAATAATTTGCAAGCTTAAGTGCCGCCTCAGGTAACGAATCAACCATTGCAGAAATTTTATCAGCAGTTGTTGCACCACTTGACATATCATCAAGAGTCTGCAGATATTCTGTTTTAACAAGATCTTTAATGCAAAGATTATAAATACTGTCAGCAACCTTACCACAGAAAAGGAAGGATGCAACACCTGAAATAAATGTTGCAAAGGTATCGAGAAAGCTTGCAACAAAGCCTTTATTTGCTGAACGAACAACAATAAAGATAACAATCGCTAAAAGAACAACATCAACAATAATACTCATAACAAAACCTCCGTTTTTATGACGTTAAAGCAATTGATGAATCACCATACGTGAAGCATCTTGTAATTTTATCTAAAGACGTTATAAACACAAAATCATCTGTTGGTAACAATGATATTGCCTCGCCCTTAAACTCAATTTCAGAAACACATTTGCCGTTAAGGTTATATACAAGCACCTTATCTTCGGCTAAAGCAAAAATGTATTTTTCACTTATATAAGTTGATTTAATTTCACAATCAGTTGAAATTGTTTTCTTTAATTCACCTTTCTTGGAAAACAGATTAATTTCAAAAACATTTTTACTGCCGTATTTTGCAATTGTCACAATAAACTGACCTGTCGGTGAAAGCTGACAGGAATTAAACTCGGATGAATAATATTTTGAACACTCGGTATATTTCTCACCCTTACGTGTTACAGAATAAACACCCACATCAGTAATAAGCATAAGTGTATCGGGTTTCGTAAAGTCTATATCAAAGGGAATTGTACCTTTTATTGTCTGGGTGTTAAGAGGCTCCTTGTAATCAACACCAAAGAATTTAACAGTTGTGAACGCCTCACCGTTTTCGGCACCTGCAACGGCACAACCAACATATTTTCCGTTATCAGATAACGTGATGGCAACTATGTATTCATATGCACATTTCCATTGGAAAATTGATTTATTATGCTTATTGTATACCGTAAGCATACTTGTTGCACTATCACCCTTCGTACCCAATGCATAAAAACCATTTGAGCCGTACTCTGCAGAAATAATGGTAGCAGAAGCAGTTCCCTCGTATATAATTTTATTATCATTAAGCAAAATAAATCCCTTACCGCCACGGTCAAAAACAACAGCCTTGTTGTTATTTACGGAAATAGCAGGCTTTGAAAAAACGTGGGGTTGTGAATAAAGCATTTTACCTTCAGGTGAATAAACCGTAATATTCTCTGTAGATAAAACCACAAGACAGTCACCGAGAACATCGGTATCAATCGTCGACTCGGTATTAATGGAAATAGGTAATCTGTCATTTTCACCCGAAAGACCTACCCTTGCCCTCAAAAGCAAGGCACTTATAGGAATAACACCAACCAAGGAAAGCAGAAGCACAAACGCAAAGGCACTGACCAAAGCCATAGCGATAATCATTTTGCTTCGGCTTTCACCTGTAAATCTTGCGACGCGATGTTCTCCCTTATATCCGCTGTTAAGTTCGGTAAATTTAACTTTCATTTTCTTCACCTGAATAATAAACTTTGTTTAAATACAAGCCATCAGGAGGTAAAGTTATACCTGCTTTGGCTCTGTTTTTGCCTTCTATAATTGCAGGAATACTGTCACACTCTATCTTTCCGTTAGCAACATATAAAAGTGTACCTGCCATAATACGCACCATATTATATAAAAATCCGTTGCCGCAGACGCGGAAAATAACGTAATCCCCCTCTTTTTCAACTGAGGCATCATAAATCGTGCGTACCTTTGAATTCACCTGAGCACCCACCGCACAAAAGGCGGAAAAATCGTGCTCACCTATAAAATGCTTTGATGCCTTATCCATAAGCTCGACATCCATTTGGTACTTATAATTATGTACCCTTTTATAATTAAAGGGTGACGGAATATCCTTATTTTCAAAAATATAGATATATTCCTTTTTTACACAATCATACCTTGCATTAAAATCATCAGAAACCTCGGTACAGCTGATGATTGATATTTCACCGGGAAGCTTTGCAGACATCAATGCAACGGGAAATTTATCAATAGGTATTGTTGAGTCAGTTTTAACGCTGAAATAAAATTCCTTTGCGTGTACACCTGCATCGGTACGACTGCAACCAATAATATTAGGAATTTCTCCTGTAAGACGGATAAATGCCGCCTTTATTTCACCCTGAACGGTAACCGCATTATCTTGCTGCTGCCACCCGTGAAAATCGGAACCTACATAAGAGGCCTTAAACAAAAGATTTCTCATATAACAACCTAAACTACTTGTTTGAAAATAATATTTAATGCAATAACTCCGCCACATACAAGGACAGTAACAATTGAACAGATAACATCAACATATGAAAACTTCATCTGACGGAGTCTTGTTCTTCCCGCACCACCCGTATAGCATCGGCAGGACATAGCATCCGCAAGTTCAATTGCCCTTTTGAACGCGGAAATAAACAAAGGTATAAATATAGGAAACAAAGCTTTTACTTTATTGAGCATATTTCCGCTTTCGAAATCTGCCCCTCTTGCCTTCTGTGCCGACATAATGCGATCTATCTCATCAACGAGTGTGGGAATAAACCTTAGTGCAATAGTCATCATCATAGCAAAGGTATGCACCTCTATTTTAAAAACCTTAAGCGGTGACAAAAGCTTTTCAATAGCGTCGGTCAAATCAGTAGGTGCAGTGGTATAAGTAAGTAAAGAGCTTATAAGAAGCAAGGTAAATATTCTCACAGTTATAAAAAGTGCCATATACACACCCTTTTGTGTAACTGTAACGGGACCTACTTCAAATAATATTTTGCCTTCGTTCACATAATAAAGCTGTAAAACAGTTGTAAGCAAGACAATGGGTAACAAAGGCTTAAAGCTTTTCAGAATAACTTTTGGAGATATTCGTGAAAGAAGATATGAAATAATTGCAAATAAGGAAAGTAAGCCCATTGCCCAGAAATTTTTGCAAACGAAAATAAACACAAGAAAAAGAAGTGTAAGCAAAATCTTTGTACGGGCATCCATTTTATGGATAACGGATTTCCCCGGGAAAAACTGACCTATGGTAATATCCTTAATCATTTTCGCTACCTCCTTTTTCAAGACTGCGGAGAATAGCATTTTTGGCACCCTCAACAGTATACTCGGTAGCACCATCAATTAAGCCTGCATTTTTAAGTTCAAGATATATATCCGTAATCTCAGGTATATCAAGACCCATACTCTTAAGAGCTTCACCTTGGGAATAAACCTCATCAACAGACCCGTCAAGAGCAACCTCACCGTCATTCATAACGATTACCCTATGGGCAACTGAAGCAACGTCATCCATATTATGAGAAACGAAAATAACGGTACTGCCCGTTGACTCGTTATATTTCCTGATTAAATCAAGAAGGTTATTTTTTCCTACGGGGTCTAAACCTGCTGTAGGCTCATCGAGTATAAGCACACGCGGTTGCATAGAAATAACACCGGCAATTGCAACCCTACGCTTTTCACCGCCCGATAAATCAAACGGAGACTTTTCAAGATAATCTTCAGTTAAACCCACATAGCCGATTGCTTCGAGCACACGTGACCTAATTTCCTCCTCAGAGAGTTTCATATTTTTCGGTCCGAAGGCAATATCCTTGTAAACCGTTGACTCAAAAAGCTGCTGCTCGGGGTATTGGAAACAAAGACCTACATTGAAACGGCATTGACGCATATCTTCTTTGGAATCATATATGTTTTTGCCGTTATAAAGGACTTGTCCCGAATCGGGCTTTAGAAGTCCGTTAAGGTGCTGGAGCAAAGTGCTTTTACCTGAGCCTGTATGACCGATAATTGCTACAATCTCACCATCGTTGAAATCAACGGAAACACCCTTCAATGCGCCTTTTTCAAACGGTGTGCCCTTTGAATAGCCATATATTAAGTTTTTCACCGAAAGAACGGACATTTCTTTAACCTCTGTTTACTAAATATTTTTTATATTCCTCTAAGAAATCCTTAGAAGTAAGGGGTGTACCACCTATATCAACCCCATTTTTACGAAGCTCAACCGATAACTCAAGCGCCTTAGGCACAGAAAGACCGATTGATTTAAGAAGACTTGAATTTGTAAAAACGTCGGTAGGCGTACCATCAAGCACAACCTCGCCGTTATTCATAACAATAATTCTGTCGGCGTTTACCGCCTCATCCATAAAATGAGTTACGAGAATAATGGAGATGCCTAAATCATTTTTAAGCCTGAATAATGCATCAAGCACCTCTGCCCTGCCCTTTGGGTCAAGCATAGCAGTAGGTTCATCAAGTACAATACAGCTCGTTTGCATAGCAATAATACCCGCAATGGCAACACGTTGCTTCTGACCGCCCGAAAGTCGGTGCGGCTCGTGCCTTCTGTATTGGTACATATCAACAATTTTAAGTGCTTCATCAACACGCTTACGTATTTCCTCACGAGGAATACCGAGATTTTCAGGACCGAAGGCAACATCATCCTCAACGATAGTTGCAACAATCTGGTTATCGGGATTTTGGAAAACCATACCAACCTTACGTCTTATATCAATCTCATCGTCTTCAACGGAGGTATCATAACCATAGGTAATAACCTTACCTGAGGTAGGTACATTGAGCGCATTTATTAGCTTCGCAAGTGTAGATTTACCCGATCCGTTATGACCAAGTACGCAAGTAAACTGACCCTCGTAGAAATCAAGATTAAGATTATTTATAACTGAATCACGCTCATCATCATAGCTGAAGCTTACATCTTTAAATTCAATAATTTTATTCATATTACTTTGTCCAGACTGCAGTTGAGCCGCATGGTAAAACGAGACCGCTATCCGTTACAGGCAAGCCAATTTCGTCAGCATAAGCTTTACCGCCAAACTGCTTTGATACAGTAGAATTAAGTATGTAACTCATAACCGCAGGTGAAACACCAGCTGTATATGAGTTTATTAAAACTGCAAGTGATTTATCGGTAAGGAGTTCCTTACATTGATCAACGAATCCATAAATCTCGTTTTCAAGCTTCCACACCTCACCGCCGGGACCTCTGCCGTACGAGGGCGGATCCATAATGATTATATCGTATTTATTGCCACGCCTTATCTCACGTGCAACAAATTTCATACAATCGTCAACAATCCACCTTACGCTTCTGTCAGCAACACCCGTTGCGACGGCGTTCTCCTTTGCCCACTGCACCATACCCTTTGAGGCATCAACGTGGCAAACGGAAGCACCGCTTTTAAGGGCACTTATTGTAGCTGCACCCGTATAAGCGAAAAGATTAAGCACCTTGACATCATCTCTACCGCTTTTTTCAATGATATCTGCAACAAGATCCCAGTTGCATGCCTGTTCTGTAAAAACTCCCGTATGCTTAAAGCCCATTGGCTTAAGATTAAATCTTAAATCTCTGTAGCCTATCTGCCACACCTCAGGTATTTTTTTGTAAAACTGCCATGCACCGCCACCCTGATTGGAGCGAAGGTATCTTGCGTGAGCTTTTTTCCACAAGGGATTTTTACGCTCTGTATTCCATAACGCCTGAGGATCAGGCCTTATGAGGAGGATATCCCCCCACCTTTCAAGCCTTTCACCGTCAGAGCAATCAATAATTTCATAATCTTTCCATCCATCGGAAATACGCATTAAAGTAATCTCTCCTTAACAACCTGAGCAATTTCCTGAGCAAGAATGTTGATTTTTTCCTCATCCTTGCCTTCAAGCATAACACGAACAAGGGGCTCTGTTCCCGAAACACGAACAAGCACTCTGCCGTCGTCACCAAGCTCTTTTTCAGCCGCTTCAATAGCATTTTTAATTTCATTATCACGCGGAAACCTTGCCTTGCCGAAATCAGAAACGCGAACATTTATAAGAACCTGGGGGAATATCTGCATCTCAGACGCTAATTCTGACAAGGTCTTTCCGCTTTCCCTCATAACACAAAGAAGCTTAAGTGCAGAAAGCTCACCGTCACCGGTAGTAGCGTGTTCAAGGAAAATAATGTGACCTGACTGCTCACCGCCGATCAAATAATCGTTCTCCAACATATTTTCAAGAACGTATCTGTCACCAACCTTTGTTTTTTCGCAATTGATATCATTATCCTCACAGAACTTAAAGAAACCCATATTACTCATAACAGTAACAACCGCTGAGTTATTTTTGAGTTTGTTCTTGGATTTCATATGCTTTGCAAAAATTGCGATAAGTCTATCGCCATCAACAACGTTACCCTTTTCGTCAACTGCAAGAAATCTGTCAGCATCACCATCGAAAGCAAGACCTGCATCACAGCCGTTACGTACAACAAAATCCTGAAGTATTTCAAGGTGTGTTGAACCGCAATTCTCATTAATATTTGTGCCGTTGGGATGACAAGCAAGAAAATAGCAGTCATCACAAAGATTCATAAAAATCTGCGGTGCGGTAACGGATGATGCACCGTTTGAGCAATCAACCGCAATTTTAAGACCCTTGAAATCTTTAAGATTATATTCAGAAAGATCGTTTTCCGCAATACCACACAAATATTCCACATAATCAATTACCGCAGTTTTTGATCGGGTAATTCTACCGACTTCTCCCCCTACCTTAACGGGAGGAATCTGCGTTTTATCAAGAATAATTCTTTCGATCTCTTCTTCAAGTGCATCGGGAAGCTTATATCCGTTACCCTGAAAAATCTTGATGCCGTTATATTCACATGGGTTATGTGATGCGGAAATCATAACAGCCGCATCATACTCGTATTTCTTTACAAGGAAAGCAACTGCAGGTGTAGGAATTTCACCAAGAAGCATAACGTCTGCACCAACGGAACAAAGACCTGCAGAAATAGAGGATTCGAGCATCTGTGAGGATGCACGCGTATCCATACCTATAAGAACTCTGGGACGTTTTTTAGAATGCTGTGTAAGAACCATTGCTGCGGCTCTGCCAATCTGCATTGCAAGCTCACAAGTCAATTCGGAGTTAGCAACACCTCGGGCACCGTCAGTACCAAAAAGTCTACCCATAAATAATCATCTCCAAAAAAATCAATATGAATATAATGTTCCTTGTGCAGAATCTTCCTCACGTGGTGTAAGGCCAAGATGCCTGTAACCTGCAGGGGTAACTTTTCTGCCACGTGGTGTTCGCATAAGGAAGCCTAACTGCATAAGATAAGGCTCATAAACATCTTCTATAGTAACAGCCTCTTCACCTATAAGTGCCGCAATAGTATCAAGTCCCACAGGACCGCCGTTGTAATTTTCTATCATTGCACGTAAAAGATTTCGGTCAACAAGATCAAGACCAAGCTCATCAATTTCCATACGCTGAAGCGATTTCTGTGCAGAATCAACAGTAATAACACCATCCGCCATAACCTGAGCATAGTCACGTGCACGTTTAAGAAGTCGGTTAGCAATACGTGGTGTGCCTCTTGAACGTGAAGCAATTTCAAGAGCACCATCTTCCTCTGCCTCGATGTTAAGTATTCCTGCACTACGTTGAACAATCTTCGCAAGTTCCTGAGGTGAGTAAAGCTCCAACCTTAAAATAACACCGAATCGGTCACGCAAGGGTGCAGAGAGCTGTCCTGCACGTGTAGTAGCACCAATAAGGGTAAAGCGTTTTAAATCAAGACGAATTGAACGAGCCGAAGGACCTTTACCAATAATAATATCAAGAGCAAAATCCTCCATAGCAGGATATAACACCTCTTCAATACTTCTCGAAAGACGATGGATTTCATCAATAAATAAAATATCACCGTCATTAAGACTTGTAAGAAGCGCCGCAAGATCACCCGGTTTTTCAATAGCAGGACCTGAAGTAACACGAATCTGAACACCCATTTCGTTAGCAACAATACCCGCAAGAGTAGTTTTACCAAGACCGGGAGGACCATACAAAAGAACGTGATCTAATGATTCGTGACGTTTTTTGGCTGCTTCAATATATATTTTTAGGTTTTCCTTAACTTTTTCCTGACCGATATACTCGTCAAGGGCGTGAGGACGAAGTGATGTTTCAATATCATTATCATCAGTTATGAACTCGGGAGCAATTACCCTTTCTTCATCCGCAACGAAAAAATCATTCATATTTTATCTCCTTAAAAACGAAGTGTCATATTTTTTAATGCACCCTTAATAAGCTCCTCAACAGATAAGCTCGGGGAAAGTTTACTTACCGCAACAGAAGCCTCCGACTGCGAATAACCAAGGGCGGTAAGTGCAGAAATTGCCTCCGAAGTATTGCTCATACTGTTCACACTGCTTACCGCATTGGATACGGCACCGCTTTCCTCCGATATAAAGGAAACGCTGCCGATTTTATCCTTAAGCTCCATAATAACTCTTTGAGCAAGTTTGGGACCAACACCATTAGCAGCAGTAATCGCCTTCGCATCACCTGATGCCACAGCAACCGCAAAGCTATCGGGCGAAAGCTCGGATAATATAGCAAGTGCAGCTTTAGGACCAACCCCCGACACACCGATTAAAAGCTTGAAGGCTTCAAGCTCCTGCTCTGTAGCAAAACCGAATAAATCAAGTGCATCCTCCCTGACATTAAGATATGTAAAAACCGTAACACTATCACTCTTTTCAGCAGAAAGCTTTGAAAGTGTATTTCTTGTAGAAAAGCACTTGAAGCCTACACCACCACAAAGAATAGCAACGCTCTGATCTGAAATATTGATTATTTTACCTGTAAGACTATAAAACAAATTCAATTCCTCCTGTCAACTGCACCAAGCATAAGTGAGCCGCTGGAATGACCGTGGCAAATAGCAAGTGCCAGCGCATCCGCCGCATCGTCAGGTTTAGGTATTTTATCAAGATGCAAAAACATACGTGTCATTTCCTGCACCTGCTGTTTTTCGGCTCTGCCATAGCCCACAATACTTTGCTTAACCTGTAAAGGTGTATATTCAAATAAAGGAATACCTAAACGTTCAACTGCAAGTACAATAACGCCCCTTGCCTGAGCAACATCAATAGCAGTCTTCTGGTTAGTGTTAAAATACAAGCGTTCTATACTAACCGCATCGGGCTTAAACTTTTCAAGAAGCTCCGTAATATCATTGTAAATCTTAAGTAAACGTTCATTGAATGGTGTATCCTTATGGGTAGTAACCGCACCATAGCCCATAAGACTAAAATTATTTGATTCGTATCTTACGACACCGCAACCAACAATCGCATAGCCCGGATCTATGCCGAAAATTACCACAAAAACACCACCCGTAAATCAAGACTGCAAACATTCACGTTATTATATCATATTATGTCATAAAATATCAACCATTATAATGTAATTTTATTTTATAATATATAAATAAGTACAACACAAACATATTGATTTTCCATAGTATTCTTGTTATAATTATTCCATAATTACCAAAGGAGGCTTCCTTAATGAACAAAAAGAACAAGGCTGTAATCTCTATAGCAATCGTGCTTATAGTTTTCGGAATAATAATTACTGCTGTTGCAACTGTCGTTGAAACAAAAAAAGCTGAAGTTCCCGTTGACACCACAGAAAGAGGTGTTACCGAGCAATATTCAGACATTCCCGAGGTTACTCCCCCTACCGAAAATAAAATCCCCGTAAAAAAAGAGGAAGTTTCCATTGAACCCGAAACACCTGCACCTGCAGGTAACGGCAAATATCTCGGCACATACAAAATCACAGGTACGGGCGGTGAGCTTAACGTAAGAAGTGAGCCATCCACCGAAAGCAACAAGGTTACAACAATACCCGAGAATGCAACTGTCGAGATTGTTGCAATATATGATGACTGGGGATTCATAAAAAAAGGTAATGATTACGGATGGATTTCCCTTGAATATGCAAATATGACAGCACAGAAATCCGAAGCAGGTCAAGGTGCAGGAACATACAAGGTTTCCACGGAAAATGACCCATTATCAATCCGCGATTTACCCGATGAGACCTCAAGTGTTGCAATAACAAGTATGCCTAAGGGTGAAACAGTAAACGTTGTTGCAATTTACGGTGATTGGGCTTACGTTGACTACAACGGAACATTAGGCTGGTCTTCATTGAAATATCTTACAAAACAATAAGTGATAATATGTACATTTGTAATTTATGTCCCAGAAAATGTAATATAAAAAGAGAAGCTCTTGCCCCAAGGGGTAAGGGCTTTTGCAATATGGGTGAAAACCCGGTAATTGCCCGCGCCGATCTCCACTTCTGGGAAGAACCTCCTATAAGCGGTACAAAAGGAAGCGGAACAATCTTCTTTTCAGGTTGTAATCTGCAATGTATTTATTGCCAGAATATAAAAATAAGCAGAGGAAATTTCGGCAAGGAGATTACTGTAGACGAACTAAAAAGCATTTATCAGGAGCTTATAAATAAAGGGGCACACAACATTAATCTTGTTACACCATCCCACTTTGTAAGATCCGTTGCAGAATCATTAAACACTCCTCTCCCTGTGCCTGTTGTTTACAACTGCGGAGGTTACGAAAGCCTCGAAGCATTACATCTTTTAAAGGGTAAGGTGCAGATATTTATCCCTGACCTTAAATACGCCTATGATGACCTGAGTATAAAATATTCGCAAGCACCGAATTATTTCGAAACCACTACAAAAGCCATCAAAGAGATGTATAATCAGGTCGGTGACTATAAAATAAACCGCGAAGGCATTATGGAAAAAGGCGTAATTATAAGGCACCTCATATTACCAGGTCAATTAGATAATACAAAGCGAATTATTGATTGGGTAAAAGATAATTTTAAGGAAAACCAAGTGTTATTCAGCCTTATGAGTCAATTTACACCTATTGAAGGCTGTAATACAGACGCTCTTAACCGACGACTTACACCTGAGGAATACAAAGAAATTGAAAAATATCTTCTTGATTCAGGAATAGAAGACGGCTTTATGCAGGAACTTTCCTCTGCATCTGAGGAATATGTACCGCCCTTTAATTTAGGAGAAAAAATAGATTAATTTTGTAACTTAACAGAATAGCTTTCATAGAATAATATTGAAGTTTTCTAAAAGGCTTCAATATTATTTTTTTGGAGGAAGAAATATGGCCGAAAAATATTCGGGAAACGAGCTCAATCACATCAAGGAAGCCATTTGTGTTGACACTAACAGAGTTTATGACTCTTGTGCCGACAAAGACTGTGTAACGGATTTACGTTTATATCTTACGGATTGCGGTCAGCAAATACTTGAAGCTGCAACAAGCGTAAGACCCCGTTGTGCTCAGATACTTAACTGTTTGGTAGAGGTCGAAAAGGTACCTTTTAACAAAGGTTGTTATTCCGTTGACCTCACCTTCTTCATCAAGGTTACACTTGATGCAATAACCTGCTCGGGTGGAGCCTGCAACACCCTCGAAGGCCTTGCTACCTTCGGTAAAAAATGTATACTTTACGGCAGTGAGGGTAACGTTAAAATATTCACCTCGAAATACATTGCCGACGGTTGTGATGAACAAAATCCCGTCGGTAACACTAACCCGAAAGCAAAAGTTCAATGTGTTGACCCAATTGTGCTTAACGCAGAAATATGCCGTGTTTGTGACTGTTGCAACACCTTAGGTGACTGCTGTGATAATCTTCCGCGCAATATCTGCTGCTGCTTTGACGGAAGCTTCGGCGGTTGCTGTGAAAAAGCCGTTAAGGTTACATTAGGTCTATTTACAATTATACAGTTAGAGCGCGATGTTCAGATGCTTATACCTGCTTACGATTTCTGTATTCCAACAAAGGAATGCAGCTGTAATTCAGAAGATCCTTGCGATGCATTCAAGCGTATCCATTTCCCAATTGATGAATTTTTCCCGCCTAACTACAAATGCGACGAATGTGCAACACCTTTCAATCCCGAAGGCTCATGCGGATGTAAGAAATAACAAAATAATGCAAAACAGCACACCGCAGGGGTATACCTTGCGATGTGCTTTTTTTATTTAGCCCTCGTAAACTATTTTTTCTTGAATCATTTTGTCAATATTGGTTGTGTTATACCACTGACCTGCAATATCAACCTTAGCTTTAACTTCCTTACCCTCAATGGCAAAGACACATTGCTCAACTGCGTTGTAGCCGATTTTATAGGAATCCTGTGCCACAGAGCCTACAAGCTTTGTTTTTGAATCCTTATCTTTTATCCATTGAATCTGCTTTGTACCTGCATCAAAGCCGCTGAAAATAATGCCGTCGTACTTTCCGCTATTGGCGGCAATAGCGTCACTTACCTGCTTTACAACACCCTCGTTAGACATAAAAATCGCCTTTGCACCCTTTTCAACAAGTGCATTAAGTGCATCAACGTAAGCGTTGTTTGCATCGCCGGGCTTTACCTCTTTTTCGATAACATACTTACCTTTTGTTTCCTTATCATTATCCGCAAGTTCTTTGAATTTTTCCGTAAAACCTTCGGCTCGATCAATACCCGTCTGAGTTTCATCGTGCTGAATAACACCTATAACAAACTTATCATCTGACTTTGAAATGTTATCCTTAAGCTCCTTATAAAAATTTTCTGCCGCAATAACAGCCGCATTTCTGTTCGAGGTTGCAACTGTTGAAACTATAGGATTTTTATTATGGTTATCAAGTGTTTTTATATCCGCTTCCCATATACCGCTATCGAACTGAACAACAGGAATTTTCTTGTCGTACGCCTGTGTCAGCATATCCGCAAAGCCTTCACCTATTGTTGCAAGTACTAGACCTGATACATTATTAGAAAGTGCTGTCTGCACCATTTCCTTCTGCGATGGCAAATCCGATGAGCTTTCCGAAGCAGGACCACGGAAAGTTAGTGAATATCCGTATTTTTTAGCCGCATCCTCTGCACCCCTTTTTACAGTCTGCCAGAACGCGTGTGACTCACCTTTTGCTACAACAGCAATTGTTTTATTTAAGTTTGTATTACCCGTTGTACCATCTAAAGTAGTCGCCGTATTGTCTTGAGTATCACTACCACACCCTGAAAAAAATGTGGTAAGCATCACCAACGACAACACCATAGAAATAATTTGCTTAATTTTCATAATAAGCCTCCCGTTTATTTTTTCTTTTTATTTTTCAAGATATCAATAAGAACCGAAATCACAACAATTACACCCGTCAGAACAAATGTAACGTAGGTTGAATTCACGTTAAGATTATATCTTGCAAGAACGAAGTTTAATCCCGACCTTATAACAACGAGCATAGCCGCCCCTATAACGGAACCTCCAACCGAGGCTACACCTCCGGCGGCAGAGGTACCACCTATATATACACCTGCAATTGCATCAAGCTCCATTCCGTTACCCGTTGCCGATGCAACCGTAACAAATGATGAAGACCAGAAAATTGCCGCTATACCTGCAAACACGCCCGTTATAACATAAGCTGTTATTTTGTAATTATCTGTTCTGATACCCGAAAGCCTTGTTGCTTCTTCATTTGAGCCGATAGCAAGAATATATCTGCCAATTTTATTTTTATACATAAGGTACATAGATATAAGGGTAAATCCTGCTACCCACAATAGTCCCGATGGAAAGCCGTTATAGTTAGAGAAAACCTTATTAAACCACGTACCCGTAGGATAAAAAACGTTTGGTGAATTCACAATTATTGCAGAAAGTCCTCGTGAAGCCATCATTGTACCGAGTGTTGCAATGAATTCAGGTAATTTAAGCTTCGCAATAAGGAATCCGTTAATAAGTCCGAATAACGCACCGATAAAAATCATAACAGGTATTGTAAGACCTATAGGTATCATCCCTTCGGTATAAAGTTTACCTGCAACTACCGATGAGGCTATACACACCGTACCTATAGAAAGGTCAATTCCCCCAGTTGCAATGGCAAAGGTGACACCAAGACCCATAATGGCATAGGGCGCAAGTGACTGTGCCATACTTATAATGTTAAACTCATTGAGGAAATTCGGATTCAGAAGGTAGAACAAAAAAGCAAGTACAAAAAGAGCAACAACTATAATCGCATTCTGCTTACTTTTTTTAAAGAAATTTTTTAATGAATTATCAGGATTGTCTTTTATTTTATCCATTTTAATTCCCCTTTACCTTAACATAGCGTATTTCATTATATTTTCCTGAGTAGCTTCCTCTATAGGTAATTCACCCGTAATTCTGCCCTCACACATAACAATAACTCTATCGGAGCATCGTCTTATTTCTGCAAGCTCGGATGATATCATAATTATTGATTTCCCGTTTCGTGTAAGTTCCTCCATAAGCTCGTACATCTCACTTTTTGCACCTATATCAATGCCCCTTGTAGGTTCATCGAAAATGAATATATCCGCATCTTTTATAAGCCACCGAGCAACAACAACCTTTTGCTGATTACCACCTGAAAGATTCCGCAAAATCTGATTCATAGAAGAGGTTTTTGTACGAAGCTTTTTATTCACCTTTTCGGCATCTGTTGCGGCAGCCTTATCATTAATGAACCCAAGTTTTTGATACTCCCCTACACTTGCAAGAACAGAATTATCCGTAACCGTTTTACCAAGCAAAAGTCCGTGACGCTTTCTGTCCTCGGGAATATAACATACACCCTGCTTTACAGCCTCGGCAGGTGAAGTTATTTTAACCGCTGTACCATTAAGCTTTATGGTGCCTGCATCAATTTTATCGGCACCGAATATTGCACGAGCCACTTCGGTTCTGCCTGATCCCATAAGCCCCGAAAAGCCAAGTATTTCACCTTTTCGCAAATTAAAGCTTACGTTTTTAACTGTATCATCAACACAAAGATTTTCCACCTCAAGCACAACAGGTGCATTTTCATCACAAGTGCTCTTTTCTTTAATATTACCCAAAATTTCTCTGCCAACCATCATTTTTACAATTTCATCATTATTTGTTTCCCTTGTGTTGACTGTACCTATATATTCACCATCACGCATCACCGTTACTCTGTCAGAAATCCTTTTTATTTCATCCATACGGTGGGATATATAAATCATACCTATTCCCTTAGCCTTAAGCTCACCCATGATTCTAAAAAGTTCATCAACCTCTACGGATGTAAGTGCCGCAGTAGGCTCATCAAGTACAAGAATGCCTGAATCAAGTGAAATCGCCTTTGCTATCTCTACCATCTGCTGCTTACCTACAGTAAGTTTACCCAGCTTTTCAGACGGAGAAATGTTTATTCCCACGTATTCAAGGAGTTTTTTTGCATCACGCTCCATTTTGCTGTCATCAATAAATATGCCCCATTTTTTAGGCTCACGTCCAATATATATATTCTGCGCAACCGTTAAATCCTTAAGCATATTCAATTCCTGATGTATAATCGCAACCCCCATTTCCTGGGATTGACGTACATTTTGAAACTCTACTTTTTTACCAAAAACCTCAACCTCACCGCTATCGCGTTCATATATGCCCGTAAGTATTTTCATCAACGTAGATTTACCGGCACCATTTTCACCCATAAGTGCGACAACCTCACCTGACCTAAGCTCAAGAGATGCGTTTTTCAAGGCAGGTACACCTGAAAAGCTTTTGGATATGTCTTTCATTTTTAGGATAATATCATTCACAGAGTCACTTCCTGTTAAATTATTCAACAATATTATTATCGTTAATTTCCGTTTTAATCATAAAAAAAGAGCCTATACCGAAGTATAGACTCAAATTCACACATTATTTTTATTTTGATCCGATTAATCTGTCGATAATATCAGCATAGAGTGAAGCAGGATCATCAAGGAAACCTTCCTTAAGCTGCTCCGCTTGTAAAACGTCGGACACGTTAAGGGTAAGAGAAAGCAAAACCTCTTCCTTACTTAAAATTTTGAAGGTAACGTCAACACCCTCTTCAACCTTCTTGATTTCAACAATATTTTCACGCTCGGAATTAGCACGTGCAACTATATTAAGAGCCGCCTTTACTGCTCTGTCCCTAACACCGGGAAGAAGAGTGTTTTCAAGCTCTGTTGCACTTTTCGCACCAAGAGGTGTTACAACAAGATGGGTTTCGCCAACATAAACATCTTCGACAATAGTTCCCGTTTCGAGAAGTTCATCTATTGCAGAGTTAGCGTCAAAATAATTGACAAGCCCCGTTTTCTGCAAGGAATCGCAAATCTGTGTACGCTTCATCGGTTTTTTCACAGATTTTAATATATAGCAAATAAGAATTTTAATCTCAAGAATATTACGCAGACCGCCAAATTCTATACCGCCTGCAAAGGCATCAAATTCTACCATTGTCTCCGCCTCCTTTAATATATACATTTTACCACTTAATTTTAATTAAATCAATTATTAAATTGTAAATTAAGCTTTTCGATAATATGCTCCCTTACTTCACCTGCAAGATAAAGTGAACCGACAACAAGAAATATTTTATCACCGGTAAGCTCACTTAAACAATAGTCAACACCCTCCGTTGCTTTATGGAAAGATTTGACCGATGGGCAATATTTTTCAGCAATCTGCGAAAGTTCCAAACAGCTCATAGCACGTGGATTTTCAGGAGTAACTGAAACGAATGTACCACAACTACTCATTAAACTCTTCAGAGACGCCTCCACATTTTTATCTGCCATCATACCTGCCATAACAACAACCCTTGATTTATCCTGAAGGTATCCTTTTATTACATCAAAAAAGGCTTTTGCTCCATCCTCATTATGACCACCATCAAGAACTATAAGAGGCTTTTGAGATAACACCTCAACCCTTGCAGGAAGTGTTGTAGCTTTTATTCCGTTAAAAACATTTTCACAAGTAACACTGAATTTTTCAGAAAGAATACTGCAGGCTTCAATGACACAAGTCATATTTTTAAGCTGATGCAAACCCGAAAGAGCTGTCGAATACTCTTTATCCTTGTACAAAAAATCTGTACCGAACAAATCGGATTTCAACACCTTAATATCACTTTCACCAGGTATTACAAGAGTACAATTATTTTTTTGGCAGGTATCCTTAACAACCTTGAGCGCACCCTCAGGCTGACCGTAGGAGCATACAACCTTACCATTACTCTTTATCGTACCGCATTTTTCAAAGGCTATTTCTTCAATAGTATCCCCTAAAATCGAAGCGTGGTCAATTGAAAGCGATGTAATAACATTTGCAAGCGGGGTTTTGATAACGTTTGTAGCATCAAGTCTGCCACCAAGACCTACTTCAAGAACAACAATATCACATTGAAGTGCTTTGAAGCACATCAATGCGGCGGCAGTCAACGCTTCAAATTCAGTAATTGTAATCCCCTCTGTCTGAAGAGTTTCAACACCCGATTTTACATTTTCCACACTCTGCGCAAAAATATCCTTACATACGGGCTTACCGCAAAACTGAACTCGCTCAAGAAACTCTGAAACGTAAGGTGACGTATACAAACCCACCTTGTAACCTGCATCAATCATAACATTGGAAATTGCGGTAGAGGTTGAGCCTTTTCCGTTTGTTCCTGCAACGTGAATAAACTCCAAATCATTGTGAGGATTACCAAGTAAACGCAACAAGGCATCCATCCCGGAAAGACCGGGACGGATACCGAATTTAAGTAATGAATGGATATAATCTACTGCTTCTGTATAAATCATTTAAGTTTTTCAAGACTTTCTTCGAGCATTGCGATTTTATCTAAATACTTAGCCTGCTTTTCACGTTCCTGAGCAATAACCTTTTCAGGTGCTTTAGAAACAAATCCGGGGTTATTAAGCTTGTTTTCAACAAACTGGAGATCCTTTTTAGCTGCATCAAGCTCTTTTGTAAGTCTTGCCTTTTCTGCCTCGAAATCAACAAGCTCATTAAGAGGAATGAATATTTTAGCAGATTCTGTAATTACAGAAACGCTACCCTCAATCTCAAAGGAATCACCAACCTCAACTTCAGAAGCTGATGCAAGTCTTGTCATAAATACTGCACCGTTTGTGAAATCCTCTGTATACTTTGTAGCAATATAAAGCTTTGCTTTCTTTGAAGGAGGAACATTCATTTCTGCACGGCGGTTTCGGATAGCCTTAATAGCAGACATAACACGCTCCATGGCAGCCTCTTCCTCAGGGAAGCTGAGTGCATCATCATATACACACCAGGGTGAAACCATAATTGAATCACCATCGTGAGGAAGTGCAAGCCATATTTCTTCTGTAATAAAGGGCATAAAAGGATGAAGAAGCTTAAGTGTATTTGACATTACGTAAACAAGTACGGCTCTTGCAGTCTTCTTACCCTCTTCGTTATCACCGTTAAGGCGGATTTTTGCAATTTCGATATACCAATCGCAGAATACATCCCAGATGAAATCATAAAGATTCTGTACCGCAATACCAAGTTCAAAGTTTTCAAGTGAGTTCTGAACTGCTTTAACAAGAGTGTTGAAACGGCTAAGAATCCATTTATCCTCTGTTGCAAGGTTTTCGGGAATATGGGGTGCAGGTTCATTCTCATCAAGATTCATAAGAATAAATCTGTTAGCATTCCAGAGCTTATTGGCAAAGTTGCGGCTTGCCTCGATTTTTTCAGGCATAAAGCGCATATCGTTACCAGGACTGTTACCTGTAGCAAGTGAGAACCTTAATGCATCGGCACCGTACTGATCGATAATCTCAAGGGGATCAATACCATTACCAAGAGATTTAGACATTTTTCTGCCCTGAGCATCACGAACAAGACCGTGAATAAGAACAGTATCAAAGGGTACTTCACCCGTATATTCAAGAGCAGAGAAAATCATACGGCTAACCCAGAAGCCAATAATATCGTAACCTGTAACAAGTGTATTTGTGGGATAATAATGGCGTAAATCTGCAGTATCATCAGGCCAACCTAATGTTGAGAATGGCCAAAGAGCAGAGCTGAACCAAGTATCAAGAGTATCCTCATCCTGAATAATATTCTTGCTGCCGCACTTTGTACAAGCATCAATATCAGTTTTGGATACTATCATTTCACCACAATCCTCGCAATACCATGCAGGGATTCTGTGACCCCACCAGAGCTGACGTGAGATACACCAGTCACGTGTGCCACGCATCCAGTTAAGATAGTTCTTTGTAAATCTTTCAGGTACGAATGTAACCTCGCCCTTTTCAACTGATTCGATAGCGGGCTTTGCAAGAGGAGCCATACGAACGAACCACTGCTTTGATACCATAGGCTCAATAGTGCTGTGACAACGGTAGCAAGTACCAACCTCGTGTTTCAAAGGCTCAATCTCTTTGATATATCCGCCTGCTTCAAGGTCTGCAAGGATAGCCTTACGAGCTTCCATTGTGGTCATACCTGCGTATTTACCGCAATCAAGCACTTCCGGCTCATTCTCGGTAGCCTTACCGCTTGCAATAAGCTCGTCTGCAATACGCTTATCCTCAGCACCGGTAAGATGACCGTCATAAGTAAATGTACGAACAATAGGTAAATTGTTACGAAGACCAACCTCAAAGTCATTGGGGTCATGTGCAGGAGTGATTTTAACAACACCTGTACCCTTTGTCATATCGGCATGTTCATCGCAAACAATAGGAATCTCTTTATTAAGAAGCGGAAGAATAACGTGACAACCGTGAAGATGCTTATATCTTTCATCCTCCGCATTAATAGCAACGGCTGTATCACCAAGCATTGTTTCGGGACGTGTTGTGGCAAGTTCAAGCTTTTCCCCTGTTTCTTTAACAGTATAAAGAAGATGCCAGAATTTACCATCCTGCTCCTCATACTCAACCTCCGCATCGGAAATTGAAGTGTTACAGCAGGGGCACCAGTTAACCATACGGTTACCTCTGTAGATAAGATCCTTTTCATAAAGACGGACAAAAACCTCACGAACTGCACGTGAGCAACCCTCATCAAGAGTAAAACGCTCCCTTGACCAGTCACATGATGAGCCTAATTTCTTAAGCTGTTCGATAATTCTGCCGCCATACTGTTTTTTCCAATCCCATGCTCTTTCAAGGAAACCGTCACGACCAATATCGTCCTTTGATATACCCTCTGCCCTCATTGTTTCAACAATTTTTGCTTCGGTAGCAATAGAAGCGTGGTCTGTACCGGGAAGCCAGAGTGTATCAAAACCTGACATTCTCTTCCAACGGATGAGTATATCCTGCAAGGTGTTATCAAGCGCGTGACCCATATGGAGCTGACCCGTAATATTGGGTGGCGGAATAACTATTGTATAGGTTGGCTTATCCTCCTCACATTTTGCGTGGAAGTAGTTACCCTCAAGCCAAAATTGATATATACGATCCTCAACGTTTTTGGGATCATACTGCTTTGCGAGCTCTTTCTTCAAAAGAAGTCCCCCTTATATATAAATATATAAAATAAAATTACAGGTTATTATCCCACATATTGATGTGAATGTCAATGATACAAATTATTGTTTTTTAATATTTAACCATAATAAAGCGTTTTTACGTGTTTTTTTATGCACCAATGCAAGAAAACGCCTGTAATCAGCACATAAACAGTATTTTTTTGTAAAAAACAGGTATTAAATTTTCAAAACACTTGATTTTTACAAAAATATATAATATACTTATGGAGTAAATATACGCTCAAAGGAGTTTTAGAAATGGTAAATCCTATTAAAGAAAGAAGTTATTTTATTTTTATCCTTCTCGGAATTATTACATTCGGTATTTATCCTATCGTTTTCTGGACTAAGTTTTCAAATGATGTTAACAAGGTTTGCGATGGTGACGGCAGAAAGACAATGAAATTCGTTTTCGTTTGGCTCCTCAACTTTGTAACACTTGGTATTTTCGGCCTTGTTTGGAAAGTTATGCTCGGTCAGAGACTTAAATCAAATGCTCCCCGTTATGATCTTAAAACCAGTGAGAGCGGTGCACTTGTTCTTATGTACACACTTCTTATCCCCGTATTCGGTTTTATGATTGGTCAGGCTATCCTTATTAAGAACTTCAACAAGCTTGCAAAAGCTTATAATGAATACAATGGTCTTGAAGATGTTCACGCTGATTTAAGAAGCAAACTCTTTGTTGACGAAGACTAATTCACTTAAACTTTTAACCGCTTTCGTTAAGAAAGCGGTTTTTTGTTACATACTTTTATATTAACAGCAAAAATCAGCAGAATGATCAACAAAAGCAAATGATGATCAAATTTTATGAAAACATATGGTGTAAAGCGCGAGTGGTCTTACCTGATTTTTTGCATGAAAAAGCATTATTACCCCTATTGTAATGAGAGGTTAGATAAAAACGCTTGTTAATTCAAAGTCGGAAGAAGCAGAAAACTCTAATTTTTCAAACGGTGGTTGTTTTATGATTAGGAACATCAAATTTATAAGGTGCATATAACAAGATCACTGAAATTATAACAAAATAAAACTTACATCAAATTTGTACCAAAGCGCAAACAAAGCATAAAGAAAACCCCGAAAACCGTTGTGGTTTCGGGGTTTTTGAATACTCTGAAATAATACTGATTATCTCTTTGAGAACTGAGGTGCACGACGAGCGCCTTTGAGACCGTATTTCTTTCTTTCTTTCATTCTGGGGTCACGTGTAAGAAGACCTGCTTTTTTGAGTACAGGACGAACATCATCTTCAGACTGAAGAAGAGCTCTTGCGATACCATGACGGATAGCACCTGCCTGGCCTGTTACACCGCCGCCTGATACACGACAAACAACATCGTATTTTTCAAGACTCTCTGTAAGAGCAAGAGGCTGACGAACGATAAGTTTGAGTGTTTCAAGACCGAAGTAATCATCGATATCTCTATCATTGATAGTTACGTTACCTGTGCCGGGATATACACGAACACGAGCAACTGATTTTTTTCTTCTACCTGTGCCGTAGAAATAAGCTTTACTTTCGTACATAATTATTGCCTCCTCCCTTAAAATTCTCTAACGATAGGCTTCTGAGCTGCCTGTTCGTGTTCTGCACCAGCATAAACACGAAGACGAGCCATAGCTGCTCTACCGAGAGTGTTATCGGGGAGCATACCCTTAACAGCCTTCTGAACTGCAAATTCGGGCTTTTCTTTCATAAGAATGCCGTATTTAACAGATTTAAGGTTGCCGATGTAGCCTGTGTGATGGTGATAATATTTGTCCTCAAGCTTGTTGCCTGTAAGAACAACCTTTGCAGCGTTGATGATGATAACGCTATCGCCGCAATCAGCGTGGGGAGCGAATGTAGGTTTGTGCTTACCGCGAAGAAGAACAGCTGCCTCTACAGCAACTTCACCGAGAGTTCTGCCTGCTGCGTCAAGTACATACCACTGGCGCTCTGTTTTGCCTGTAGGCATATAAGTAGACATAAATGTATACCTCCGTAATAGTTTAGGGGCATAAAAACCCCGCATTGCTTTGATATATTATCACAGCAATGCGGATAAGTCAACACTTTTTTAAAAGAAATTTTAAATAACAACCGCAAACTCTCGTATGCTCGTTTTTTCTTTGTTTTTCACCTATTTTTCTCGCGAGGCAAATTTAAAAAAATACACAAATTACATACTTCTTATTTAGCAAGTTTGCTATAATCCTTAACTATATCGACACGATTCTTTCTGCGTCTTCTGTTCTTCCTTTTTTTATTGGTAAAGCTGAGGTACACTATCAACGCAATAATTACAAGCACAAAAAGCGTTACAAAGAGCTTTGAACTAAGAAGCTTTTCAACCCAGCCAAATAATGCCCACACATAATTCTTTTTAACATCCTGCTGAGCAACGAGTGTAATTTCACTTACAACAACACCCTTGTACACAAGCTTACCCTTCCCGATAACGTCGCCCTGCTTTACGGGTGCCTTTATTTCCTCGGGAAAATCGGAATCATATTTAACCTTAAGATCCTCCACATTGATATCTGCGTGTATAATTGCAGAAATATCTTCCTGAGGTACCATTGCAACATAATCGGAGCCTTGTCCGTATTTTACAGGCATTTCACCTAAATTGTACGTTTTATCGGCAACAACACGCATTGATATATTATCAAACGCCCATCTGAGCATATACCTGCACATAAGGAATGCGGTATTCCACGTAGAGCCATCCATAGAATAATTGGTTTTGCCGTTCATTGCAATGGCTATATAGGTGTAGCCATCCTTTGTGGCGGTTGTTACAAGGCAGGAGCCGGTTTTATCAGATGAGCCGGTTTTAAGACCTTGTGCATTTTCGTAATAATAAGGTGAATAATTATTAATAAGCGGGTTGGTATTATAAAGTTCTCTTTCACCGCTTTTATTTGTTTTCGGCATAGTTTTGCCGTACTTATTTGTTATCTTAAGTATAGTGTCATTCCGCATTGCGGCTTTTGAAATAAGGTACATATCCTCAGCTGTAGTTCTGCTCTGGCTATCTGACGTAAAGCCTTTGGTACCGTTATCATCAAGGCCGCTTGCATTAGCAAAATATGTGTTCTTACATCCCAATTTCTGAACATATTTGTTCATATCATCAACAAACACCTGCGGGTCACCATTGCCGAAATGGTAAGCAATAACCTCGGAAGCATCATTTGCGCTTGGCAGAAGCATTGCATACAAAAGCATTTCAAGGGTAGTAACCTCCCCTGCTTTAAGGTTTGCAACCGTACTGTAGGTGCCGAGCAAGGATTCAATAGCCTTGCCGGAGCATTTTATTTTAGTTTGCAGATTATCACATTTTTCAAGAGCAACCAAGGCGGTGACAAGTTTGGTTAAAGCAGATGGCGAGGTAATTTCATCGGCATTCTTGCCGTAAATTACAGTATCAGTATCAGCATTAACAAGAAGAGCTATTTCCGTGGCGTAATCAGGTGCCTCAATATTATAGTAGCCTTGTTGTGTTTTCACCCCGGAGGACTCCGCATTTACACACAAAATGCAATACGGACAAATAAATAGAAAACAAATTATAAAAATCAGCAATTTTTTCATAGACAATCACCGTAAAATGTTATAGAATATATATCAGAATCAAATTTAAATATTTTTTGTAATTATACCATCTATTTAATCAAATTTAAATACTATTTATGAAAAAAGGAGTACAAAAATATGGTTTTTGTAACCGGAGATACTCACGGTGATCCCAACAGACTTTCCAAGAACGCTTTAAAAGATCTTAAAGCCGGTGATACATTGATTGTATGCGGTGATTTCGGCTTTATATGGGACAGATCAAAACAGGAGCAAAAAACTCTTAAAGCACTTTCAAAAAGAGAATACAACATCTGCTTCATTGACGGCACACACGAGAACTTTGATTTATTGAATGCCTATCCTCTCACCACCTGGAACGGTGGTAAGGTACACCAGATTTCCGACAATATATTCCACCTTATGCGTGGTCAAATTTTTGAAATAGACGGGCTTAAAATCTTCACAATGGGTGGCGGTGAAAGTCCTGACCTTGACTCAAGAATAGATGATAACCCTTGGCTTAAATTTGAAATACCATCAAAAGAAGAGCTTCTTGAGGGTGCGGCAAATCTTGAAGAAAACGATTGCAAAATCGACGTTATCATCACCCACGAGCCATCATCAACAATCAAAGGCTTCTTAAAGCTTGGTGAAAGTGAATCCGTAAGAGTTACAACACTCAATGCTTATTTTGACGAACTTTCAAAATGCAGCGAATTTGACCGCTGGTTCTTCGGCAGTCTTCACCTTGACAAATACATTTCCAACACATATATAGGTGTTCACAAAGCAATTGTTAACGCACATACAGGTGAAAGAGTTGCTTTTACCTGATAGAAAACAAGACACAGCAAAAGGGGTTCTTGCAGGAAACGTACCTGTAAGAACCCCTATGTATTTAATCCTTTATGCCAAACATCAGCTTTAAAACTCCACGTAAGATTTTCGGGCTTCGGCAAACAACAACTTTCACAAATCACCACTCCTTAATTGTTTAGTACATATTATGAGCGGATCAAAAAAGTGTTACAACTGCCAATCCTTCAAATCCTTAACGTCGTTATACATTGAAACGTAATTAGCGTGACGGGTTTCGTCAATAACACCTTCCTTAAGTGCATCAAGAATAAGGCATCCTTTTTCTACAGTATGGGAACAAGAAGTAAATTTGCATTTTCCGAGATAATCACGAAATTCCGGGAAGCAGAACGGCAAATTTTCTTTAACGATAACGTCACTGCTTTGCTCTATATCCAATGAAGAAAAACCGGGTGTATCGGCAACAAGACCATCCATAACGTGGTAAAGGGTGACCTCACGTGTTGTGTGCCTTCCCCTGCCCAACTTATCACTGATTTCCCCCGTAGCCAACTGAAAGCGTTCATCTATAGCATTAAGAAGTGAGGATTTACCCACACCGGTATTACCCGTAAACACAGTTACACCGTCAGAAATAATTTCTTTTACCCTTTCAACGCCCTCACCCGTTTTACAACAAACGCTGATAACATCGATACCTGCTTTTTTATAAATCTCCTCATATCGTGAAGTATCACCCAAATCACTTTTGGAAAAAACAACACAAGGCTTTATACCCTTATCAACAGCAATAGCCGTAAGTTTATCTATAACAAGAAGATTTGGTACCGGCTCCTTAACAGAGGAAACGATAACAAGGGTATCAATATTTGCAACAGGCGGTCTTAAAAGATTGTTCATTCTTGGAAGAATCTCATCAATAGTATTCTCTTTATTTTCCCTGACGGTAATGGTAACTTTATCACCTGCCAAAGGGGTTATTCTTTTTTTTCTAAAGGCACCGCGAGCCTTACACTCATATACTTCATTGGCGGCTTCTACATAATAGAAGCCGCCTATACCTTTGATAATGATGCCGTTTAATGTTTTATCTGCCATTATACCTCTGTTTCTGAAGCATCGGTCGAAGATGCATCCGTTGAATTTTGGGTTGTAGGTGCAGTAGTTGTAGCACCCGTTGTTGTTGGTTTCATGGGTGATGCTACAGTAAGCACAATTGTTGTTGAAGAATCAAGATTCGGTGCACTTGAGTGCATTGGAGTCTGCGCAATAACACGACCCTCCTGCTCGTAGCTCGGTTCATTTTTAATTGTAATATTATTATAACCTGCAGCGTTAAGCTTCTTTATAGCCTCTTCCTTGCTCATACCAACTACATCAACATAGAAAGATATTGTATAGTATTTTTCTTTACTCAATTTAGCGGGAGAAACACTGAAATCACCAATAGCATCATAGTAAAGACTTTCACCAATATAAACCTTAACAGGTGTATTTGCCCTATCTCCGCCTACAACAAATGTGAAGTTTTTCTCAGTATTGGTATCAACGCTGTCAGAAACTGCCGTTGAACCATCAACAAGCACACGAATACTTACTGTACCCACATTTGAAGGAAGCTTGATTGTCTTTTCAACAACTGATCTTCCTGTACTTACAACAAGATCAACTGTATCGCCCTCTTTTACGGGAACACCCTTAAGAGGTGATTGTTCAATAACAGTATTCTTTGGTTTGGTACTGTCTTTTTCGTCAACGCTGCCGAGAACAAGACCCTTATCCTCAAGAATCTTCTTTACCTGGTCAAGTGTTTTGCCGGTAAGTGAAGGCATCTTAAAGGCTTTTACTGTATCATTTGCTTTCTTCGCATAGTAAATTGTAACTGAAGCACCCTGCTCGGCACTCTGACCTGCGGCAGGAGAAGTTCTTAAAACTGTATTTGCTTTACCACCGTCATTTTCTTCACCTACTGCGGTAACAGTAAAGCCTAAGCTTTCAAGTTGCGCACGTGCGGTGCGATAATCCTGACCTGAAACATCGGGAATCGTAACCGCCTCACCGGTTTTAACAACGTATAAAAGAATAGTAGAATTAGAGGGCTTCATTATGCCTGATTCGGGATCCTGTCTGTATACACAGCCCGGCTCCCCTTCAGTAGAGTTTTCGTACCTTACTTCAAAGTTGAATACACCCTTATACTCCGGGTTACCTGCAATTTCTTCCTCATAGTTCATACCTATAAAGTTAGGAACCTCTACCTTTTTATTAACACCTAAAATGAAGGAATCATTTTTAAGCATATTGAACACAACGGCAACAACAAATATAACAAGTGCAATACCTACACCTGCAATAATGCCGATAGTCTTTTTATCAACACCGCGTCCGTTATCTATAGCATCAAGCTCTTCATTAATACGGGCATTGTCAAGCTTTCTTCTTGCATCAGGCACGGGAGGAACAATTTTTGCCCTTTCAGGCTGACGCTTTACGGGTGGTGTGTCACTTACCCTTGTACTACCCTGAATCTTACCTACATATCGTGTCGCCTGATCATCAGCAGAATATTTCTGATAATCAAATTTGATATTGGGATTACGCTTAAGCTCTTCAAGATCCATAAGAATCTCGGAAGCGGACTGATATCTGTCACGAGTATTCTTCTGCATAGCCTTCATTGTAATCTGTTCGAAGCCCATAGGAATACGTGAATTAATTGTACGTGGTAAAGCCGCCTCGTTATTAACCTGCATAAGAGCAACGGAAACTGCACTTTCTGCTTCGAACGGAAGCTTACCTGTAAGCATTTCGTAAAGAACAACACCTACTGAGTAAAGATCTGCCTTTTCATCAGTCATTTCGCCCTTTGCTTGCTCGGGACTGATGTAATGAACAGAGCCTATAGCCTTCTCGGTCATTGTACGTGTTTCGCCATGGCTGAAGCGTGCAATACCAAAGTCTGTAACCTTGATAGTACCGTTTTCAAGAAGCATAATATTCTGCGGCTTCACATCTCTGTGAACAATACCCTTATCATGGGCATGCTGTAATGCACGAAGAATCTGTATACTGAAAAACAGCGCTTCATTCCAATCAATGATACCACGTTCTTCAATATATTCTTTAAGGGTGATTCCCTCAATATACTCCATAACGATATACTGAAGTCTATCACCGAAACTTACATCAAAAACCTTAACTATGTTACGATGCGATAAAACTGCAATAGCCTTAGATTCGTTTTTAAATCTGCGACGAAACTCCTCATTGGTGAGGTACTCGTCCTTAAGAATTTTTACCGCAACAATTCTGTCATCAATATTGTCGTATGCCTTGTAAACAACGGCCATACCGCCAACACCTACAACGTCGCGAATCTCGTAACGACCATCAAGTCTTTTTCCTACATAATTTTCCATAGTTATTCTCCTTGAATGAGGGAATCAAACAATACAACAGTAATATTATCACGACTGCCTGATTCAATTGCCGCTTCAATAAGCTTATCAGCGGCTTTATCGCTATTGTTATTAACAATATCAAAAATCACACTATCCTCAACAACACCGTTCAAACCATCGGTACAAAGCAAAATCTTATCTCCGAGATTGAAATCAACAACCTCCATATCAATATCAACGCTTTGCATTATGCCAACGGCACGAGTAATAATGTTTCTGTCGGGATGAACTTTCGCTTCCTCGGGAGTAAGCTTACCTGTATCAATCATAACCTGAACTAAAGAGTGGTCTTTAGTAAGCGGTCTGATTGTGTCATTTATAATATATGCTCGGCTATCACCCACGTAAGCGATAACGGCAACGCCCTTAATCACAATAGCTGCAACGATTGTTGTGCCCATTCCGTGAAACTCGGTATCCTTACCTGCTTCCTCAAAAACTGCCGCGTTGGCGGTATTGATGGCACTTTCAAGCAAATTCTTTGCAGATTTAAGTGACATATCGGGTCTGAAGCCACGTTTTATAACTGATGAGGCTTTTTTGATACACAAGGAGCTTGCGACCTGACCACCTGATACGCCTCCCATACCATCGCACACTATTGCCCAGGAATCCCCATTAACAAATGAGCCTGCAGCAAAAGAATCCTGGTTGGAATCCCTATATAAGCCTATATCGGTATTAGCAGAAATTATCATGGTGGTTCACCTCACTTTTATGAATTATCTTCTTTAATTTTCTCTCTTCTCAGCTGACCGCAGGAAGCGTTTATATCGGAGCCTAAGGTTCTCCTTACGGTAACCGCAAGGCCCTGTTTTTCTAAAATATCCTTAAAAATATTTATACTGTTATCATCGCTGCGTTGGTGGCCCTTTTCCGGCACCTCATTGGCAGGGATAAGATTAACGTGACAAAGTATGCCCTTAAGCCTTGAGGCTAACTCCCTCGCACATTCAGGAGTATCGTTAACGCCCTTCATCATAGCGTATTCGAATGAAATACGGCGTGATGTTTTATCACCGTAGATTTTACAAGCATTAAGAAGCTCGTCAATATCCCACGATTTGTTAACGGGCATAATCTGTGAACGAATTCTGTTATTGGGTGCGTGCAGGGAAACCGACAAAGTCAGCTGCAACTTTTCATCAAGTAAATCGTATATACGGGGAACAATTCCGCTTGTGGAAAGTGAAATGTGACGCATACCAATATTAAGACCTTTTTCGTTACTTACAAGGTCAAGGAACCGTAAAACGTTTTCGTAGTTATCAAGTGGCTCACCCATACCCATAAGAACGATACGGGAAATGCGTACACCCATATCCCTTTGTGCGGTATAAATCTGGCTTAATATCTCCGAAGGAGCAAGTTGTCTTTTGAAACCACCGATACCCGATGCACAAAATGCACAACCCATTTTACAGCCAACCTGAGTAGACACACAAATTGTGTAGCCGTACTTATAATTCATTACAACACACTCGAGATATTCACCATCGGGTAATGAAAACAAATACTTAACTGTATTATCATAACTCGAAACAAGTTTTTTTTCAATATTACAAGAGAATATTACAAAATTGTTGTTCAATATTGCTATTAAATCTTTTGAAATATTGGTCATTTCGTCAAAGGATTTCGCCCCTTTTTTATGTAGCCAATCATAAATCTGTGTAGTTCTGAATTTCGGCAGTCCTAACTCCTTAAGCTCAACTGCCAATTCATCGAAGCTCATAGATAAAATATCTTTTCTTTCCATAGTTCACTTTCTCTCAAAAACAGCTACAAAAAAGCCGTCACATTTATTAGTATGAAGCATAAGCGTAAGATAGTCGCCCTCATCAATTGTTCTTTCAATATGAGGTAATGCCTTAACAGAATAAAAGTCGGGATTTTCCTTCAAAAACCAATCACAAACCTTGCGATTTTCGTTAGGATTTACGGAGCAGGTTGAATAAACAAGCCTTCCGCCCTTCTTTACATATTTTGATGATACTGAAAGAATCTTCTTCTGAATAGGAATGAGTTCCTTTATATCATCAAGCTTTTTATATTTAATTTCAGGCTTTTTGGCAACTATACCGAGACCCGAGCAAGGCACGTCACATAATACCCTGTCTGCCTGAGGGAAAGAATCGTTAAATACACTTGCATCATTCACGAAAGTACTAATGCAATCAAGACCGAGTCTTTCGGCACCCTCTTTTATAAGCTGAACACGTGAATCATAAATATCACATGAATAAACCGTTCCTTTGTTATTCATTTCCTCAGCAATAGTAAAGCTTTTACCCCCGGGTGCGGAGCAAACATCAATAACTGTGCAGCCCTCATAAGCTTCAAGGGCTTCAACACAAAGCTGAGAAGAAATATCCTCTATATGAAATAAGCCATTTTTATAGGCTTCAAGCTCATATACCGCACCACTCGATTTAATTTCAACACAATTTTTAATATGTGTTTTTTCGGCGGAAACATCCTCTTTTTCAAACTCTTTTATCAGTTCATCAACATTAATTTTTGTGTTATTAACACGGGCATAAAGCTTCTTCGGTTCTAATGCTTCTTTAAAGAAGGCTTCCGAATTATCTGCACCGTAATGATAAATGAAGAACTTCACAAGCTCCATAGGTACAGAGTAAAGAACAGATATCCTCTCTTCAACGGAAATATCTTCAGGAAGCACAAAGTCATTGGCGCAAATCTTTCGTAGAATCGCATTTACAAGCCCGGATGCAAATCCGCATTTATTGGCTTTAACAAGCTTCACACTCTCATTTACTGCGGCAGAATCAGGAATTTTATCAGAAAATATAATCTGGTAAACACCCATCTGCAAAGCTATAAGAACCTCAGTCTTAAGCTTCTTCAAGGGTTGTGAAAGATGCTGTGAAATTATGTAGTTAAGTGTAATTTTACGTTCAACAACACCGTATACAATACGTGAAATAAAAGCACAATCAGTGCTGTCGCGGCAATACGCCTTAACAGCACTGTCAATAGCAAGGTTTGAAAAAGCCTTATCATTTTCGATTTTCAAAAGAATTTCAAAAGCAATTTGCCTTGCGGATTTTGTCATCAGTTTCTTCTCCCATTGAATCTAAGAATAAGGCGTAATAATTGTGCAAGACTGACCGCAAGTGCGGCAACGTAAGTCATTGCGGCATTCTTAAGCACTTTAACTGCACCCTGCTTTTCTTCAAAATTAAGCAATCCGTTAGACTCAATAACCTTAACGGCACGTCGGCTTGCATTAAACTCGACAGGTAAGGTTATAAACTGGAATATTGCCGTAAATGAGAAAAAGCCGATACCTATCCACACAAGAGGCTCAATACTTAAAAACAAGCCGATCAAAAGAAGAGGCATAGAAAGTGTGGAGCCTATGTTACATACAGGTATAAACGAATTACGGATTTTTATGGGTGCATAATTTTCCGCGTGCTGTGCGGCATGACCTGCCTCATGACAAGCTATACCAACCGCTGCAATGGAGGAGCTGTTAAAAACACCATCGGAAAGTTTAATTACCTTTTGTGTAGGATCGTAGCAATCGGTAAGATTACCGTGAATAGGCATAATTGAAACATCAGTTATACCGTAATAGTTAAGAACCATTTGTGCCGCCTGAGCACCCGTAATTCTTCTTGCATTTCCTACCTTTGAATATTTAGAATAAGTTGATTTAAGTCTTGCCTGAATAATAATAGAAAGTATTATTACGGGAACAACCAACAAAATGTAATACCTATCTATAAAGAAAAACGGCATAAACTCACTCCCTGAAAAAATCTAATATTATCTGTTTTTCTTATTTTAAACCAAAATATTAAATTAATGAATAATACTATATGAACAAATTATGAAGATTTTTTGAACTCAACCTAATTTTTCACCTTTTTCAAGAGCGTGACCTCTGAAAAAATCGGTGGCAGACATTCTTTTCTTACCCTCATACTGCACTTCCTTAATAAGAAGAGCATTTCCGTCACCACAGACAACGCAAAGTCCCGTTTTTAAAGCAAACGCTTCACCGGGAGCACCATTCACCATCTCATTATACAAAGATGAACCGAATAATTTAAGCACCTTTCCGCGAAAAACAGTCTGTGCAACGGGCCAAGGGTCAAGCCCTCTTATTTGATTATGAATCGTTGTAGCGGACATAGTCCAATCAACGGGTGACATTGATTTACTGAGCATTGAAGCGTAGCTACTCTGACTGTCATCCTGCTTTACGGGGTTAAGGTTACCTCTTTTTAACTCTTCAAGAGTTTTTATAAGCAAGTCGGAGCCGATAACGGTAAGCCTTTCGTACAACTCACCTGAGGTTTCATTTTCCCCGATTTTTGTTTTTTCACAAAGCAAAATATCACCGGTGTCAAGACCCGAATCCATCTGCATAGATGTTACACCTGCATATTCACATCCGTCAAGCACACTCCATTGAATAGGTGCTGCACCGCGATACTTCGGCAAAACCGAGCCATGAATGTTAATGCAACCATATTTCGGATATTGTAAAAAGTCATCGGGAAGAATTTTACCATAGGCAACAACAATGGCTAAATCGGGCTTTAGCTCCTCTAAAATTCTTACACCCTCCCCGTTTTTTAAAGAATCGGGTTGAAAAACCGGTATATTATTCTCTTGTGCTACAACCTTTACGGGAGGAGGCGTTAAAACGGCTTTTCTTCCAACGGGCTTATCGGGTTGAGTAAACACACCAACAACCTCATAACCTTCCCCAATCAAAGCCTCAAGGGGCTTTACAGCAAAATCAGGAGTGCCCATATAAACAATTCTCATTTTATTCACTCCCAACATCTGTACGATAAAGGGTTTCACCCTCATCAAGTTTATCCTTATACAAAACACCGTCAAGATGATCAATTTCGTGGCAGAAGCATCGAGCCTTTAACTCTTCACCCTTATAAAGGCACCATTTCCCTTCACGATTCTGTGCCTTCACCTTAACGACCATAGGTCTTGTAACGATTCCGCAAAGACCGGGAAGTGAAAGGCAACCCTCTGTACCCGTCTGTGAGCCCTCTTCATAGGTAATTTCAGGGTTTATAAGTTCTAAATAACCACTGCCGTCTTCGGATACATCCATAACAACAACACGTCTCAAAACACCTATCTGAGGCCCTGCAAGACCTACACCACCCGAGTTATACATAGTTTCCTTCATATCATCGAGCAAATCAAAAAGTCGATCATTGAATTCTGTAACGGGACGGGATTTTTTTCTTAAAATAGGGTCGTCCTCTACCCTGATATTTCTTAATGCCATAAAATCTCCTTCAATTTATACAAGCGGATTAATATCGACAGTAAGGTTAACACCATTATTTGATGTATCCTTCATATAAGCAATAATCAAATCCGACATCATTTTACGAAAACGTTTATTGTTTTTACATTTGATGGTAATAACGTTCCGAAACTTATTATTTATTTTATTAACACGCGGTTGAATAGGACCGAGCACATTGATTTTTATATCATTGTACTCCTCCGAAACCGCTTTTTTCAGCAACTCAAAAAATGATTTGGAGCATTGGTATGATTTATTATAATTTTCGCCTGAAAAGGTTAGGGAGCAAATATCACAGAAAGGCGGATAAACCATACTTTTACGTATTATTGATTCCGTATCATAAAACGATTCATAATCCTGCTCCGAAGCCAATGAAATAATATCATTATCGGGCAAAACTGTCTGTATATACGCTTTACCTGCATAATCACCTCTGCCCGAGCGACCGATAACCTGAGTAAGCAAGTCAAATGCTCTTTCACTGCTGCGAAAATCATCGTTATAAAGCTGATGATCAATTGAAATAATGCCCACAAGGGTAACGTTCGGAAAATCCAGACCCTTTGCAACCATCTGTGTGCCGAGAAGAATATCATACTCGCCATTTGCAAATGCTGAAAGCTTATCCTGATAAGAATACCTTGCCATTGTGGTATCTGCATCCATACGAAGAATACGGGCATTGGGAAAAATATTTTCAAGCTCATCCTCAATACGCTGTGTACCGAAGCCTGCGTAATTCACTGCTTTCTCACCACATTCGGGACAAACGTCGGTATGCGGATGGGAATGACCGCAATAATGACACATAAGCCTTCTGTTTGCACTATGATACGTAAGAGAAATACTGCAATTCGGACAGGATAAAACGGTTTTACATGCACCACAGGTAGCAAAGGTATTGAAACCACGTCTGTTCATAAGCAGAATAGCTTGTTTTTTGTTATCAAGGCATTCCTCTATAGCGTTATAAAGCTCATTACTGATAGCACCCTTTGTCTGAGAAACGTCAACTGTAACGACCTGAGGCAAAACAGCTTTACCGTAACGCTCCTGCAATTTAACAAGACCGTAACGACCATTTATTGCATTTGTATAAGTTTCTACCGACGGAGTAGCGGAAGCTAAGAGAAGTAACGCCTTATGGTGTGCACATCTGAATCGGGCAACGTCACGTGCATGATATCGTGGTGACATTTCCGATTTATAAGTATGCTCCTGCTCCTCATCCATAACAATAAGACCTATATCATCAAAGGGAGCAAAAACAGCAGAACGTGTGCCGATGGCAATTTTTGCCTCACCGTTTTTAACACGCTTCCACTCATCAATCCTTTCACCTGCCGACAATGCACTGTGAAAAACAGCAACCTTATTGCCGAAATGAGAATAGAAAATGCCAAGAGTCTGTGGTGTAAGTGCAATTTCAGGTACCATAACGATAACACCTCTGCCATCGTTCACAACATCCTCAATAAGCTTTAAAAACACCTGAGTTTTACCGCTGCCCGTTACACCGAACAATAGATATGCTGCACCGCAATTCTCTCTATATTTTGCAAGAAGCTCATTATACGCACCCTGCTGATTGCCTGTAAGAAGTGGTGATTCAGCTTTTTTCTCGGTAATTTCATACCGAGGCTTACGATAAATTTCGCTATCAAAAAGCTCCACAATCCCTTTTTTGCTGAGTGTGGAAACTACTGCCTGAGTAACACCCGTAAAATAGCAGACCTCTTTAACAGATGCACCGCCAATATCAATAAGTAATTTAACAACTGAGCGTTGCTTCGGTGTAAGTCCTTTAAGAAGACCCTCCGCCTCTTCCTCGGAAAGCGCAAGGCGGACATTTTTAACTGTAAGGTCACCCGTTTTCCTTTTTGCATCAACATTAGTAACAAGGTAGCCTTTTTTCACCATTTTATCAAGAAGACCTGTTTCGGGTGAAATTCCAAGGTCACTGTAGATTTTTTCCTGCTTTACAGGTTTATATTTATTAATGAGATAATCAAAAACTGTTTTTTCATCACATTTAAGTGACGAAGCGGTAGCTTCATCCAGCTTATTTGCCATAAAAGTAATAACATAATTAAGACCTATACCGGCCGGAAGCATTGCTTTTGCGGCTTCAAAAAGCGTACAAAAAGTATTCTCTTTAAGCCAGATAACAAGAGAAAGCATCTCTTCAGTAAAAAGAGGCTTTTCATCTACAACTGAAGAGATTGACTTAAGCTTTACATTGTTATCGGACTCAAAAAGCGGCTTCACAGACAATATAAGTCCTTGTTTTTTCCTATTGCCGTTGCCGAATGGTACCATTACCCTTACACCCGGTATTGCTACCCTCTCCAATTCAAATGGAATTTTATACGAGTAAGGTGTGTCAAAGTGGTATACCAATCCCTCAACAGCTACAAGTGCAAAATAAGCGGATTCAGACATAATCAGATATTTGCAATTTCATCAGGCTCAACGATTTTGTATTTTTCTTCAAGTAAATCGTTAAGAGCAAGGCTTACTGCCTTTTCTGTAGTGATAACGTTATCTTCAAGGTTTTTATCGGAAATAGCGCGTGCACGCTTTGCGGTAGCAGTTACGAGTGAGTAACGGCTAATGTGTCCTGAAAGTACTTTTGAAAGATCCTGATTAAGCATAATAATTATCCTTTCGATTCAAAATATAGTTTTATTCTGTAATATCATTAACAAGTTGTGCCATTTTATCAAAGCGTAAATGCTCGGCAGTAATTATTGCACAAACATCATCCGCACATTTTGAAACATCATCATTAATGACAATATAGTCGTATTCCTTTGCTCTTTTGAGCTCATCACGAGCAATTTTAAGCCTTTTTTCAAAGGCCTCCGGGGATTCGGTACCCCTACCCTTAAGACGATTTTCAAGTTCCTCTAATGATGGAGGAATAATAAAAACAGAAAACACCTGAGGAAAAACTGCACGAACGTTTGAAGCACCCTCAACCTCAATTTTAAGCACTACGTTGTGACCTTCATCCATAAGCTCTTCTATTTTCTTTTTAGGTGTTCCGTAATAATTATCACCATATTTTACGTATTCGAGGAAATAGCCCTCCTCAATACGCTTTTCGAAGGTTGGAACATCAGTAAAATAATAATCCACACCGTCAACTTCTCCGTCACGCATCTGACGGGTAGTCATCGAAACAGACTGTGTAAGATTAACTCCACGGGAACGTAATTCGCTAAGCACCGTATCTTTACCTGAGCCCGAGGGACCCGAAAAAAGAATTAAAAGTCCTTTAGTTTTCAAATCCAAAATCACGTCCTCCCTTCTGATCATCAAAGCGTGTCAAAAGCTGTTCTGCATTCAAAAACGATAAAACAACATTATCACTATCGGTAATAATAACCGCCTTTGTTTTTCTGCCATGAGTGGCATCTATAAGTTGTGCCCTTTCCTTACATTCCTGAATCATTCGCTTTGCAGGTGCAGAATCAGGACTGATTACGGCAACAACTCTGTCGGCATTAATAAGGTTGCCGAAACCGATATTTATAAGCTTCATAAAACACCTTATTCGATATTCTGTATTTGTTCTCTGATTTTTTCAACTTCAGCTTTGATATCAATAACGCGACGTGCAATATCAACATCCTGAGCTTTAGATCCGATGGTGTTAGCCTCACGGTTAATTTCCTGAATAAGGAAATCAAGCTTTCTTCCCACAGCTTCCTCGGAATCAAGCAAAGTATGAAGCTGATCAATATGACTGCGAAGCCTTACGGTTTCCTCTGCAACCGCAACCTTATCGGCATAAACTGCAGCCTCAGTAAGTATACGTGACTCATCAATCTGTGTATCACCGAGAACAGTTCTCATACGTTCAAGAAGCTTTTCGGAATAAAGACGAACGGTTTCGGGTGAACGTTCTTCAATATAAGTAACATTATCAATAATTTTGTCTGCACGTGAAAGAACATCCCGGGAAAGCTTGTCTCCCTCTGTAGCACGCATAGAAACAAAATCATCAAGCGCTTCGCTTACTGCAGGCTCGACCTTTTCCCAAAGCTCGTCCTCATCAACGGGAGCCTTTGAAATCGATAAAACATCGGAAAAACGTGCAACGGATAATGCGGTTAAATCCTCGGGAACACCGAATTCCTCTGCAATTTGTGCTATTGCATTAACGTAGCCCCTTGCAAGCGGCTCGTTAACAGTAACAACAACGCTTTCATCTGCGGTTGATTCAATCTGAATTGAGCATTCAACCTTACCTCGTGCAATTCCTGTCTGAAGAAGAGATTTAACTCGTTCCTCAAGGAAGCTATATGTACGTGGAATTTTAGTATAAAGCTCAAAATAACGGTGATTTACACTACGTATTTCAACAGTAATATTATAACCCTCAACAGAAACCTGAGCTCTGCCGAAGCCTGTCATACTTTTAACCATAATAACGCCTCTGAAAATTAATTTATAGATTATTATACTAAATATACATTATAATGTCAATTTTTATTGTGACTGTAAACGATGCACCTCATCATCTGTAAGGTTACGCCATTTACCTACCTTAAGCATACCTAATTTAACGGAGCCCACCGCATTCCTTTTGAGTCGGATAACATCAAGACTCACCTGCTCACACATTTTACGTATCTGACGGTTTCTGCCCTCATAAATAGTTATCTCAAAAACGCTTCTTTCTGCACTTTTTTCAACAATACGAACACTTGCAGGCAAGGTTTCCCTTCCATCACCGTCAATATCAATACCCGTTTCAAGCTTAAGAATCTGTGCATCGTTAATATTAGAGCGTACTGTTACTCTGTAGGTTTTGGGTACTTGCTTTCGTGGATGCATAACAGCGTTTGCAAATGCACCGTCATTGGTAAGCAACAAAAGCCCCTCGGAATCTCTGTCGAGTCTGCCTACGGGATAAACTGTAGCACCCACATCCTCAACAAGCTCAGCAACACACTTTCTACCAAGCTCATCACTCATTGTTGTAACATATCCGCGCGGTTTATTAAGCATAATATAATATTTCTGCTTTACTGCTACAACCTTTTTTCCACTTACTGTAACAGTATCTTTTTTAGGGTCAACCTTGTCACCAAGCTGTGCAACCCTACCGTTAACCTTTACTTTTCCCTGCTTAATAAGCTCCTCTGCCTTACGGCGTGAAGCAACAGAGCATTCTGATAAATATTTTTGTAATCTTTCAAGTGCCATAATTCACGTCTGTCTCTGCGACAGTCCTTTACTTTATTTTTTTATATTTTCTGCGGTGGTTATATAATAACGCTCTTCAAAAAAATCGTTAAACCGCAAATCAATATACCCTGCAAAATCGCCTTTTTTGAGGGGACAATACAAGAAGCGAGGCATATAAACCTCAACGCTGTAATCGGGAATTTCATCCATATAAGGAATGACTATTTCCCGGGAAAATGTAACCCTTGCTTTTGCTTTTCGGCTTCCTGCAACATCAACTGAATCTATAGGGATTTTTAGCTTATGAAGCTTAATGGTCGAAAAGCAGTAGTCATATAGCTTTTTGTGGTCATTCCAATCATCAGATGCATTAAGAGTAACCGCTACAAGCGTAACATTCCCTCTGCTCACTGCAGTAACAAGACATCTGCCCGATGCCCTTGTAAACCCCGTTTTTATGCCGAATGCACCCTCATACATAGTTAGAAATCGGTTGTGATTATACAAAGTCTTTTCATATTGCGGATCACCCAATAAGACAGTGCAGCTTTTATAGGAGCAAATCTCACGGAACAAGGGATTTTTAATAGCATAACAACCGAGTAACGCCATATCATAAGCAGTTGAATAGTGCCCTTCCTCCGTTAAACCCGAAGGGTTTCTGAAGGAGGTTGAAGACATTCCTATTTCACGTGCTTTATTATTCATAAGGTGAGCAAAACCCTCTTTATCCCCTCCGAGGAATGTTGCCGTAACATTAGCAGAATCATTACCGCTGGAAAGGAGCATACCTTTAACCAAAGCAAGAAGAGTTACCTTATCACCCGCTTTTAACCCAAGCGATGTACCTTCAACGTTTACATCATCCGATTTCGCACTGACTGTTTTATTAATAAGACCGCTTTCAAGGGCAATTACAGACGTCATTATTTTGGTTGTACTCGCAATACCACGCTTTTCATCCATATTTTTGGAATAGACAACCTGCCCCGTAGCGGCAACCATAACAACTGCCGAATGCGCGGAAATATAAATATCCCCCGCATAAGCATCAAGACAAAAAAGGCTGAGAAATAGGCTTAAAACCAATAAGTAACATAATCCCCTATTCAGCAAAAGTAACCACCTGCTTTCACACAATAATATGCAGGTGGTTAGTTAAAAATTATCGTAATTATTCTGCTTCTGCAGGAACGTTGGCATTTTTCTTTTTAAGGTTTGTAACCTTATCAAACATTTCGGGTACAAGGCTTACTGCTCTTTCAACTGCATTATCGTCAGAAACAATGTGCTTGATTGTAACGTCACCATCTTTTACAACAAGGAAAGCAACGGGGTTAATTGTAACACCTGCACCACCTGCACCACCGAAAAGCTCAACATTATTCTTTGAAGGGAAATCTGAGCCGCCTGATGCAAAGCCGTATGTAACCTTTGAAACAGGAATAATTGTGAGACCATCAGGAAGATTGATAGGCTCACCGATTATTGTGCTGACATCAACTAAATCCCTAACCTTTTCGATTGTAGTTGCGAGAATGCCGTTTGCTGATTTTTCTTTCATAATAAAGCACCATCCTTAATTTATATTAGTTTCATTTTTTATATCATTAACCTCGTTCACCGCTGACTCATTCTGAGCGGCTTCCTCAGTTTTAATAACCGCTTTTGATTTATCACTTTTCTTTTTAGCGAAAAGAACTTTAAACAATACCTTGAGCAGAAGCTGAACTGCAAGAACAACAACACCGTTTGTAATATGTATGGGTGTAACGTACAAGTCTGCATAAAGCTCCGCCTGATTCTTGGTAGCTAAAAAATCCGGACTTATGTCGAAATCGTATTTTTTAACTTTACTCATAGAAACAAGCTTACCTAAAATGGGATAAAGCCAGGAACAAAGTCTGCCGTATTTTAAGGCAGTATCGGCGGCATCACTGCCTGAAGTAATCATCGTTATATAAAGCTCATCAAAAACCACGGTCTTATAAAGTTTGCCGAAAAATCCATTTAGGGATTTACCTAATGCACGAAGCATCCTTTCAATTCCGTCATATCCCTGATCGATATACAACTGCTTCAACAAGCCGTTACCCTGCTTTGCCGGTTTTTCCTTCTTTTTCTCTGCCGAAGAATCCTTGGCGGGAGTTTCCTCAGTTGTTTCGTCTTTATTCTTCTTTTCCTTTTTCTTCTTGGGCTTTTTCTCTTTTTTAGGTTTAGAAGTATCCACAATAGGAATCTTCAAGAATAAATACTTTATATAAATTACGGTTTTTTCACCATAATCCACAATAATGTGAAGGTGTACGGAAAACAGGATGACAAAAAACAGTATTATACCGAGAATGGTATATAAAACCCCCATTGTATCACCCCTTACTTATATAATAAAATAATCATTCATTTCCATCAGTTTCATCAGCCTGAAGATCTTCGCCGTCACCATCGAAAAGAGAAAGCTGACCGTTATCCACATCCGACATAAGCACCTCTTTATCGGTTTGGGGAAGTTCGGGTAAATCATCAAGACTGTTCAATGAAAAACATCTCAAAAAATCGGGAGTGGTACCGTAAAGAACGGGTCTTCCGGGTACATCCAGCCTACCCTTTTCCTCAACAAGACCGCGTTGGCAAAGTGTATTTACAACACCCGAGCAATCAACACCCCTGATTTGTTCAATATACGGCTTTGTGATAGGTTGATTGTATGCAACAATCGCCAAAACCTCAAATGCCGCTTGTGACAAAGGTGCATTACGCTTTAAATCAAGTACACTTCTTACGGCATCAATATATTCCTTTTTACTGCAAAGCTGATATTTTGAATCAAGCTTCAAAAGACAGATCCCACTATCCTCTGCGCTGTAGCGGTTATGTAAAGCATCAAGTGATAAAAGCACCTGCTCATCATCCATACCAAGCACTGAGGCTATTTTTGAGTATTCAATAGGCTCTGCCGCAGCAAATAGTACCGCTTCAACAGTTGCGATTTGTTTTTTATTAATCAAGAATCTTCATTTCCTTCCAATAATTCGATCTGAATATCCTCACCGTCACCTGAAACGTAAATCGTTTTGTTCTTCGCAAGCTCAAGCACAGCTAAAAACGAGGCTATTAAATCAGAACGGGATTCAGCTTGTCTGTATATATCAAAAAGCTTTGTTTTTTTGCGTTTTTTCAACGAAGTAATTATAGAATCAATCTTCGATCCTACAGAAACTATTTTGCGTGTAACGATAGCCTTAAACGACTCAATAGACGGTGGCATTCTACGCAATTTTTTACCTGCTGCAACAGAGTATGCCGATAAAAGTTCACTCGGCTCATGCAGTCTTTTGTATGACATATCGGGGGCAACATCTTCAGGGAATACCCTGACGGAGTAATTGAAGCCGTCGGTCATTTCCGAAAGCTTACCCGCAAGAATCTTCGCATCGCGGTATTCAAGCAACTCGTCACGAAGCTCATTTTTAAGCTCCTCTGCCTCATCATACACAGGCAAAAGGGAAACTGTTTTTATATAAACGAGTCTTGCTGCCATTTCAAGGAATTCACTGGCAACATCCATATTCTCCTCCTGCATTTCACGTACATAGGAAACGTACTGTTCAACAAGTTCGAGAATAGGAATATCGTAAATATCAAGTTTATGCTTTGTAATAAGGTGTAAAAGCAAGTCCATAGGACCTTCAAACACCTCAAGCTTATAAGAAATCTGTTCCATATTTCACCCAATAAACATAAATGGAAGTGTAATTATTTTCACCATTATTGTAATAACACCGTTAGAAATAAAGCTTAACGGAGTTGAAAGTATTCCTGTTGATAACAACACAAATAAAATAATAGTAAAATAGCGTTCAAACTGCATAAGCTTATAATAAATTCTATCAGGAATTAATGCAGTAGCTATTCTTGAGCCGTCAAGAGGCGGAATAGGTATAAGATTAAACACAGCAAGATTAATATTAATAACTGCGGCAAAGTTGAAAAACAACTCTACATAAGATAAAAGCATATTACCTGACGTGTTAAAGTAGCCTATAAACACATAAAGTGTAAGACAGATAAACGCCTGAATAAGATTGCTTACAGGACCTGCAAGAGCAACAATTGCCATACCCACCTTAGGCTTTTTGAAATTGTGCATATAAACCGAAACGGGCTTTGCATAACCGAAGCCGAAAAGGAATATCATAATAGCACCTATAGGGTCAATATGAGCAATAGGGTTAATTGTTAACCTACCCTGAAGACGAGGTGTACTATCGCCTAATTTTACTGCGGCAAGTGCATGAGCAAACTCGTGCAAGGGCGTCGCACAAAAGACAACAAAACACATTGAGCTTATATAAACAAAAAGCTCAATAAAGCTTGCCTGCCCCTGCATAAAATCAATTATATATTCAATCATACAAAATCACTATCCTGAACGTTAACCTTAATTTTACTATAAAGACAATAAAAGGTCAATAATTTAAAGAAAATTCAACGAGCTACAATAACTACACGATCAAGCCCTGCACAATCCTTAACAATTCTGCCCTTTTCAGCTTTACCCACATACATTGCGAGAATATCATCCGCTTGATCCTCACCACATTCCATGGCAAGATAACCGCCGCGATTAATAAGCGGATACCACATATCGGAAAGAGCCCGGTAAAACACAAAACCATCCTTACCGCCATCAAGAGCAAGACGCGGCTCAAAGGAAACCTCTTTTTGAAGTCCGTCAATTTCCTCTGACCTTATGTATGGAGGATTAGAAAGCAGAATATCAGGTCGCGGAAGGCCAACAAAACTTGTACTTTCAAGGATATCAGCCTTGATAACCTTAACATTATCCGCACCGAGAAGTTCTTTATTCATACGTGTAAATTCAAGTGCATCATCGGAAACATCAATGCAATACACCTGAACATGGGGACAAGCCTTTGCAATTGAAATGCCTATACAACCGCTTCCGCAACAAAGGTCAAACACAACCTTATATCCGTTTTTGTTAATTTTATCAATTGCAAATTCAACAAGAAGCTCCGTTTCAGGCCTCGGAATAAGCACTCCCTTACCTACCTTGAAGCTGTATTTATAAAATCCCCACATACCGATAATGTATTGCAGTGGCTCGTGACTGCACCGTCTTCTGACACAATCATCAAAATGAATAAGCTTAACATCATCAACGGGGGCACCCGAATGCATCAATAAGCCCGTTTTATTATAACCGAAGCAATAGGAAACAAGCTGTTGAGCATCAAATTCGGGGCTATCGCACCCTGCATCACTCAAAGCCTTTATTGCCTCACGATAAACTGCGTAAAGAGTTTTCAAATTCAGTCTTCCTCCGTTATTTCGGGACTATTGTCAATATCATCAGCTTTTTCAGGCATACCATAAAGAGCAGCCTTGATCGCCTCAATACCAACCTCGATAATATCATCGGTAGGCTCCTGGGTGGTGATACGCTGCATAAACAAACCGGGTGCAGATAAAATACGAACAATTATATTATCGTGCTTACCTGCATATTTTATAAACTCGTAGCCTATACCGACAGTAAGAGGTAATACCGCAAGTTTAACAGCCATCCATATAGCCCTGTTTGAGTCAATTCCCGGAAAAACAAGAACTAAAACAGAAGAAATAAAAATGCTTATGATAAGAATAACAAAAATAAAGCTTGTACCGCAACGGGGATGAAAGCGTTTTTGCTTTTTAACATTTTCAACCGTAAGCTCAAGACCTGCCTCATAGCAGAAAATTGATTTATGCTCTGCGCCATGATACATAAACACTCTTTTGATATCAGGCATTTTTGCAACAAGCCAGATATAAAGAACAAAAATAATCATTCGCATAATACCCTCAAAAAGAGGATGTATATCCTTTAAGGCATTTTTGAAAATATATTTATCTGCCCCGTCAACAATAAGTGAGGGTAAATAGGTAAACAAAACAAAAGCAAGTAACATACCGAGAACAAGTGAAATACCCGTAATAACTGCCATCATTTTAGGGCCGAAATGATCAGAAAGCCATTTATCAAGCTTTGACATTTCTTCGGGATTGGCATCTGCATCGTCGATACCTGCTTTTTCTGCAGATTTCTCCATACACTTGAAGCCAAAAAGCAAGGATTCAACCATATTTACAATGCCACGGACAAGCGGTAAACCTGCAGGTTTGAATTTATCACGAAGATGCTTAACCTGAAGTTCCTCAGTTTCTATTGAGCCATCGGGAAGCCTTACAGACATTGCAGCTCCCTTAGGGCCTTGCATCATTATACCTTCGATAAGAGCCTGTCCGCCTACAGATATCTTCTGCGGCTTATCACTGTTCTTTTTGTTTTTCATTTTCGTTCACCATCATTTCTTCTATTAGAGATGTAACCGGCTCAACCGCAACTTTTTCTATCGGGAAAACAATTGTTACGGTGGTACCTACGTCAAGTTCACTGTTAATTTCAAACACACCATTATGAAGTCTTATAATTTCATCAACAACTGCAAGACCGATGCCTGAACCACGCACCTGAATATTAGCCTTGTAGAATTTCTTTTTAACATTGGGTAAATCATCCGGAGCAATACCGCAGCCCGTATCGGAAAAGTGAATTGTAAGTGCATCCTCATCAACCTCAGCCTTAACGTCTACAAGACCGCCCTGCTTATTATATTTAAACGCATTATCAAGAATATTAACAAAAACCTGCTTGATTCTACCCGGATCACCCATCATAGGTGCGGGTATTTCAGGTGCATTATATTTTATTTCAATACCGTCACGTTTTGAACGCTCTTTAAAAACAAATATAGCTTCATCAAGCTCGGCAAGAACATCTATTTTTTCAAGCCTTAATGTCATATTGCCGCTTTGCATTCTGGAGAAATCAAGAAGCTCCTCTACAAGGTGAGAAAGACGATCCGATTCATTGATAATAACCTCAGTACCTCGGCGGGAAATTTCCCTATCCTCACCGTCAAGCTCCTTAAGCATTTCACCCCAACCTTTGATAGCGGTTAGCGGTGTGCGTAGCTCGTGGGAAACAGTAGAAATAAAGTCATTTTTCATTTTATCGGCAACAGCAACCTCTTCAATCATCTTATTGATTGAATCAGCAAGCTCGGAAATTTCATCCTGCTCTTTTTCGTTGGTTTCAATACGCACCTCGTAATTGCCCTTTGCAATAAGCTTTGCTGTTTCATTAATTTTTTGAACAGGTGCAACAATGGTCTGTATAAAGAAAACACCTGACAATGACACAAAGAAAACTGCAAGAATATAAACCAACAGCAACACTATTATGATGTTGAAAATTTGACCGTCAATACCCTTCATCGAGGTCATAAATCTTACGGCACCACCGAAAGTACCGCTTTCGGTTTCAGGCAGAACCATTGCAACGCTTACGATATGCTCACCGTTATAATTAAAACCGAACCATTTGCAAACGCCCGTAGTCGATTCCTGAGCATCCCGAACATCATCCATAGTTTCAACCGTTTCGCCGGAGGCAAAGCCCGATGACGAAACAACAACCTGACCATGTTTATTGATAACCTGAACCTCGACACGTGATTTATCGGCAAAGCTGTCAGTAAATTCCTTTGCCTTTTGGTTAAACGCATCATCACTACCGTCAACGTAGGGCATAAAGTAAGTTATAACAGTTTCGTTAGCATAGCCCGAAAGATAGGAAACAACGTAATTTCTGTAGTAAGTAACAACAAAAAGAATACAACAAACTATTGCTACAAGCATAATAAGTGCGGTAACAAGCAACGTGTTGGTAGCCCATCTTTTAGTAATTCCCTTAAGAATACCTGCAGATTTCAAATCAATAAGGCGGGTTTTGAAAACCTCTACAAATTTAACCTTACTTTTTGAATCGGAAACAATGTTATCACCAGAGGAATCTGCATCCTCTATAATATTTTCTTCCTTGATTATTTCAAACTTCATACTATCCATTGCTTATCACCACCTATCCGTTTATAGTTTTTTACTAATCAAATCAAAGCCATTTATAGCCCATACCCCATACTGTAACAAGATGCTTGGGAATAGAAGGCTCATCCTCAATTTTCATTCTTAAGCGACGCATATTTACGTCAACAACCTTTTCATCACCGAAGTACGATTCACCCCATACTTCTTTGAGAATATCAGTACGGCTCAATGCCTTACCGGGATTTGAGAAAAAGTATTCTATAATTTGGAATTCAACCTGAGTAAGTTCAATGAAAACACCGTTTTTAGAAAGAGTTCTGTTTCTAAGATTAAGTTCAAATGGTTCAAGTGTGATTTTATCTGCCCTTACGGGTTGCTGAACAACAGGCTGAGTATTCATAGCAACTCTGCGATAAACGCTATCAACACGAGCCATAAGCTCGGATGGGGAAAACGGCTTTGTAATATAGTCATCTGCACCCATAAGCAAGCCCGTAACCTTGTCCATTTCCTGAGTTTTAGCGGTAAGCATAATAATACCAATTGTGCTGCTTATATTTCTTAAGTTTTTGCACACTTCGAGTCCATCCATATTGGGCATCATAATATCAAGAAGCACAACGTCGAATGCACCGTTTCTGCTATTATAAATATCAAGTGCCTGCTGACCGTCACAAGCCTCAGTAACCTCGTAGCCTGCCCTTTTCAATGTGATTGAAATAATTTCGCGGATAGCTGACTCATCTTCAGCAATAAGAACCTTTTTCATAAAAAATCTCTCTTTCATTCAATATGTGTAAATGCAAATTTCAAGGATTCCACCGATATACCGTTGCGGCTTCCCTCTGCAGTAATTGTGTAATAAAAAACGCCGTTATCAGATTCGTGAAGAACATCTCCGGGTATTTCATTATCCGTAGAAATATCACGATAAAAAATCGCAAACAACTCCTCACCTGATTTTTCTGTCTCGTTATTCCATTCATAGAAAATAAGACCTTCACGCAAGGAATCGAATTTAACTGTAACCATATCACCCCAGGAATATTCAAGCAGGTAACTATCCTTAGGGTTGAACACTGTTTTAATCGTCTGCTTCGATGCATCACCCTTAACATTTGTCCACTCTATCATATTAACAACGTAAAAGCCTTCATCATCATTAAACGAGAAGCCTCTGTCATCACCATAAAGAGTTGTTATTTCAGGCACCTCAATAAAACCATCACCATCAATATCCTGACTTTTAAGCTGGTTATTACGTGCGTTGGTTGATGATGGATTTGCAAATCCACGGACAGGCTCACTGATTTTATTGTCCCAATAAATCATCTCGGTAAAAATAGTCCGTTCATTTTTCACACAATCAAGGAAAACACGTGTGTAATCACCTTCGGGATCAGGAACAACGTCACTTACAATCTGCGATGCAGATGTGATGCTTCCATCCAAAGAAACCTCACCAAACTTGGTAATATCACCTTTTTCGGAAAGTGAGAAGGCTCTGAAATAAACCTTGCTCTCTTCCCCCGTATCATCAACGTAAAGAATAAGCAAATCCTTGTTTCCATCAAGGTTTAAATCGACGAAGGCTTTTGCCACGCCATATTCATTACCTATGGATTTAAAATCCAAAGCACCATCATCTTTTTTCACAGGCTCGAAAACACTGAGTATTCGTGTAGTGTTTCTGTCCATAAGAGTCCAACTGATGAAAACCTCAAAAACACCGTCATTGTTTATATCAACAAAGTTAACGTCATATATTCCGTCACCCGAGCCTTTGATATCGACCGACACAAACCAATCATCATCAACACATTCCATCAATGCGATTCGCACCGCACTCTTGGTATTTGATTCAGAGTAAAAAACAATAACCTCTTCTACTCCGTTGTTATCAAGATCCTTTGAAATGAAAGCCGTCTGGTATTCACCGCTGACCGGTGCTTTAAGCTGAATGGTTTTGTTCTGCATTATACGGTTGAATGCCTTTTGTATTTCACCGTTTCTGCCTGACTGCTTTGGAGGCGTCATCAGACTTTCTACAGAGAAAAAGTTAAGAGAGCAACCTGAAAAAACAGTAAGCGTTGCAAGTATTAATAATATTGCCGTAAATCTGAAGAATTTCATATTACTCTCCTTTCATAAATTAAAGTGTAATTTCAACCTCGTATGAGCCACAAACCCAACAATCGGGTGAATCAAGCGTAACTACCGCAGGAACCTTAATTGTTGTTCCTTTTGCAATCTCAAGACCCGACAAATCAATTTCAACAGTAACCATATCCTCGGTAATTTTACTGAGACTTTCAGGCTTGCCGACAATTACTATAGCCTTATCGAGATCAGAAACCGTATATTCAAGCTGATTAGGATTGCTAACCTTAAATTTTGACTTATCAACAGTTAACTGATCCTGATCGTAATCATCAAGATTGATTTTTATTTCGAAAACATCGATGGATTTATCCGCCACTGCATTATCATCCGCATAGAATGTAAACGTATCGTTACCGATGTAAAGTGATTTGAAATCAATTGTACCCACCGGATAAGATGTTGTTTCACCATAATCCTCGACAGGTATATTAAACTCTGCTTCACCGGGTGAAACAGTATACTCGAGAGGATTTGTTAGGAAGCTATCGGGTGCATTTTTGAAAACAACTGACGCCTCAAGAATTTTAACCTTATAAACGGGAATTGTTAAAATAACCTTTTCAACACTCATTTCAAGGTATTCAAAATTACTGTTCCCTTTTTTATCAACGGGGACAACCTTTGTTTCCTCAGAAACGTTACCACCGAGAGGCTCTTTAACAGTATACTTTGTAACAACACGATCAATTTTACTTATTTGGCTTGAAGGACCTGTAATTGTGACAGATGTTTCTGAAAGCTTAGGGTCACCTGATGAAAAACCGCTTTGTACTATCGAGTCACCCTTCGTGATAATTTCAGGCTCTATAACAAGCTCAACAGATTTAGATGTATCAAAATAAACATTGACATTTGTCTGAGAAAGGTTATCCACCTGGAACGAGGCATAACCGCTTACAGGCTCACACACAAGCTGAAGATTGTGAACACCTACAGTATTAACATTATTGGTTACTGCCCTCACAACCAAATCCTCCGCAGAAAGACTTGTGGGAGAAATCTGATACTTCTTACCCTTTACGGTAACATCAACAAGAAATTCCGACTCACCGAAAACCTCAAGACCAAACTGCGAGGGAACAGAATCATCAATAACGACCTTAACGCCCTCAATAACCCTGGTAGTCTGCGGGCTTACGTTGATAACAACAAGCACCCAGATACCTATCGCAACCAAAAGGGAAAAGAATAAAACAAATTTATCGTTCTGAAAAAGAGAATTTATAAATCCCTTACTTTTCAACCTTGTCACCTTCCTTTTTGGCTTTCTTTTTATTGCGTTTCGACTGTTTTTCACCTGAATTACTCTTCAACAATTCATCAAGAAGAATTTCACGAAGCTTTGCCGTTGTAACATCTCTTGTGATTTTGCCGTTCTTTGTAACAGAAATACCACCAGTTTCCTCAGAAACAACAACAGAAACAGCATCACACTGTTCGGAAATACCGATAGCCGCCCTGTGACGTGTGCCAAGCTCCGAACCGATACCCATACTTTGAGTGAGAGGTAAAATGCAGCCTGCAGAAAATATTCTGCCTTCACGCACTATAACCGCACCATCATGCAAAGCAGAGTTTTTGAAAAACAAGCTGTTAAAAAGCTCGGTTGATGCTCTGGAATCAACTATTGTGCCCGTTTCGGATATTTCGGTTAAAGGGGCATCTTTTTCAAAAACAACGAGTGCACCCGTTTTCGTTTCACTCATATCCGAAACCGCCTTACAGAACTCGTTGATTGTATCGGTTACAACCTTCTCCTGCTCCTCATCACTCCGGAAATTAAAGAAAGAAACATTCTTAAGTGACTGTCTGCCGAATCTTTCAAGAAATTTACGGATTTCGGGTGAGAACAAAACAACAAGTATAATAAGACCGTTTTCTATAAGTGTCGTAAGAAGATAACCGCTTGCTTCCATATCGAAGCTTTCAACAATGAAATAAACAACACCGAGGAAAACAAGGCCTTTAATAAGCTGAAAGGTTCTTGTACCCCTGATTATCCTGATCACTTCATAAATAACAAACGTTACAAGGATTATATCAAGCAAATCCGATGTGAAATTAAAGCTCATAAGAGCGCCGGATATTTTTTCAAAAAAGGCTAAAATTTTATCCATTATCTTGCTCCTTCCGAAAATTTGCATAGAACAACTCATTTTTATCCAATATATAGGTAATTATATCATATAAAATTACTAATTGCAATTTTTCTTACTAAATTTAACAGAATTTTTATATCTTTTTTTGTGTTGAAAATTGACGGAGAAACCCGCACAGCACCTAATTCTGTCGTTCCGTTATATTTGTGTGCCAAATAAGAGCAATGATAACCGCCTCTGACCGCTATATCATTACGCCCAAGCTCTCCTGCAACCAATTCACTATGCAGCTTATTAACATTAAAACTGACAACCGAGCCGTAGTAACGATAAGATTCTTTTCTATACACCCGCACACCTTTGATTTCATTAAGTGATTTTGCAATATAATCCGTTTTTTCTCTTTCGATTTCATATATTTTATCCACACCTATACCCTTAAGGTACCTGACGCCTGCAAGAAGTCCGCAAACACCGGGTACATTAACCGTTCCGCTCTCCATTCTGTCAGGGTATTCATCAGGCTGCAGAGGCGACATCGACCTGCTTCCAGTCCCACCTGAAATCAAAGGATTAAATTCAACATTACTATGAATAATCGCACCTGTACCCATAGGTCCCAGAAGACCCTTGTGACCGGGCACACACAAGCAATCAATACCCATATTCTTCATATCAAGAGGCACAATTCCGGCGCCTTGAGCACCATCAACAAAGAACAATGCACCCTTAGAGTGAGCAATTTCCGAAAGCCTTTTCAAAGGCAGAATATTACCAAAAACATTGGAAACCGACGTCACAATACATAGCCTTGTGTTATCTCTGAAAGAATTCTCAAAATTTTTTACTGTTTCTTCCACATTATCAGAAACCTCAAAAACAGAATACTCACACACACCGTCAATGGATAGCTTGTGTACGGGTCTTAACACCGAATTATGCTCAAGACTCGAAATTATAATATGGTCATTTTTCTTTACAACACCCTTTATTGCCATATTAAGAGCCATAGTACAGTTAAGTGTAAACTCAACGTTTTCAGCCCCATAGCCGTTAAAAAGAGAATCCAACTCCACTCTGGTTTCATACATAACTTCAGTTGCTTTCATCGAGGTAGCATAGCCGCCTCTTCCGGGATTTGAGGGAAATTTCTCAAAGGACTCGGACACCGCTTTGATAACCGAAAGAGGCTTCGGGTAGCTCGTTGCCGCATTATCAAAATAAATCATAATACATCACCCAGATCAATTGTACCCTTTACGTTTATTCCCCCACGCTTCAGTATATCGAAGCACCGTTTTTCAATATTACTTACATAAATAACATACCCACAACCATCATCCCCGGAGGGGTGCGGATTGCGGGTAAGATATGCTTTATAGCCGTTTTTCTGCAACAAATCACGCCCTTTAATTGCAATAGTCACAGAACCGACCTTTATACCTTTTTTAGTCATAAAAAACCCTTCCATATTATGATGTACAAAACAATTGTACCTTGTACATAATATGCAAGGGCTTTATAAAGTTTACTTTTCTATTAGGCAGACACAATGGGCGGAAATACCCTCCTTGCGTCCGGTAAAACCAAGTTTTTCTTCAGTTGTTGCCTTAACATTAACACAATCAATATCAACACCCAATGTAGAGGCAATATTTCCCCTCATTTTCTCAATATGAGGTGCCATTTTCGGCATCTGGGCAATAATTGTAGCATCAATATTATTAACTTTGTAACCTTTTTCATTGATAAGAGCAACCACCCTACCCAATAACACAAGACTATCTGCACCTTTATATGCATCATCAGTATCAGGAAAATGCTTACCGATATCACCTAAAGCAGCGGCACCGAGAAGGCTGTCCGATATAGCGTGAAGAAGCACATCTGCATCAGAGTGACCGAGAAGTCCTTTTTCACAAGGGATATCCACACCGCCGATAATACATTTTCTGTTTTCCGCAAAGGCGTGAACATCATAGCCATGGCCTATTCTGATCATAATTCCACCCTATTTTCAAGACAAGCAAGCTTAACAGAAACAGTAAGCACCTTAACAGCTTTTGAAAGCACCTCGGGTGTGGGGAAAGTGGGAGCAATACGGATATTGCTGTCGCAAGGATCCTTGCCATAAGGGAAGGTTGCACCAACATTTGTAAGTGTAACACCCGCTTCCTTGCAGAGAACACCAACACGTGTAGCACTGCCGCCCGTAACATCAAGACTTATAAAGTAACCGCCGTTAGGCTCGTTCCATTCCGCAATACCAAGACCTGCAAGGTCATCGTTAAGTGTGCGTATAACTGCATCAAACTTTGGTTTAAGAATTTTTGCATGAAGCTGCATATGGGCCTTTATACCTTCAACATCCTTGAAGAATTTAACGTGACGGAGCATATTTACTTTATCATAGCTTATAGCCTGAATTGTAAGACGCTTGAGAATTTCTTTGATATTATCAACAGAAGATACAAGGCAAGATACACCTGCACCCGGGTAAGAAATCTTTGATGTTGAAGCAACCTCAACAACCATATTTTTATTTCTTTCCGGCAATACATCAAAGATATTAAGGAGCTTATCACTTGTATCGGTAAGATCGTGAACAATATATGCATTATCCCAGATAATTCTGAAGTCGTCAGCCGCAGTTTCAAGCGCTGCAATACGCTTTACAACTTCATCAGAATAAGTATAGCCCTGGGGATTTGAATATTTCGGCACGCAGAACATACCCTTTACGGATTCATCCTTAACAGCTTCCTCGATCGCATCCATATCAGGACCATCGGGAGTCATGGCGATATTAATCATCTCAATACCGAAATACTCGCAAATAGCAAAATGTCTGTCATAACCCGGACAGGGGCAAAGGAATTTAACTTTTCCCTGCTGTGACCACGGAGTAAAGCCGACACCGTTATACATACACTGTGACACAAAATCAAACATAAGTGTAAGACTTGAGTTACCGCCAACAATAACATTTTCAGGCTTAACCTCAAGAAGATCAGCAAAAAGCTCCTTGCATTCAGGGATACCATCAAGAATACCATAATTTCTGACATCCATACCTGAACGGCACTTGAAGTCACCATCCTTAAGAACATCAAGCATTCCGTCAGAAATATCCAACTGATCTGCACCCGGTTTACCACGTGACATATCAATATTAAGGCCTTGCGCTTTCAACTCTTCGTATTCATTTTTAACTTTTAATAATTCAGCCTGTAATTCACTCTGGCTCATTTCAAGATATGATTTCATAAACATCTCCAATATAAAATAGAATTATAAATTTTGCTTAAAATTCAGCAGTACCGGTTGTTCTTGGAAAAGGAAGAACGTCACGGATATTAGAAATACCTGTTAAGTACATGATAAGTCTTTCGAAGCCTAACCCAAAACCTGCATGGTGTGTACCGCCGTAACGACGAAGGTCAAGGTACCACCAATAATCCTCTTCGTTAAGACCAAGCTCTTTTATACGCTGTGTAAGAACATCAAGCCTTTCTTCACGCTGGCTACCGCCAATGATTTCACCGATACCCATAACAAGAAGATCTGCCGCTGCAACAGTTTTGCCGTCATCGTTAAGACGCATATAGAAAGCCTTTATCTCCTTGGGATAATCTGTAACAAATACGGGCTTTTTGAACACAACCTCAGTTAGATATCTTTCGTGCTCGGTTTGTAAATCACAACCCCAATATGCCTTAAACTGGAAGTTATCGTTATTCTTTTCAAGCTCCTTAACCGCATCGGTGTATGTTACACGAGCAAAATCTGAATTTGCAACTGCAGTAAGACGTTCAACAAGACCTTTATCAATAAATTTATTGCAGAACTCAATTTCCTGAGGACAATTTTCAAGAACGTACTTAATAACATATTTGATCATATCCTCTGCAAGATCCATATCATCAGTAAGATCAGCAAATGCAATTTCAGGCTCGATCATCCAGAACTCAGCCGCATGACGCTGTGTATAAGAACGCTCTGCTCGGAATGTAGGACCAAATGTATAGATTTTGCCGAAGGACTGTGCCATAATTTCGCCCTCAAGCTGACCTGAAACAGTAAGGTAAGCAGGCTTGCCGAAGAAATCACGTGAATAGTCAACAGCACCATCTTCTGTCTGCGGTATATCCTTAAGGTCAAATGCAGTTACTCTGAACATTTCACCTGCACCCTCACAGTCACTGCAGGAAATAAGGGGTGTGTGTGCATACATAAATCCTCTCTCCTGGAAGAATTTATGGATTGCAAATGAAGCAACGGATCTTACTCTGAAAGCCGCTGAATAAGTATTAGCACGAGGACGAAGATGACCTACCGTACGAAGATATTCAAGTGTATGACGTTTTTTCTGTAAAGGATAATCAGGTGTGGATTCACCCTCAATAATAATCTCGGTAGCGTTAATTTCGAAGGGCTGTGCAGCATCAGGTGTAAGGATAAGATTGCCCTTAACGATAACTGCGGCACCAACATTGATTTTGCAAATCTCTTTGAAATTAGAGATTTTCGAATCCTCAAAAACAACCTGTAAGCCCTTGAAACAACCACCGTCATTAATTTCAAGGAAGCCTATTGCCTTTGATGCACGTTGAGTTTTAACCCATCCGCAAACGGTAATTTCTTCTGTTGCAAAACTTTCTGCATTTTTGTAAAGCTGTGCAATTTCTACTCGTTTCATAATATTCCTCCATAGCCGAAAGGCTTGATTATTAACAAATAAAGCTTATGTATTGTCCGCAAGAAAGAGTCATTGCAAGGAAATGACAACCGCCATTTTCCTTTGCACACATACTCCCCATTTTATACATATAGAAGAGATTATACCAAAAGATGCATGATTTGTAAACAATATTTTACTATAATAATAAAAAATTTTTAATTTCATTAACTATTGTATAATCGCATTAAATGTTATATAATTTAGTGTTGAAAAGTGAGACGGGAGATGATTTTTTGAAAGGTAAAAAGCTTGCGATTATTGGTGCAGGTGCATCGGGTCTTGCTGCAGCCACAGAGGCTTCACTTAACACCCCTGATTTATCAATAACCCTTTTCGATAAAATGATGCGGGCAGGAAAAAAGCTTCTTGCAACAGGTAATGGCAGATGTAACTTCACCAATATGGATTTATCACCCTCTCATTTTTACGGAGAAAGGAATTTTCTTCGAAAAATCCTTACATCACAATTTGCTGACAGTGTAGGATTTTTCCGTGAATTAGGTGTGCTTACTTATACAGAGGATAACAGAATTTATCCACGCTCACAACAAGCATCCGCAATACGCGAGGCACTTTGCAACGCAACCGACAAGCCAAACGTCAGATTCAATTTTGAGGTACCCGTTTCAGAAATAGAAGCAAAGGAAAGCAGATTTATAATAAACAACGAGGAATTTGATGCAGTAATTGTATGTGGCGGCGGCAAAGCTTCACCCTCGCAAGGTTCTGACGGCTCATGCTACAATATTTTAAGCTCTCTCGGACACAAAATAACACCCGTCTACCCTGCCCTTTGCGGACTTACCACAAACGACAAAGCACTTAAATCATTGAAAGGTGTCAGGGCAGAATGTAATGCAAGGCTTTACAACAATGACATTCTTTTAGGCCAGGAAATTGGTGAAGTACAATTTACTGATAAGGGTATTTCCGGTATTCCCGTTATGAATTTATCCCACAGATGTAAAAACCACAAAAATCTTCTATTATCCCTTGACCTTGCAGAGGAATTCTCAGAGACGGAATTGACAGAGCATATAAAAGCAGTTAAATCCGCATCACCGAATATTGAAACAGAATGCTTACTTAACGGAATCCTCAACAATAAATTAGGTTTTGCGGTTATGGAAAAATCAGGCATAAAGCCACACACAACAGTAAACAAGCTGAATTCTGATGCAATAAGAAATTTGTGTTACACCATTAAAAACCTTGATTTTTCAATAAGTGGTACAAGAGGCTTTGACAATGCTCAAATCTGTTGCGGCGGTGTTAACACCAACGAAATCGACGGCCGCACAATGATGTCTCAGCTTGTAAAAGGGTTGTTCATATGCGGTGAGGTAATTGATATACATGGTGACTGCGGCGGCTACAACCTACATCTTGCCTGGACTACAGGCAGAATCGCAGGCTACTATGCAAGTGAATTTTTAAAATAAGGAATATATTTATGATACGATTAAATGAAATTAAAATGCCCTTAGGTGCTACAGAGCAAGAGGTGAAAACAGCTGCCGCAAAGGTGCTGAAAATCAAGGAAGAAGATATAAAATCCTTTAGTCTTGCAAGGCGTTCAATAGATTCACGAAAAAAGGATAATATAATGCTTGTTTATTCCGTGGAAATTGAAACAGAGCTTAACGAAGAAAATCTTATTGCAGGAATGCTCCCCAACAAGGCACTTATTACAGAAAGATACAACTACAAAGTACCTGAAGCCAAAAGAGATTTCAAGTTTCGTCCCGTAGTTGCAGGTTTCGGACCTGCGGGAATGTTTGCTGCCTTGACTCTTGCAAAGGCAGGTCTTAAGCCAATTGTTCTCGAGCGTGGCGGTCAGGTAGAGGAAAGAACAAAATCCGTTAACACCTTTTGGACAACACGTAAGCTTGATACAGAATCAAACGTACAGTTTGGTGAAGGCGGCGCAGGTACATTCTCCGACGGAAAGCTGACAACAGGCATAAAGGATCCCCGTTGCAGAGAAGTGTTCTTAAGATTCACTGAATTCGGAGCTCCTGAAGAAATTTTATATTCTGCAACACCCCATATAGGTACAGATAAACTGAAAACTGTTGTTAAAAACCTGCGTGAAGAGGTTATACGCTTAGGCGGAGAGATAAAATTCAACACAAAACTTGTTGATATCATCACCGCCAACGGCTTTGTACAAGGCATAAGCTACCAAAACGCTGACGGTACAATAACGGATATTGAAACCGATGCACTTATACTTGCCATCGGTCATTCGGCTCGTGATACCTTCGAATTAGTATACAGAAAAGGTCTGGAAATTATACAGAAGCCATTCTCCGTAGGCACAAGAATCGAACATCCACAGGAGCATATAAATAAGGCTCAATACGGCAAGTTATGGAACTCTCCGCTTTTACCTGCGGCCGATTATAAATTAGCTTGTCATCCACCTCACGGCAGAGGATTATATACTTTTTGTATGTGCCCCGGTGGCACAGTTGTTGCCGCATCCTCCGAAGATGGTGGTATGGTTGTAAACGGAATGAGTGAATATGCACGTGACAAGGAAAATGCAAACTGTGCTTTACTTGTAGGCATAGAGCCTCCATTCGATACAGACCATCCCCTTGCAGGAATGTATTTACAACGTGATATAGAACAAAAAGCATTCAATATAGGCGACGGAGATTACACCGCACCTGCACAGCTTCTTGGCGATTTTCTTAAAGGCAAGCCATCTAAAAAGCTTGGTGCAGTTAATCCCTCCTGCCCTACAGGTGTTACAATGACGGATATTCGTCAGGTTTTACCCCAAAAGGTTACGGATACAATAGCAGGAGCAATAGCAGATTTTGATAAAAAGCTCAACGGTTTTAATTTATACGATGCAGTGCTTACGGCACCTGAATCAAGAAGCTCATCTCCCATACGAATTCTACGTGATGAATTTATGCAGACAACAAGACTCAGGGGTCTTTACCCTGCAGGTGAAGGTGCAGGCTACGCAGGTGGTATCGTTTCCGCTGCAGTTGACGGCATAAAATGTGCCGAAGCCGTTTTAAGCGGTGAATATTGATTTGAGGGAAATAGTATGAAATGTCCTGAATGCAAGAATAAAAACGATGGTGTACAAGCCTTTTGCGGTAAATGTGGTGCAAAGCTTGAAAACAACAAAAGCAAAACGATACTTATAATTGTGTGTATGGTATGCTTTACAATAATTGTAAGCCTTACGCTTATTCTTGTTGCACTAAACAAAGAAAGCACTCAAAAAGCTACAAGTAATACCACGGTAGCAGAAGAGATGTTTTACACCGACAATATCCCAACCAATGAGGCAACAAGCGTTGAAGAAGCTGACAATACTACCCTTTCCGATTCAAATGAGCTTATATACACAAGCGCTCCTGCAAAAACTACAGAAGGAAGCAAGAATGAGGCAAATTCATTGATAAACAAATTCGGCTTATCGTCACAAGAAGAATTCGTTTCCTGTACAAACGGCGGTGAGATTCCTTACCCCGACAGTATTTATGGCATAATATCCATAAAGGAAGTTGATTTGAACAATGATGGCGTAAAGGAAGTTCTTGTAGTAAGAGCCGAAAAATCCAATGATGGCAGAAGCAAAATCATAGCTGAAATTTACAAATCAACAAATGATTCCTCTCCCGTCGCTTATGCTGATATATATGATATTTCCTATTCAAGCGGAGCAAATATATATCTGTTTTATTCAACTACCCTTTCGCAATACTGCATAATTGCCGAATCGGCATCATCAGGCAGTGTAACCGGAGTCAACTCCCAATCGGCTAAAATATATACGATAAGCAACAACTCATTCGAATTATACAAAAACCTTGAAAACGTTCCAACGGTAGGAATTACTGCAGATTTCGCATCCGAATTCCAACAGCTTAATGTCCCCTTTGCAAAATACTGCACAGAGTATGACAACAAAGCAAACAATTCCCAATACACCTTATTGTGCGAAATTGAGCATCAGATTACCGGTGATTCGGGAACATATATGACAAGAGACCACAAATTAAAAATTGTTGAAAAATAATAATGACAACATAACCCCCGATATGCTGATGCATATCGGGGGTTATCATATTATATCTTAATGTCAAAAACGGTCTTTAGCTATGTATGGCAAATCATTTCTTTTCCGTTGTGGTAGGCGGAGCCTCTACCCAACAAAGGAAGCACCAACCGGTTTTACCCTTATATGTTGTTTTACCCTTCAAAGCAACACCGCCACCATTCACGGCAACCTCCATAGTTTCGTAAACAAGAAGCTCTGTTCCGTCCTTTATATAGATAGCCTGCTTGCCGTCATAAACTGCCTTTGCACCCCATTCATAGGATTCGGTAAAACGAACACTTGAGTTATCAAGGGTATCAACTGTATAATAAACGCCCTGACCTGAATTTTCTACAACGGTTTCGGTGGTCGTCTGATATACAGTTGTCTGTTCTGCAGGTGCTTTATTAACAGTATCAACACTATTAACCCATTTAATAAAGCACCAACCCTCATAGCCTTCATAATTCACTTTACCCTTAAGGGCGTACTTACCTGTTTCGGGGTCTTTTATTATTGCAGTTTCAATAACATAAACCGTTTCACCCGAGGTAATACGGATATTTTCTCCATTTCTTTTTATAAGCGGAGAGCCATATTCATAAGATGACCTGAGAGAAACACGCTCATTTACACCTATTTCAACTGTATAATACCCCGGTCCGTATGAAACGGGTTGAGGCGGTATGGTTGTAGGTTGTGTGGTATAAGGCTTGGTTGTCTGTCCGTTACCCGTATAGGTTACAGCAGGTACAACACCCGGATTATCAGAGGGATCAACATAATCATCGGAGGCATCGTAAACATCCTCTGTAACCACTTCAGCATCTGATACCTGTGGCTCAACCTCCTTTGGTACAAATAAAACAACAGAAATTACCACAACAATCAAAGTAAGCACACATATAACTGATGCAACAGCTATTGCGGTGTTGGGTTTTTTAAGCTTTTTAGAGTCAGCAGACGTAACCTCGGTAATTTTTGTTACAGAGCTATGCTCACTAATTTGTGCCGTGTTATTCAACGTGCTTTTATCGGCGGGTAAGCCCACAATTTTCTGAACACCCCGCACAAGGTCTTGTATAAAGCCTACCTTACCTGCATCCTGCCCCTCAAGATACTTAAACTCATTAGGCATATCGTAGGGTGACATATTTATATAAATCGGCACAAGGCGTTTTGATTTATCCCTATTGGCAATGGCAAGATATCTGCTCCACTCGTTACGTACCCATACGGCATTGAAATTCTCGTTACTGCTACCCACAACAAGCATAACCTTAGCGGAATTGATGGCAGAGAAGATATACGGCTCATAAGCCTCACCCAGCTTTGACTCCAACGTTATTCTCGCAAAGAAAACCTTATACCCTGCCTGAGTGAAGGTTTCATACAATTCCTGAGCCTTTACGCTGTCAATTGTTCTTACACCCCTGGAGTCCGTTTCCTTACATGAAATGAAGATATCAAAATCATCCTCATTCCTTGAAACCTCGAGTATATGACGTTGTATAGTATCAATAGCCTCTGCCTCTTGCTCATATATCCTTTTTCGTTCCTCATCTGCATTACGAAGAACATTTTTATAATCGGAATCATCAAGAACAGATGTATACTGACAACGGTTGATTGTAGGCACACGCTTACCCGTTGCAGGGTCTTTTACGTATTCGACACCAAATTTCGAAAGAACGATGCCCCAGAAGGCTTCGCAATCGGTACTGTTTTTTGAAAGAATTATTTCATAAACGCTGATAGCCTTGTCAAACTCGTTGTTAAGACGATGCTCGTTTGCTCTGTCAAAAAGCTTAAGGTTATCATCATCGCTGATACAGGGTAAGGTCTGTGTTGTTCCGCAATAGTCGCATTTTGCTATAATTGACCCGTCGACAACCTCCAGAGAAGCCCCACACATTTTACATTTTAAAACTGCCATATCATTACCCACTTCAATACATAAATACACATAATAATTATGAACAAATAACCATTTTTTTCAATTCGCATTTGTGACAAAAATACAGTAAATTTTTTGACAACAGCCAAACGCTGGGTCAATGGGAAATAACAGCTGCCACCGTCTGCCGCATCACCGGATGCAAAAAGACCTCATGGTATAAGTACACCAGGAATAGAGGGTTTGTGAAGGAATTTGATGAGTAGAAAAAAACCAAAAGCCACCCGAAGGTGGCTTTAAATATACAATTATTTACCTGGCTGTTTGATGTCGGACCAATTATCAACATCACATTTACCGAAACTATTAGAACCAACAGCAATAACCGTACCATCTGATTTAAGTCCTACTGTATGGTATTCATCCGCAGAAATTATTTCTTATATTGCAATTTCTTTTAAAATAGAGCTGAAGTGTTTTGAACTATCTTTATAATCATCAAGTTCTCCGAAAAGATATATAGCTTCTCTTTATCACTAAGAGTTTTAAGATAAGCCGCAATATAATCCTCTGCGAGGCTACTTGCCGGGAGACTTAAGTTATCGGGCATCTTAATAACATTATTAAAATCAATTTCTGTTTCTTTCTCTTTGCTTCTTAATATATTAAGAGCTTTTTCAATATCTTCCTCAGGCCCGGATAAAGAAATCTGATTCATTACATAATTGGGCATAAACTCACCTCTTTAAAAAAGTTTCTACTAATATAATTCTTTCAAAAAAGAGAATTTACACCGTTTTGTGATATAATTCCGAATTTTTTGCATGAAAAAACACTACCCACGAATGAGTAGTGTTTGATGAGTTATTATAAAAAAGATATTAATATTTAGAGTACATTTATTAAAATCCGCACTTGCTACATTTATTAAATAAAAAACCTTTCTTGATTGTTCCACCGCATACGGGACACAAACCTTTTGATTTCCAATAATCCTGAAAAGCAGCTTCACCAATATTTACATCATCATTAAGAATTGTAACAGATATAAGTTTCGTACAGTCATGAAATGCATAATCACCAATACTTCTTACACTTTTAGGTATTACAATAGAAACAAGATTCTTACACCCACAAAAAGCACTGTAACCTATATTGGTTACACTATTAGGTATTATGATAGATTCAAGACTTACACAATCCCAAAAAGCATATTCTCCTATGTTTGTTACACAATCCGGTAATGTAATAGATGTGAGATTTGAGCAATCATAAAAAGCAGATTCGCCTATACATTTCACTCCACTATTAATTACAACTGTCTTGAGCTTTTTATTGCCTCGAAAAGCGCCTTCCCCAATGGTCGTTGCTTCAATTGGTATTGTGATATCTGCAGAATCACCTTTATATTCCTTTAACACACCTTCTTCAATAACAAAATCTTTTCCGGCATATCTTTCACTGTAATATGGAGTATTTTCAAATGCAGTTTCATCAATATTTGTAACGTTATCCGGAACTATGACAGAAGTAAGGTTAACGCAATGTGCAAACGCCTCATAATCTATGCTCACCACACTATCAGGAATAACTACAGATTTTATTCTTAACCCTTTAAAACAACCTGCACCTATTTCTATAACCCCATCCGGAATCACCACATCAACAGGTGCCCCTTCGTACCTTTCTAAAACTCCACCTTTAATGATAAAATCCTTGGTTTTGTCTTCATATACATTAACTACTGTACCCTCACCATAGTTGTGAGTTGACCTATTATCATTGTTATAAGTGTTATTGATTGTATTGTATATATTATAATTGTTAATAGCTTCTTCAACAATAAAAGCATCCTCACAAAACTGACAAATCGCAGCTTTTTTGCTATTGTCAACAGCTAACATTCCGCCACAATTGGGGCACTTTGCTTGTACAAACGGCATAACTATTACTCCTTGAATACTTAAAAGAGATATTAATTCTAAAATACAAATATACAATTTAATTATGAACTAATTACCACTTTTTTCAATTCGCATTTGTGACAAAAATTGTTAATGGTTTTTGACATTAATATTTCAATTCAAAATCAATTCGAAACTGAGTTGGGATTAGTTATAATAATGCGTAGATTTAGTTATATATAAAATAGCAAAAGAGGTAATACGGTATTTTCCGCATTACCTCTTGATTTTTAGTTCAGATATTAATCAAGGAAATCCCTTAATTTTTTAGAGCGTGAGGGGTGGCGAAGCTTTCTGAGTGCTTTTGCTTCGATCTGTCGAATACGCTCTCTTGTAACGTTAAACTCCTTACCAACCTCTTCAAGTGTTTTGGGGTTGCCGTCTTCAAGACCATAACGGAGGCTGAGAACTCTTGCCTCCCTTGGTGTAAGGGTTTTGAGCACGTCTGCAAGCTGCTCTCTCATAAGAGCCATTGATGCTGCATCAACGGGTGCCTGAGCTTCATCATCAGGAATAAAGTCACCTAAGTGGCTATCCTCCTCTTCACCGATAGGTGTTTCAAGTGAAACAGGCTCCTGAGCAACACGCAAAATCTCTCGCACCTTTTCAACGGGCATATCAAGTCTTTCTGCAATTTCCTCTGCGGTGGGATCTCTGCCATTTTCGTGAAGAAGCTGACTGTTGGTCTTCTTAACCTTATTAATAGTTTCAACCATATGAACGGGTATACGGATTGTTCTTGCCTGGTCGGCAATAGCACGTGTTATTGCCTGACGAATCCACCAAGTAGCGTATGTTGAAAATTTAAAGCCCTTTGTATAATCAAACTTATCAACGGCTTTAATAAGGCCAAGGTTACCCTCCTGAATAAGATCAAGGAACTGCATACCTCTGCCAACGTATCTTTTTGCAATGCTTACAACAAGACGAAGGTTTGCTTCTGAAAGGCGACGTTTTGCCTCCTGATCATCCTCTGAAATACGGATAGCAAGTTCAATTTCTTCCTCTGAAGTAAGAAGCGGAACGCGACCGATTTCCTTAAGATAAACCTTAACGGGGTCATCAATTGCAACATTTTTGGCATCTGTTGAATTGTCATCCTCGTTAGCTTTTGTTGACTCAATATCAAACGAAAGAGCATCAAGCATCTCATCGCCGATTTCGTCAATAATCTCTATGCCGCTTGTTTCAATAAGCTCATAGAGTTTTTCGATATCGTCAACGTCAAAGCCCTCGATTTCGAGGATGGCGTTGTCGATATCATGGGTTGCCAATTTACCGCTTACCTTACCTTTATCAAGCAAAGATTTAATTTGCGGTTTCTTTTCCCAACCTTCCATTTTAGTCACCTTTCTTTCACACATTTATATAAATTTTATTCATCCTTATTAAACGAGCTGAAATAAGCAAGGAAGCTGTCATCACTCATTTTTGAGGGATCAGGAGTTTCACGCTTTTTCTTTTCGTTTTCAAGCACAATAATACAATCCTCACACTCAGCAAGTGTATTGGATACTTCAGACTGCTTGGCAAGAAGCCTTGCCACAGCCCCCGTCTGCTCCGAGGTTAAAAGCTGTGACAAATGTGATATATCCGTACTTTCACCATTCTCGATTCTTTCACAAATCACCTTATAAATTTCCTTGTTTACAGGGGTGATGAATATATCATTATTAAGCCTGTCCTTAAATGTTTTATAAAAAGCGGCATTATTAAGCAAGGTTATAATAACAGTATCCTCGGCTTTTGCCGCCCTCATATTCTTTATACGTTGAGGATCAACATTTTTTTCGATTTCCTGCGCTTTTTTACGGGCATCATCAAACTCGTTTTTGGCTCTTTTGTAGGAATTACGTCTTGATGCTTCCTTAATTTGCTGTAAAATAGCATCCTTGCTTACACCAAGTTCATCTGCAAGCCTCATAGCGTAAACGTCACGCTCCAACGAATCTGTAGTTGCAAGGAAAACTGATGCCTCACGTAAAAAATTAACCTTTCCGTCAGCAGAAGCAACATCATATTTTGAACGGATAACGGATAGCTTATACTCTGTATCGTTATCAGCGGTATTAAGCAGCTTCGCAAACCTTTCACGACCGTGAACACGGATAATTTCGTCAGGGTCCTTACCGCCTTGAAGCCTGATAACCTTAACACGAACACCGGTTTTTGAAAAAAGATTAAGCGCCGCTCTCACTGCCTTCTGCCCGGCCTCGTCGGAATCATAGCACAAAGCTACCTCATCCGCATAGCGTGATATAAGGCTGACCTGCTCAGGTGTAAGCGCCGTACCGAGTCCCGCTATAGCATTGGTAAACCCTGCACCATGCAAGGCGATAACATCCATATATCCCTCGCACAAAATAAGCTTACGCTCGTTACCGTTTTTGGCAAAATTCAGTGCAAAAAGCTCGTTGCTTTTTTTATAAACAATTGTATCGGAGGTATTGATATACTTGGGCTTACTGTTATCAAGCACCCTACCGCCGAAGGCTACCACGTTCCCCCTTAAATCAATTACAGGGTACATTACCTTTGCCCTGAAGGCATCATAATAATATCTTTTGCCGTTTTTGTCGCTATATCTCAAAAGATTGGCGGCAACAAGCTCATCACGCTTAAAGCCCTTACTCCGAAGATGCTCTTCAAGGGCGTGCCAATCATCAGGTGCGGCACCAAGACCGAAATGCTTGACCATTTTCGGTGAAATGTTCCTGCGCATAAGATATTCAAGTTGAGGCTTACCCTTTTCCGTAAAAAGAGTTTCGTGATAAAATTTTGCTGCTTCACGATTTGCCTCATAAACACGACGACGTAAATTTGATGTTGTATCGTCGAAATTATCGTCAGGCATTTTGATACCTGCCCTGTCAGCAAGGAATTTGATAGCCTCAACGTAATCGAGATTTTCAATATTCCTTACAAAATTTATAACATCCCCGCCTGCACCGCAACCGAAGCAATAATATGACGATGTTTCAGGATATACGGTAAAGGAGGGAGTTTTCTCATTATGAAACGGACAAAGCCCTGTAAGAGTCCTTCCCCTGCGACGAAGGTCAACATAGCTACCAATAACAGACTCAACATCGTTACCGTCACGTAATCTGTCGATAAAATCATCAGAAAAGCGCATAGCCATATTATCACCTCCGTAAATTTTCAGTTAATTAGTAATTCCATGTTTTAGGAACAAAAAGCTCGTTAAATAATTTTAAGCAATAGCTGTCTGACATACCGGAAATATAGTCACAAGCGGCTCTTTCGGGACCTTCCCTTTTGGCAACCTCATAGTAAAATTCAGGCATACTATTCGGGTTGCGGGAATAGTAACGATAAAGCTCCTTGACCATATTTTCTGCCTTACCCTCCTCGCTTTTACAAACGGGGTTAGTATAGACATATTTAAACATAAAGGAATGAAGTTGGTTAAAGGCATCCTTAACCTCTGGTGCCATTGCAACATCCTCTTTTGTATATTCAATCATTGACATTACCAGGGTATTGATACGCTCCGCCTTATTGAAGCCAAGCACCATACGTATGTCGAGCGGAATATCATCCTCTGAAAGCACACCACCGCGACAAGCATCATCGATATCGTGGTTTATGTATGCGATTTTATCACTTGTTTTTACAATTCTGCCCTCAAGGGTATCCGCCTCTTTACCTCGGGTATGACAGAGTATACCGTCCCTTACCTCGTAAGTAAGATTAAGCCCCTCACCGTTATATTCGAGAGCATCAACAACACGAAGACTTTGTTCAAAATGTGTAAAGCCTTTTTCATAAACATCGTTAAGTGCCCTTTCCCCTGCGTGACCGAACGGAGTGTGTCCAAGATCATGCCCAAGGGCAATAGCCTCCGTCAAATCCTCGTTAAGAGAAAGTGAACGGGCAATTGTGCGAGCAATCTGCGAAACCTCAAGAGTATGGGTAAGACGAGTTCTGTAATGAACGTTATCAGGTGCCAAAAAGACCTGCGTTTTATCCTTAAGCCTACGAAATGACGAGCAATGAAGAATTCTGTCACGATCACGCTGATAGGCGGTTCTCACGGGACATTCCTCAACAATAACCTTACGCCCCTTTGTATTTTCGCAAAGCATTGCATAGGGTGATAAGGAATCCTTTTCACGCTGAAGTGTTCTGAGCCTTATAGAATTATCCACAGAAAATCACTCCTTAACAACAAGTTTAAACATTATCTAATAAGTAATACGTAAATTTTTTAAAAAAACCTTTATTTTTTGACAAAAAATTTTTATTTTGGTGCAACAAGCTCATCAACTACTGAAAAATCAAGTTTTCCGTTAGTTAAATCCTTTAATTTTTTATCAAAAGCGGATTCTGTGCCCTGCTCAATACGGAAAAAGATTGAAACATTTTCTGTAAACGCCGTATCGCAAATCACACCATCCATATCGCGTATAAGAGTTTCGATTTTTCCGTAAAAATTGTAATCGCAAGTTATAGAACAAACCGACCAGGGCACCAGTGTAATGATACCTGCCCCGTCAACACCGAGCTTCGCGGAATGGGAATATGCCCTGACAAGACCGCCGCCACCAAGAAGTATGCCTCCAAAATACCTTGTAACCACAACAACGCAGTCGGTTATTCCCTCCTGCGTAATAACATTCAGCACAGGCATACCTGCAGTACCCTGAGGCTCACCATCGTCCGAAAATCTTTTAACAGAGCCCTCACGCAGAGAATATGCATAAACATTGTGTGTAGCATCCCAATGCTTCTTTTGTATTTCTGCAATAAAATCGAGCGCCTCCTGCTCATTTTTAACGGGCTTTGCATAACCGATAAAACGGGAGCGTTTAACAATATACTCCTCCGCAGCAAAGCCACCAAGTGTTTTGTAAGAATCCAAAATAACAACTCCTAAAACGCAAAAAGCCGGTGATTAACTCACCGGCTTACTAAGCACTTATAACTTACTTAGAGAGGTTATATTTCTTATTGAATCTGTCAACACGTCCACCTGTATCTACAAGCTTCTGCTTGCCTGTAAAGAAAGGATGACATTTAGAGCAGATATCAACGCGCATACCGTCCTTTGTAGAAGCTGTTTCGAGTACAGCACCGCATGCACATTTAACCTGTGTTGCGCCGTATTTGGGATGAAGTCCTTCTTTCATTTTGTTCACCTCTTTAATCTTGATAACACATTAGCGTAAGAATAGTATCATAAAGCAACCAAAAAAGCAAGTCTTTTTTCAAAAAAAGTTAAATAATATTTCAATTAATTTTATATATCAATATTTTGTTGCATTTATAACGACTTATGGTAAAATATATGTGAAAAGGGTGATTATATGAAAAAAAGCAAAATTAAGTTTCTTTTGGCGTGTTGTGCATATTTACTTACTATTATTCTTGATCTTTTATTCACATACATTGCCACACCTAATCTGCTTTTGGAGGGCAATCCGCTTTATAACAGCTTCAATATGGGCTGGGCAGGTCTTATAGTAATAAATGCAATTACGTTCGTCGGTTACATTCTTATGGCTTGGTACGCTTTTATAAAATACAAGCCACCCAAAACAAACGAAACAGATTTAAAAAGATATATGGCACTCATTAACTACGGTGATGCAGACAAATACGTGCCTATGATGTGGAAGCTTCCCAAAAACTGGGGACCGCAAACAGCTTGCCTTTGCTGGTCTGTTGTATGCGTACTTCCCTTTTGCAGAATGATAATTGTTTTTGAATGGTTTCTGATGATTCTGGGCATACGAAATATATATACCGAAATATTCTTTAGCATAGTAGCAGTATTCCCCTTAGGCAGAATTGACATTTTCCTTGCAATAATCGGTGCCTGGATTCTTTCTTTTGTATGGATAAAAAAAGAATTCAAGGCAAATCTCAGAGAAATTGAAGCAAGAAAAATTAATAATTAACACAAAATCAACCCCGTTACTCTTAGGGAGTGTAAATTAGGGATTTAATAGCCTTAAATCATTAACTTTGGCGCATAGCTATGTTAAAATGCTTGAAACCCGTCAGGGTTTCTGCACATTTGTGTCTTGCTCTGCATCCAAATTTAAAAGATTTAAGGTGCAA
>JAZRLZ010000017.1:0-1433 GCA_045647125.1 Acutalibacteraceae bacterium | reverse complement strand
CCCCAAACCTCACGGAAAAGCTCCTCGCGCTCAATCGTAGTACCTGCGCGTGCGATTAGTATTTTGAGAAGCTTGAATTCCTTCAATGTAAGCCCCAAGTCATGTCCTTCGTAAAAAATTTTATAGACATTATTGTCAATGACAAACCCCTTTTGACTTGTTACATAAAGATTGGCGCGACGAATGTTAGTTTTGATACGCGCGATAAGCTCAAGCACCGAGAAGGGCTTGGTCATATAATCGTCAGCACCCTTGTTGAGTCCTTTTACAGCACTTATCTCATCGGATTTTGCACTTACGATGATAACAGGGATTTTCTCGTCAATTTCTCTTATCCTTGTCAGAATCGTATATCCGTCCATATCCGGAAGCATTATATCAAGAATTATAAGGCTTGGACGAGCCTTTTCAAAGCACGCAAAAAAGTCCTTACCGTTCTCAAACATTTTAGTAAGGTATACTCCTTCAAAAGCACCTTCGTATAATTCTCTTATGCCTTCATCGTCTTCAACAATATAGATAATTTCATCCATTAATACTTCCTGTGTACCCCCGTTTCGTTATATTTCGTCCACTCGGCAACGTTCACAGCGTGGTCGCCGATACGCTCCAAGTATTTTGCAACCATCATAAGTTCGATTGCTTGGTCGCCGTTTCTGCCGTCTTTTTTAATCAGCTCAATAAGATCGGTCTTTACTGCAAGGAACATTTCGTCCATCTGATCATCAAGCGCAATCACCGCATCGGCAAGAGCCTCGTCGTTGTTAATAAAGGAGCTTACGCTTTCTCTGACCATTTTTACAGCAAGATTGCCCATAGCGGTAATGTGTGTGAGCTTCTTGATATAAGCATCGCCCGGCATAGTGTAAACAAGGTCGCCGATATCAGCAGCTTGGTCGCCGAAGCGTTCAATGTCGGTAATCATCTTGAGGGCAGTGGATACCTCACGGAAATCCTTTGCCACAGGCTGTTGCTTGAGTAGAATACGCATACACTTCTTCTCAATTGCCATCTCGTACTCATCCACACGCTTATCCATAACACCAATGCTTTTGCCAAGCTCACGGTCACGGTTCACAAGTGCGGTAATAGCATCACCGATCATCTGCTCGGTGAGTCTGCACATCTCGACAAGCTGCTTCTTAAGGTCGGCAAGCTCTTCTTCAAATATTTTTCTGATAGACATTATATTCTTCTCCTTATTATAACATAAATTTATTTAAAAATCAACCAAATCTTCCTGTAATATAACGCTCGGTGCGTTCGTCTTTCGGAGAAGTGAAAATGTCGTCGGTGTTACCATATTCAACAAGCTCTCCGAGAAGAAAGAATGCAGTCTTATCTGCAATTCTCGTTGCCTGCTGCATATTGTGCGTAACGATAACGATGGTCAAGTCTTTTTTTAGTTCATCCATAAGCTCTTCGATTTTACC
>JAZRLZ010000016.1:0-57124 GCA_045647125.1 Acutalibacteraceae bacterium | reverse complement strand
GTGTCGGCATCGCCCTATTTTCCCAAGCGGCTTCCCACTAAGTATCTTCGGCGCTGTTGAGCTTAACTACCGTGTTCGGGATGGGAACGGGTGGACCCTCAACGCCATCAACACCGACTGCAAAGAACTGTTCGTCCTCTGAAGAACATAAACTATTATAGCAAAAAAAATTGAATTGTCAAGAACTTTTTTTATAATTTTTTAAATTTTTTCTGATTTTTTGAAAAACAAGCGAAACAAATAAAATTTGTGCAACTTTTTGTTTTGAAACTGTTGATTATTAACAGAAAATAGTGCATAATTAACTTGTGTATGTATTTTAGTGTGGAGGTATAAGTATGGGTAAATATGCTATAAGCTATGATATCGGTACTACGGGCGTAAAAACCTGTATTTTTGAATTAGGTGATTCCATAAAACTTGTTTCTGCGGCTTCAGAAGGTTACAAGCTTTATGTTTTTCCTGATGGCGGTGCGGAGCAGGAGCCTCAGGATTGGTGGGATGCAATGTGCTCTACAACAGCTACTGTTTTAAGTAAATGCGATGTAGATGTTAAGGATATATGTGGTATTTCATTCTGTTCGCAGATGCAGGGCCTTGTGCTTGTTGATAAGGATGCAAAGCCTGTTCGTCGTGCGATGAGTTATATGGATCAGCGTGCTCGTCAGGAGCTTAAGGAGGGTATAGCATATGGACCTCAGATTGCAGGTGCATATATCCCGAAGCTTCTCAAATCACTTATGATTACCGGTGCGGTTTCCGCTTCTGTTAAAGATCCGGTATGGAAATATAAATGGGTTGAAAAGAACGAGCCTGAGAATTTTAAAAGAGTACATAAATGGCTTGACGTTAAAGAATATTTTATTGCAAGAATGACCGGCAAATTCTGTATGACTCACGATTCTGCCTTTGCAACTCTTCTTTACGATATCAAAAAACACGAGTTCAGCCCCGCTATGTGCAAGATGCTGGGTGTTAACCCTGACCATTTACCTGAAATCAAGAAATCAGCCGAAAAAATCGGTGAGCTTCTTCCCGAGGCGGCTGCAGAATTGGGTCTTGCACCCGGTACAGCAGTATTCGGTGGTGGCGGTGACGCTTCACTTATCGGTGTTGGTGCAGGTTCGGTTGCTCTTGGTGATACACATATCTACAGCGGTACATCAGGCTGGGTTTCAACAGTTGTTGATAAGAGTGTTGTTGATGCTTCCGCTATGATTGCAGCAGTTGTCGGTGCTGAAGAGGGCAGATACAATTACTTCGGTGAGCTTGAAACTGCAGGTAAATGTCTTGAATGGGTTAAGGATCACCTTGCTCTTGATGAAATCGGCATTTATCTTGAAAAGAAGAATATTACCGATGGTTATGAGGCAAAATATACAAGTCTTTATGATTATATGACAGAGGTTTGCAGTAAGGTTCCTGCAGGTTCAGGCGGTGTTATCTTTACCCCCTGGCTTCACGGTAACCGTTGCCCCTTTGAAGATCCTAATGCAAGGGGAATGTTCTTCAACATAAGCCTTGAAACGGGCAAAAGTGAGCTTATCCGCTCTGTTATTGAGGGTGTTTGCTACCATCTTCGTTGGTTCCTTGAAACTGAGGAGAAAAAGGTTAAGGCATCTGAAAAGGTTCGTTTCGTAGGCGGCGGTGCACTTTCTGACCTTACCTGCCAGATTCTTGCCGATTGCCTCGGTAAGGTTGTTGAAACGGTTGATACACCACAGAACGTTGGTGCTATGGGTGCAACTGTTCTTGTTGCGGTTGGTCTTGGTATGTGTTCATCAATTGAAGATGCTAAAAAGCTTATCCCTGTAAGCAAAACATTTACACCTGATATGAAAAATAAAGCTACATATGATAAATATTATGATGTATATAAAAAGCTTTATATTTCAAATAAAGAGAATTTTGCAAAGCTTAACTCATAAAAGGTGTATTTTTATACGAAATAATTTGTGTGAAATTGTTGAAAAACATAGGTTTTTCTGTTACAATAATAAAAAGATTCCTGCTTTAAGGAGCGTGATTTAATGAATATAGCATTGATAGCGCACGATTCTAAAAAAGAACTTATGACACAGTTCTGTATAGCATATTGCGGTATTTTAAGTAAACATAGCCTTTCCGCTACCGGAACTACAGGTAAGCTTGTTGCTGAGGCAACCGGGCTTGATATCGAAAGATACTTAAGTGGTTCTCAGGGCGGGGCACAACAGATTGGCTCAAGAATAGCATGTGATGAAATAGACCTGTTACTCTTATTCCGCGACCCCCTTAACCCGAAGCCGGGTGAGCCTAACGAAGCTAATCTATTAAGACTTTGCGATGTTCACAATATCCCCGTTGCTACAAATATAGCAACAGCCGAAGCACTCATCCATGCACTTGAACGTGGTGATCTTGACTGGCGTGATATCGTTAACCCAAAGGCATAATTTTTACTGTATAATCGGGTGCACGAGTTTTCTCAGTCACCCGATTTTTTATTTCATTTAGTTTAAGGAGCTTAATATGGCAGCAAACATTCAGGCAATTAAAGGTACGAAGGATACCTTACCTCAGGAAAGCTATAAAACACAATACATTGAGCAGGTGGCACTTGATATAGCCAAAAACTACGGCTTCCGCGAAATGAGAACACCTGTTTTTGAATATACAGAGCTTTTTGATCGCTCTGTTGGTGAAACTACCGACGTTGTTCAGAAGGAAATGTACACCTTCAATGATAAGGGTGACCGTTCAATTACACTCAGACCCGAGGGCACTGCAGGTGCTGTGCGTGCATTTCTGGAGCATGGCCTTTTTAACGAGCCGTTACCTCAGAAAGTGTGCTATCTTACATCCTGCTACAGATATGAAAAGCCTCAGGCGGGCAGACTTCGTGAATTCCATCAGTTCGGTGTTGAATGCTTCGGTGCGGCAACACCCCTTGCCGATGCGGAAATTATTGCCCTTGCAGATAGTTATTTTAACTTTATAGGTATTGAAAATCTTGCGGTTGAAATAAATTCTATCGGATGCCCCGAGTGTCGTAAAAAATATTCTGAGGCACTTAAGGAGTATTTTGCACAAAGCAAATCAGAGCTTTGCGAAACTTGTCTTTCGAGGCTTGATCGTAACCCTATGCGTATACTCGACTGCAAAAGTCCCGTGTGCTCAAAAATTGCGGAGTCAGCACCTGTTGTGCTTGATTATATATGTGACGATTGCCGTCAGCATTTCGAAAGCCTTAAAAAATATCTTGAGGCATTAGGTATTGACTACGTTGTTAATCCCCAGATTGTAAGAGGGCTTGATTACTACACAAGAACTGTTTTTGAATTCGTTTCTCAGGATGAAAAAACAAAGGGTCTTGTACTTGGCGGCGGTGGAAGATACGACGGACTTGTTGAAGAATTGGGTGGTGCTCCCACTCCTGCTTGCGGATTTGCAATGGGTATTGAGCGACTTCTTATAACTATGGAGGAAAGCGGTGTTCCGTTCCCGGAAGCACCTAAATGTAACCTTTCTATAGTTACTGCAGGTGAAAATGCAATGCTTAAGGCTCTTGAAATTTCTGCGGAGCTTCGAGCTCAGGGCTATAGCGTTAATATTGACACTATGGGCAGATCAATCAAGGCTCAGATGAAATATGCAAACAAAATTAATTCTGAATTCACCGTTGTTATCGGTGACAATGAAATTGAATCCGATACGGTACAATTGAAATGTATGGCAGATGGTGAGCAGACTGAAGCAACTCTTTCTGATTTTTCTGACTGCTTCGAGCGTGCATATATGAATAATGCCGTTGCAGCATTTGAAAACGCTGATTTTGAAACACTTACACAGATTGATATAAATAATCTTTTGAAATAAGGTGCTTGTATGGAAATAATTGATATTTCCAGGGATTTATTTAAAACACCCGTTTACCCGGGTGACCCGGAAGGATATATTGATGCTGTCAAGACTATTCGCGGCGGCGATCAATACAATCTTAATTCGATATATACCTGCCTTCATACGGCAACACACGTTGATGCACCCTTGCATTTTATTGAGGGCGGAAAAACTATCGAAAAATTTTCTCCCGAAATGTTTATAGGTGAATGTATTGTTGTGGAAACACCGCCGGGGCCAATAACCGGCGCCTTTGCTGATGATAACTTCCCTTGGGGTGATTGTGAAAGGCTTCTTATTAAGGGTAACGGACTTTCATATCTTATGGAAAGCAGTGCATATTATCTTGTGGATGCAGGGTATAAGCTTGTAGGAACAGATTCGCAGACTATAGGCAACAGTACGTCTAACCAGCTTATACACCGAGCAATCCTTTCTGCAGATATCCCCATTCTTGAAGGTCTTGATCTTTCGGGAGTGGAGCCGGGCAGATATTTCCTTATGGCACAGCCCTTGAAAATTGCGGGGGTTGAGGCAGCACCCTGCAGAGCAGTTCTGGTAAAGGACCATTTATTCTGGTCAACACATTAATTGAATATAAAGGATAAGAATATGAGATTAGATAAATATTTAAAGGTTTCTCGTATAATAAAACGCCGCACCGTTGCTAACGAAGTTTGCGATGCAAAACACGTTGAGGTGAACGGAAAAATTGCAAGAGCCTCCTATGATGTTAAGGTGGGGGATGTTATTGCAATTCAGATGGGCTCCAATTTAACAAAATATAAGGTCTTGTCTGTTAACGAGTATGCGAAAAAAGATGAGGCGGCTAATATGTATGAGGTTGTTTCTTAAGGTCAGTCGAAAGATTGACCTTTTATTATTGGATTTCACCAAATATGACAATAAAGTTTTGTTAATAGTAAAAATTATATTAAAAATGCACAAAAGTTATTGACAATTTAATTCTTCAATGATAATATAAAAGTGAAAGGAGAGGAGGTTAAGGTGAAAACTTAGTTTACTCTCCCTTTTATCTTCCGTAAGGAAAGGGTGTTATTATGAATATTACTATTATAGGTCGAAAATGCAATCCTCGTGAAGATTTTAAGGCACGTGCAGAAAAACGACTTTCTAAAGTAGAAAAGCTTTTCGGTGAAGAAGCTAACGCTAAGGTTACCGCAACGGTTGAAAAATCTTGTCATATAGTTGAAATTACTGTTACAAAGGGCGGTATGATTTTCCGTGCAGAGGAAAGCGCAGATAATATGGTTGATGCATTGGATGAATGTGTGGATTCTCTTATCAGGCAGATTCGCAAGAATAAGACTAGGCTTGATAAAAAGCTTCACAATGCGGTGCTTGATGATTTTATATTTGAGCCTGTTGAGGAGGAAGAGGATTTCGATATAATCCGCGAAAAAACAATTGCACTTAAACCACAAAGCGTAGAGGAAGCAATATTGCAGATGAATCTTCTGGGCCATCAGTTCTATATGTTCCTAAATGCAGAAACAGACTTAATTAACGTGGTTTATAAGCGTAATGCAAACGGATACGGCCTTATTGCTCCCGATATGGAAGGATGATTCCTGATAATTAATTTGACATAAGTTTTTCGTTGATAGATTATAAGAACACGCTGCAGGGCATTTGCCCTGCGGTGTGTTCTTTGCTTTTTTAAAATTTTTTATAAAAATTTTCATTTTACATATTGACAGATTTAACAACAAAGTGTATAATGCAATCATAAAATGACAGACGGGAATTCCGATGTCGATTAAGGGGTAAAAAATATGATATGCAACAAATGTGGTCACCATTCTGAGATAGCTTACGGAGTATGTCCTTGCTGTGGTCAGCGTATTAAAAATAAGAAGGGCAGACTTAAAAGAAAAACCAAAACAAGAATAATAACTATGGCGGTTTGCTTCGGTGCGGCACTTGTTACAGTTGTTGGCTTTTTAGTTGTATAGTCATTGGCGTGAAATTTAGACGTGAGCCAATAACTGTAACAGGTTGATTCAGTAGGGTTTATGGTAATTATATCTAATAAATACCGTCAAAATTCTACATAAATCACCGCATAAACTATTTAAAAAAATTGCTATTAATATTATAATAGGAGTGTTAATGATTACTGAAATCAGGAGGTAGTAAAATGTTTTGTAAAATTTGCGGAGCTTCCATAGTGGATGGCGCAAAGTTTTGTGGCTCTTGCGGAGCAAGTGTAGCTGCAAATAGTGCGGCGGAGTCAGTATCGGCACCACCTGCTCAGACTGAATTCCTTAATGCTGCACCTGTTAATCCTGCTCCGGTTGAATCAACACCGGTTAATACAGCTCCCGTTGAAACACCACCGGTTAATACAGCACCAAAATATGAAGCACCTGTTTACACAGCACCCGTTGAAAGTGCACCGGTTAATGTTGCGCCTGTAAATACAACGCCTGTTGAAAGTGCACCGGTTAACGTTGCACCTGCCAATACCGCACCCGTTAATTTCGTGCCGGTTAATAATGCACCTATCAGCGTTGTGCCGGTAAATGTAAATAATGCACAGCCTGTTCAGGATGCACAACCACAATATGCTCAGGGTGGTGTTGCAACTGCAACTCAGCAGGTTGCGACTCAGTCTCCTCAAAAGGAAAAGAATAAAAAGGTTGTCGGTATCGTAATCGGTTGTGCGGCACTTACTATTCTTGTTATTATTGGTATTATTCTTGCCATTGCTCTCGGCGGAAATAATGATACTCCTCCGCCACCCGTTGAGTCAGGCTTTGTTCAGGAGGATGCGGAAGCATTCTTTAATGAAATGATGGAAAGCCACGTTGACGATTCATACACCTACGTATATGCTACAAGCATTCACGATATCAAGGCCAACAAGCTTTGCTACCTTTGTGACGAGGTAGGTCTTATGTATTCATGGACAGGTTATTCTGAGACTTTGCCTGAATCATCACTCAACGTTAACGATGTTATGACCTCGGACGAGCATTCAACGCTTGTGTCTTCAGGTGCACAGACCTGGACTGTGTTCAAATCAGCTGATGTTCAGTCTGCTCTTGATAAGCTTTACGGCAAAGATACATATAAAGTTAAAGATCTTGTTTCCGATACAGCTCTTATAACATCAAGCGGATATCTTTTCTATCCCGAAGAAAATGTTGATCCCTCTAACGTATATTATTATGGTAAGGTTGTTGACTGCACTAAAGAGGGTGAGGATTATGTAATCAAGGCTTATGTTCTTAAGTGCGATAACAATGCGGAAACGATTTATGACGAGGCTATCGGCACATCTGTGGGCGGCGGTACCGTAACACCCAACCCCGACGTTAACTTCGACAGCGTTGTTGCAGGTATCGGTATTAATACATCCGTAATGTCAACAATTACATTCACAATAGGTAACAACAACGGTGAAGCATACCTTAAATCTGCGGTTAAGCCACAGGGTGGTGCAGTAGGCGGTGGCGTTGTAAAAGGCACAACAGCACCCGCAACACCTTCAGTTGACGGTACTGTTACATATACAAGCACCTATTATATGTATGTAGCGGCAGATGGTGGTCTTAATATGAGATCATTGCCTTCTAAATCATCTTCGAGAATACTTAATATTCCGGATAATTCAACTATAGTAGTTCATGGTTATTCATCTATTTACACAGGCTGGGTTTATATAGAATACGGCGGATATTATGGCTGGGTTGCATCTGATTATCTTGTATCCTGCCCGTCAACAAACTACAGTAATGTCAGCGGTTACTACTATGTTAACGCTTCACCTACACTTAATATCAGAAGTGGTCCCGGTAAGTCATATGGTGTTATAGGCAGTATTCCTGATGGAGCTTGTGTTTACGTTCAGAAATGTAACCAGTCAGGCTCATGGGCATATGTAACATATGGCGGTGTTACCGGTTGGGTAAGCACATCATACCTTTGGTAAATGATTTTAAAATAAAAAAATGATTTAAGCCGGATGTTCTTATGAGCATCCGGTGGTTTTATTCTCAATAAATGCGAATATGATGTATAGACGGGTGGTTTGTTAAATATTTGACTTTTTACACAAAAAATTTTAATATATTCGCGTAAAATCGAAAATTTGTCAATTGAAAAGTATATATAAGAGTAATATAATTGTATTTGTATAGTTTTAGTTTTTTAGAAAGAGGTATTATTATGGCAAGAGTATATAACTTTTCTGCAGGTCCCTCTATGCTTCCTGAGGAAGTATTAAAAAAAGCTGCATCAGAAATGCTTGATTATGAGGGTTCAGGTCAGTCTGTTATGGAAATGTCCCATCGCTCAAAGGTTTTCGAAAGCATCATTGTTGCTGCCGAAGAGCTTTTAAGAGATCTTATGAACATTCCCGAAAATTACAAGGTGCTTTTCCTTCAGGGTGGTGCATCAACGCAGTTTGCGGCAATTCCGTTGAACTTTATGAACAAATCAGGTAAGGCTGATTATATCATTTCAGGTCAGTGGGCAAAAAAGGCTTTTGCAGAGGCACAGCGTTACGGTGATGCGGTTGCAGTAGCTTCCTCTCAGGATAAAACCTTCTCTTATATCCCCAAGGTATCAAAAGAGGATTTCCGTCCTGATGCTGACTATGTTTATATCTGCCTTAACAACACAATTTACGGCACAGTTTACCATGAGCTTCCCGATACAGGTGATATTCCCCTTATTGCGGATATTTCAAGCTGCTTCCTTTCAGAGCCTCTTGATATTTCAAAATTCGCAATGGTATACGGTGGTGCACAGAAAAATATTGCACCCGCAGGTCTTACTATCGCAATTATCCGTGAGGATATGTTAGGCAATGCTCGTGATATTACTCCTACAATGCTTAATTACAGCATCCATGCAGATAATAAATCACTTTACAATACTCCACCTTGCTATACAATTTATATCTGTAAGCTTGTTCTTGATTGGATTAAATCAATCGGTGGTCTTGAAGCAATGGCAGAGCGTAACCGCAAAAAAGCTGAAATGCTTTATGACTACCTTGATAACAGCAAGATGTTCAAGGGCACAGTTGTTGCAGAGGACCGTTCACTTATGAACGTACCTTTCGTTACAGATAGTGATGAGCTTAATGCAAAGTTTGTAAAGGAAGCAACAGAGGCAGGCTTTGTTAACCTTAAGGGTCACCGTACAGTTGGTGGTATGCGTGCATCTATTTATAACGCTATGCCTATTGAGGGTGTTGAAAAGCTTATTGCATTTATGGAAGAATTTGAAAAAGAAAATTCTTGAAAGGATGATTAATAATGTTTGATATTTTAACTCTTAACAAGATTTCTCAAATTGGTCTTAAAGAACTTGATGATAAATACACAATAACTGATTGTTGTGATTGTCCCGACGGTGTTATTGTTCGTTCTGCTTCAATGCACGAGTTCGATTTTTCTGAAAAAACAGTAGCAGTTGCACGTGCAGGTGCAGGTGTTAACAATATCCCCGTTGATGAATGCACAAAGAAGGGTATTGTTGTTTTCAATACACCCGGTGCAAATGCTAACGCAGTTAAGGAGCTTGTTATCGGTGCTCTTATGCTTTCCTCCCGTAAGGTTGCGGCAGCTTATGACTGGTGCAAAACTCTTAAGGGTGAGGGTGCAAACGTAGGTAAGCTTGTTGAAAAAGGCAAATCACAGTTTGCAGGTCCCGAAATTATGGGCAAAACACTTGGTGTTGTTGGTTTAGGTGCTATAGGCAGACTTGTTGCAAACGCTGCAAAGGGTCTTGGTATGAGCATCGTTGGTTATGACCCTTACCTTAATGACGGAGTTAAGGAGCAGCTTCCTGCCGATACCGAATATGCAGAAACACTTGATGAGGTTTATGCTAAGGCTGATTATATTACACTTCATCTTCCTTGCGTTGCTGAAACAAAGGGTATGATAAACACAGACACTATAGCAAAAATGAAGGATGGCGTAAGAATCCTTAACTTTGCACGTGGTGAGCTTGTTAATGGTGCAGACCTTGTAAAGGCTATGGAAGAGGGTAAGGTAGCATCTTACGTTACAGACTTCCCCTCAGACGAGGTTATCGGTGTTGACGGTGTTACTGCGCTTCCTCACCTCGGTGCTTCCACACCCGAAAGTGAAGAAAATTGTGCATATATGGCAGCGGTAGAAATCCGCGAATATCTTGAAAAGGGTAACATCAAAAATTCTGTTAACTTCCCCAACGTTGAGGTTGATGCAGAGGGTGAAAGAGTTGGTATTATACACCACAATGTACTTAACGTTATGAATGACGTGCTTGGTGCATTTATGCAGAACGGTGTTGAAACCAAAGGCTTTAGCTCAAAGGCAAAGGGCGAATTTGCTTATACACTTGTTGTAGCAGATAAAATCCCCGATGCAGTTATTACCGCCCTTGAAAGTAACGAAGATATTATCAAGGTTAGAAAGATATAATTAAAAATGAAACAATAAAATCACCGTAAGGCATAAGCCTTGCGGTGATTTTTATAATATGATAAATCTTCAGTAGAATATAGTTGATTTTACGGAATAACGTTCCCTGCACTTGAAAAGATATCATACCATTCCTGACGGGTGAGGGTGATATCTGCTGCTGCAGCACATTCCTTAAGTCTTTGGGGATTCATTGTGCCCGTAAGGGGTTGCATTTTTGCGGGGTGGCGAAGAATCCATGCAATCACTATTGTTGATTTTGTAACGCCGTATTTGTCTGCTAATTCCTGAAGCTTTGCATTTATTTCGGGGAAATCGGGATTATCTACGTAAACACCCTCAAAAAATCCGTACTGAAAGGGTGACCATGCCTGAATGGTAATATCCTCATAGCGGCAGAATTCAAGCACACCGCCGTCACGGTCAATCGCATTAGGTTCGTTCATATTTACGTAAAGTCCCTGCTTTATGATATGGCAGTCGGTGATACTGAGTTGAAGCTGATTTATGCAGATAGGTTCGTTGCCCATATATTTCTGCAAAAGACGAATTTGCATAGGATTCTGGTTGGAAACACCGAAGTGGCGTACCTTTCCGCTTTCCTTAAGCATTGCGAAGGTTTCTGCCACCTCCTCAGGCTCATAAAGGGTATCGGGGCGGTGGAGCAAAAGGAAATCCAGATAATCTGTGTTAAGGCGTTTTAATGAGCCTTCTACAGATTCAATGATATGCTCCTTTGAAAAATCAAACATAGTTTTACCGGGACAAATACCGCATTTTGACTGAAGAATAATTTTTTCGCGGATATCGTCATTCATATTGATGGCTTTTGCGAAAACCTCTTCACTTTTTCCGCCACCGTATAAATCAGCGTGATCGAAAAAGTTAAGGTCGGAATCCAAAGCGGTTTTAATAACCTTTTCGGCTTCTGCAACGGTTTTGTCTGCCATTCTCATACAACCTACTGCAATAACGGGTACTTTAACTCCACTTTTGCCAAGCTCCATAGTACGCATATAATTACCTCACTTTAATAAATTTCACATTTTATTCTTAATCTGCCCTTTCGGGTATCGCCTAAGGTATCCTTATAACGGAATCTGCCGAATCCACGAACGGAAATCATATCATTTGTCTGTAAATTTACGCTTGTGCTTTTGGAAAGCTTACCGTTAATAAAAACCTTTTCGCCATCTATAAGGGCAGAACTTTTGCTTCGGGATATGTTATACACACCGGATATAATAACGTCAAGCCTTAGGGAGGAAACAATAATAATACTTTCCTCAGGCTCGGGCAGGGCATCATCAGGTAAAGTTTCGCATATTTCACAGCTTACGCTTGTGTGCCTTACTTTTATAAGATTATCAATAATAAAGGGTGCGATACTGTCGAGGCAGATGACATAACCGCAGTTTTTATTTATGATAATGTCACCTACGGTTTCACGCTTAATGCCAAGTGCCAAAACAGAGCCTAAAAAGTCACGATGTGTCAGCTCGTCGGAAAACTTTTCCGATAAAGGGCGTACACAAATAATGGTTACAGGCGGCTGAGGTGCATAACCGAATTCGTCTTCATTGCCGAAAATTGCAATTTTGCGTTCTGAATCATCAAAACCACCGAAAAGGGTGTAACCGAATTTAAGTTGTTCAAAAAGAATTGTTTGCTCGTGCAAATTAAGGAAATCACTGTAAAGATATATACCGCGGTTTGCAGAACGGCTGTGAAGCTCCTTGAATCTGTTTTTTAGTATTTGCATTTCGTCAGCCATAATCCACCGCCTTTAAGGATTTGTAAAATTATACCACATAAAAGAGTAAAAATAAAGTCGGTAGGAAAACTACCGACTTAAATTATTGTTATTTTTTCTTTTTGTTTCCGAAAATACCACGTTTTTCTTCAGGTTTAACGGGATTATTGCCCATAACCTGATTGAATTTAAGTAAAGCCTCTTTTTGTTCGGCGTTAAGGTTTTTCGGAACTTCAACCTTGATTTTAACAAGCTGGTCACCACGACGTGTGGAATGGGGTACTGGGATACCTCTGCCTTTAAGTTTGAATATTGCATCAGGCTGTGTTCCTGCGGGAAGCTCGTACTCAACGTTACCGTCAAGTGTGGGGACTCTTAAGGTGTCACCTAAGGTAGCCTGAATTATGGAAACCTTCATTTCGTACCATACGTTGTAGCCGTCACGCTCAAAGAATGCGTGGGGCTTGACTACAACACCGATTTTAAGGTCACCTGCAGGACCACCGTTTAAGCCGCTGTTACCCTCACCGCGAACGGGATAAATCTGGCCGTCATCAATACCTGCGGGTAAGATAATATCCTTCTGATAGGTTTTTCTTATTCTTCCGGCACCCTTACAACGTGTACAGGGGTTGGGATTGAAGGTGCCCTTACCGTTACAGCGTGTGCATGTTTTTGATGAGCTTATAACACCGAAGGGTGTGCGTTGCTGAACGTTTACAGTACCTCTGCCGTTACAATCGGGACAGGTCTGGGGCGAAGAGCCCTTTGCCGCACCTGAGCCACCGCATTCGTCACAAAGCTCAATTTTCTGGTAGCTTACCTTTTTGGTGCAGCCCTTGGCGGCTTCCTCAAAAGTAAGTACAACTGTGGTATTTATATCACTACCGCGTCTCGGAGCGTTAGGGTTGGAGCGTGAGCCACCGAAACCGCCAAAGCCACCAAATCCGCCACCGCCGAAGATGGAGCCGAATATGTCACCAAGATCGAAATCCATACTGTCACCGAATCCGCCGTAGCCGCCCTGACCTGCGCCGTAGCTGGGGTCAACACCTGCAAATCCGAAACGATCGTATTTTTCCTTTTTTTCGGGGTTGGATAATACTTCGTAAGCTTCGTTAGCTTCCTTGAACTTTGCTTCCGCCTCGGCATTATCAGGATTAAGGTCGGGATGGTATTTTTTTGCAAGCTGACGGTATGCTTTTTTTAATTCATCGGGAGAAGCACTTTTGTCAACGCCAAGCACTTCATAATAATCGCGTTTATCTGCCATATATAGATGTCAGGTAAAAGCCTGACACTCCTTTCTCTCGGGGATTGTACCCACTAAAGACGGAACCGAATGGTACCGTCTTTATGGAGTAAGTTTAATTATTCAACATCTGTGAAAGGAGCTTCTGTGTAGCCTGCATCCTGACCGCCTGCTGCTGCATTTGGATCAAAGCCTGCAGCACTTGGGTCAAAGCCCTGTGCTCCGCCTGCTGCCTGGTAAAGCTTCTCAGAAATTTCATAGAATTTCTTTGTAAGAGCCTCTTGTTTTTCCTTGATAAGGTCGATGCTGTCACCCTTAAGAGCTTCCTTGAGTTCGTCGATTTTTGCGTTGATTTCTGTTTTGTCTGCTTCGTCGAATTTATCACCGTTATCCTGAAGCATTTTTTCGCACTGGAATACCATCTGGTCTGCACCGTTGCGTGTATCAACCTCTTCTTTACGCTTTTTGTCCTCTTCAGCAAACTGCTCTGCCTCTTTAACTGCACGGTCGATATCATCCTTGCTCATATTTGTAGAAGCTGTGATGGAGATGGACTGCTCTTTGCCTGTGCCGAGATCCTTTGCGGAAACATGAACGATACCGTTAGCGTCGATGTCGAAGGTAACCTCGATCTGAGGTGTGCCGCGACGTGCGGGAAGAATACCGTCAAGGTGGAACATACCTAATGTTTTGTTGTCTTTAGCAAATTCTCTTTCACCCTGAAGAACGTGAACCTCAACAGATGTCTGGTTGTCAGCAGCAGTTGAGAAAACCTGGCTCTTCTTTGTGGGGATAGTTGTATTTCTTTCAATAATCTTTGTGCAAACGTTACCGAGTGTTTCGATACCGAGTGAAAGGGGAGCAACGTCGAGGAGAAGAAGACCTTCTACGTCACCGCCGAGAACACCTGCCTGAAGTGCGGCGCCGATAGCAACACATTCGTCGGGGTTGATACCCTTGAAGGGCTCTTTGCCTGTGTATGATTTAACAGCATCCTGAACAGCGGGGATTCTTGAAGAGCCACCTACCATAAGAACTTTGCTGATTTCATTTACGCTGAAGCCTGAATCAGCAATTGCCTGGCGAACGGGACCCATTGTTGCTTCAACAAGGTCTGCTGTAAGCTCGTTGAACTTTGCTCTTGTAAGAGTTGTGTCAAGGTGGAGGGGTCCGCCTGCTTCTGTCATTGTGATAAAGGGAAGGTTGATTGCAGATGAAGTAACACCTGAAAGCTCGATTTTTGCTTTCTCTGCTGCTTCTTTAAGTCTCTGCATAGCCATTTTGTCAGTTGAAAGGTCTGTGCCTGTTTCCTTCTTGAATTCAGCAACAAGCCAGTTGATGATTCTCTGGTCGAAGTCATCACCGCCAAGACGGTTGTTACCTGCAGTAGCTTTTACTTCCTGAACACCGTCACCCATTTCGATGATGGATACGTCGAAGGTACCACCGCCAAGGTCATAAACCATAACCTTCTGGTCAGCTTCTTTATCTATGCCGTATGCAAGAGCAGCTGCTGTAGGCTCGTTGATGATTCTCTTAACATCAAGACCTGCGATTTTACCTGCATCCTTTGTTGCCTGACGCTGTGCGTCTGTGAAGTATGCAGGAACAGTAATAACTGCCTCTGTAACCTTGTCACCAAGATAGCTTTCTGCATCAGCTTTAAGCTTTGAAAGAATCATTGCAGAAATTTCCTGGGGTGTGTATGCTTTATCGTCGATTGTTACCTTATAGTTTGTACCCATTTCTCTTTTGATAGAAGAAATTGTTCTTGCGGGATTCTGAACAGCCTGACGCTTTGCAACCTGGCCGACAAGTCTTTCACCTGATTTTGAGAAGCCTACTACTGAAGGAGTTGTTCTGTTACCTTCTACGTTAGCAATAACTACGGGCTCGCCGCCTTCGATAACTGCTACGCATGAGTTTGTTGTACCTAAGTCAATACCAATTGTTTTTGCCATAATATAATACCTCCGTATAAAATGTAAAATAATTTGTTAGTTTGTAACCTGAACGGTTGCGAATCTGAGGATTTTATCGCCCATTCTGTAGCCCTTTTCAAAAACGCCTGCAATGGAGTTTTCGGGAAGGTCACTGTTTTCAACCGTCATAACGGCGTTGTGTATGTTGGGGTCGAATTCCTCGCCGACTTCACCGAATGCTTCAACCTCAAGGGATTTTAAAATTTCACCTAACTGTGTAAGTGTCATTTCAATACCTTTGCGGTAAACGTCGGTATCATCGGTTTTATTATCAGCTGCTCTGTCAAAGTTATCTAAGACGGGGAGCAGAAGTTTTAACGTGTTTGCTTTTGCATCGGAATAGATAGCATCCTTTTCGCGCTGTGAGCGTTTACGGAAGTTATCGTATTCTGCAAGGGTTCTTAAGTGTGAATCCTTAAGTGCGGCAAGCTCCTGAGTAAGCTTTTCAACTTCCTGAGTCAAAGCTTCTGTTTCAGCTTTTTTGTCAGTTTTTTTCTTTTTTGTTTTCTTGACAGAGGCTTCTGTTGCCTCTTCCTGAACTTCGGGATTGATATTTTCAGTTGCCATAATTATCTCCTATTCATCCAAGGTTTCGGTAAGCATATTGCCGATTATATCTGCAAGATAGCGTATTGTGGGAATAAGCCTTGCATAATCAAGTCTTGTAGGACCGATGATGCCTATTGAACCGCTATCCTTTTCGCCAACCGAATATTTTGAAAAGATTGTAGAGCTGTTGCGAAGCTCTTTATATAAGTTTTCTGTGCCGATTGCTACGTTCAGGGGCTTTTTCTGGGAATTGATTATATTCTCAAGTGAAGTGCCCTTGTGCATAAAATCCATCAGCCTGAAAGCATCGTCGGAAAGCTCAGGGTGATTGAGGATATTATTTTGTCCTTTAAGGTGAAGCTCCGTTGTTTTAACCGCCTGGCACAAATCGGAAATTGCACACAGGAAGGGGGACATAACGAAAACCTTATCACCTAAGGAAGCAACCAGTGTTTGTATAAAGCTTATGGAAATATCCGAAACGTTTCTGCCGTTGAAGTACGTGCGGCAGATGTTGTAGAAAATTTCTGCGATTTCAACACCGATTTCACCGTCGCAGCGTACAACTGCACTTTTTAAAATACCTGACGTTGCAAGAAGAACAATCATTGCGGTGTGGTCGCTTAAGGGTACAAGCTCAATACGTTTGATATATGCTTCACTGTCTGCAGGTGAAGATGAAACCGCAACGCAGTTTGTAAGCTCGGCTAAAACGCTTCCTGCCTTTTCCAGCAACTTGTCGGGCTCACCTGAGAAGGATTGGAGCCAGATTTTGATACGCTCCTGTTCCTCGGTGCCTAATTCGTAGTTTGCCATAAGGTTATCTATATAATAACGGTAACCCATTTGCGAGGGGATACGCCCTGCAGAGGTGTGAGGCTGCTCAAGCAAGCCTGCTTCAACAAGGTCTGCCATATCGTTACGTATAGTGGCGGAGGATACGGTATTTCCCATATCGGTACAAATTGCTTTTGAACCTACGGGCTCACCGGTAGCGATGTACCGCTCAACAATTATTGCAAGTATTTTTTGCTTACGCTCTGAAATGGATGCCATATCACCATCACCTCGCTTCTGCTTATGGGGTTTAGCACTTGTTAGCACTCGGTTGTTTGGAGTGCTAACTCTGTTAATAATATACCCCGAATATAAGGATTTGTCAACCATTTTTGAAAATTTATTTGTAAATTGTTTGTGAATGTCATACCTATTATATATAATAAAGCCCAAAATATACCAAAGGGCATAAATTGGACTTAAATTTTTAAAAAAATAAAATCACCGTAAGGCTTGTGCCTTACGGTGATTTAAATGCTGTTAATTACTGCTCAACAGGATAAACGCTAACCTTTTTGCGATCTCTGCCAAGGCGCTCGAAACGAACCTGACCGTCAACAAGTGCAAAGAGAGTATCATCTTTACCCTTGCCTACGTTTGTGCCGGGATGAATCTTTGTGCCTCTCTGTCTTACAAGGATGTTACCTGCAAGAACATGCTGGCCGTCTGCTCTTTTAGCACCGAGTCTTTTGGATTCGGAATCACGACCGTTACGGGTTGAACCCATACCTTTTTTATGAGCAAATAACTGGATGTTGATTTTAAGCATTCGTTACACCTCCGTAGTAGTTATCGTAACATTTTTGGGATATTGCTCCTCTAAGCCTTTTAGGTGAAGCTCAAAGCCGAGCAATATATCTTTCGTTTTGTTTGCGGAGCCTTGTGGAATTTTGAGTGTCATTGAGCCGTTGTCATCAACCTGGATAAAAGCGTCAACACCGATTACCTCGGTAATAGTGTTAGCAACCATATATGCTGCTGATGAAACAGATGCACAAACGATATCACTACCGCTTTGGGCATAGCCTGAATGACCGCAAATTTCAAACCCTGTGGGCTCACCGCTTTTTGAATGAAAAAAACTTGCTTTAATCATTGATTAAGCATTGATAGCTGAAATCTCAACTTTTGTGTAGGGCTGTCTGTGACCCATTTTGCGCTTTTCATTCTTTTTGGGTTTGTAGGTTGCAACAACAACTTTTTTACCCTTACCGTTTTTGATAACCTTTGCGCTAACTGAAGCGCCGTCAACGTAAGGAGCACCAACCTTGATGCCGTCGTCTGCACCAACTGCGATAACCTTATCGAAGGTTATAGTGGAATCAGCTTCAACTTCGAGCTTCTCGATGAAAATAACATCGCCGTTCTCAACTTTGTACTGCTTTCCGCCTGTTTCGATGATTGCGTACATAGATTTTTACCTGCTTTCTTTCAGTCTCGCTAACAAGGCGTATTATATATAGTATAACACTTGTGGGCACACCAATAGTACCCGCCCTTAATATGCGGCAAATGGTATTTTAACAGATAATATGTTGTTTGTCAACACAAAATCCGTTTTTTTCCAACTCTTTTTTCATATCCTCAGGCAGTGGGGCAACAAAGGTTACCTCCTCGTTTGTTACGGGATGTACAAAGCTTATCTGCCTGCAATGTAAGGCGGCACGGGTCAGGCTTTCCGTTACAGGGGAGTTATACATACTGTCGCCTACGAGGGGATGACCTATATGATTGCAATGCACTCGTATCTGATGTGTTCTGCCTGTTTCTGTTTTTACTTCTATAAATGACTGATTGTTTTTTGATTCAATTAAACGCCAATGTGTTACGGAGGGGTCACCACGATGGTCAACTGTACGGGTAGTTTTATTTTTGTCGGGACGGAATATGGGGGCATCAATTGTGCCCTCTTTTTCCATTTCTCCCCATGCAAGTGCATTGTATATTTTTTGCATATTTCCATTCAGCCTTGAAGCGGAAAAGGAGTTTTTTGCGAATATCATAACACCCGATGTTACCTTATCGAGTCTGCCGATTGCCCTTGCGGCGGCAGGCTCATTGTTACTGTTTATGAGGTAATAGGCAACTGCATTGCACAAGGTATAATTCGGGTGGTTATGAGTAGGGTGAACCGATATTCCCGAGGGCTTGTTAATAACAAGAAGGTCATCATCCTCAAAAAGTATTTCAAGCTCCTTTTTCCATAACAAAGGCGGCTCGGTTTTTTCGGGTATGGTTAATGTTAATGTGTCACCAGTTGAAACCTTGTCAACAACTCGGTGATGCATACCGTTTATGAGTATGCTGCCCTGAGTTGTTTTCATGGAGCGTATAATAAAGGTTGATAATTTAACGTACCCCTTAAGAAAATGGAGCAGGGGTCTTTGGTTATATTCCTCGGTTATGGTGTATGTAAGTTTCCTCAACCCCGACACTCCTTCCGAAATAATAATGCAAAAAATCTACTTTGTTTTTGAAATAACAAAGTGTATATACAATTTTGTCGATTGGTGTAGATTGTTCAAAAAAATGTAGAAGTAAAGTTAGTTGCTTTACAGGATTTTGACCCGTTAAATTCGATTTTCTAAAAATTTATGTAAGTTGTAAACATTTTAGACAGAGTTATGAACATTGACAAGCTTTTTTCTTTACGAAAAACGGTTGTTTTATTTCTTATTGAGAGCTTGATATACGGGTCGGTTTTTGCATAATTTGTTGAATATGCAGTATAAAATTACTTTATTGCAAATTCAAAGGGCTTTCTGTCTACGAACTTTGCTACGAAGTCAAAACCTGCTTCACGAGCGATTTCATAGGCCTGAGGGATACCGAAGCCGATACGCTCTGCGTAGTGTGAATCGGAGCCGACACTTACAAGTCTGCCACCTAATTCTTTATAACGCTTAACGGTTTCAAGTGTGGGTGCAGGCATATTTATGGGGTATTTAAGACCGCCCATATTTATTTCCAAAGCCTTATCCTTTTCTGCACAGAGCTTAAGAATTTCATCAATTTTTGCAGAGTATTTGTTGATATCCTCAACGTAGCCACAGATATTAAAAATGTATCTGAATGGGTATGTGATATGTGCGAGAACATCAAAATTTCCCCATTGAAGCATACCTAAAATTTCATCAAAATATTCATTCATCATATCCTCTATTACGATACCGTCAAAGGACTTCATATAGTAAAAATCTTCTCGGTTACGGAGGTTATGTATTGAGCCGATGATAACGTCATAATTATGCATATTTATAATTTTTTCTGCAAGGTCGGGTACGTAGTGGGGCTGAGCCAATTCCACACCGCGGAGTATTTCTATCTTACCCTCAACAGCCTTTTTTGCTTCGCAGATATCAATATAGCTCTGGGGAGTTCTGCGGTCATAGTCATCCTGAGTATAGTAATAATCCACCTCGCAATGGTCAGTGAAAGCAACAGTCTGGATACCGTTTGCAGCTGCAGTTTCTGCCATGAAAATTGCTTCGTGGTTACCGTCGGGGGAATTGATGGTGTGAGTGTGTAAATCGATAATTTTAATATTATTCATATATAAAACCTTCTTTCTATTACAAACAAATATGATAACACAAAATATGACAAAATAACAGATATAAATCAAAAATAAAGAATAATCTTTTAATTTTTAAATTAGTATGCTAAAATAAAATTTATAAGGAGTGATAATATGAAGCTCACCTATAAAGCAAACGCAAAAATCAATTTGCTTCTTGACGTTACCGGAATTAAAAACAACGGTTACCATAGCCTTTTTACAATTATGCAATCCGTAAGTCTTGGTGATACTGTTAGTGTGGAAAGAATACCCGGGGAGGAAATCCTCGTTACCTGCGATGTTGCGGGTGTGCCCACAGACAGCAGTAATATTGTATATAAATGTGCGGTAAAGTTTTTTGAATATGCAGGAATTACGGAAAACAAAGGTATAAGGATAGATATAAATAAGGTTACTCCTTTTTGTGCCGGTATGGGTGGCGGCAGTGCCGACGGTGCGGCGGTCCTTGTGGCATTGAATAAGCTTTTCGGCACAGATTATCCCGAAAAGATTTTGTGTAAAATAGGTGTGCAGGTCGGTGCGGATATTCCCTTCTGTATAGTGGGCGGAACCTCACTTGCACTTGATACGGGCAGCGTTGTTGCACCCTTGCCCGATTTAGGTGATTATTATATTGTAATAGTGAAGCCAAATGACGGAGTTTCCACAAAAGAGGCTTATGCTGCGGTGGATTCTTTGGAAAATATGAAGCATCCCGATAATTATAAAATGCTGGAGCTTCTTGTTGACGGAAATACCGACGAGGCATTGAAGCTTTGCAGTAACGTTTTTGAACAGGCTTTTGAAATTCCCGGCAGGGTAGATATAAAGGCGGTGTGTAACAGAAACGGTGCAATCGCTTCATGTATGACAGGCTCAGGCTCTGCAGTTTACGGCATATTCAAAGAAAAAGAAAATGCAGAAACATCAATTGAACAACTTAAGGAAAAATTCAATAACGTATACCTTTGCACACCCGAAAAATTCGGTGTTGTTAATATAACTGAATAAAATACAAAAACCGTCCAACAATTCTTTTTGGAATGAAAGGACGGTTTTATTATGTCATTTTATAAAAAAAGAGAATTTAACAGAAGAAAGGATTCTGCATTTTTAAGTATAATATCAATTTTTTTGAGCTTGTATGCAGCCTTTTCGGTTGTAAGCTTTTCGGCAGGTGCGGAATCCGTACGGGGAAGTGTAGTAAGGCTACATATATTGGCAAACAGTGATTCGGCAGTTGACCAGAATATAAAAATAAAGGTGCGTAACACCTTACTTCAAAAGGGAGCATTAGAGGGTGAATGTGAAACTGCCGAAGCAGCCACAGAATATTACTGCAAAAATACAGATGAGCTGAAGAAAATTGCAGAAAGCGTTCTTAAGGAAAATAACAAAGATTATGGTGCACGTGTTATAATCGGCAAGGAATATTACAAAACAAGACGCTACGGTGATTTAATCTTTCCCGCAGGTGTATATGAGTCCGTAAGAGTTATTCTTGGTGAAGGAAAAGGGAAAAATTGGTGGTGTGTAATGTTTCCGCCCCTTTGCATACCCGTAGCAGATGGGGTGGAGGGGGATAAACAGAAGGCAGAGAAATACCTTACGAAAAAAGGAGAAGAAATAGTGTGCGGTGATTACGTGGTAAGGTTTAAAATGCTTGAAATATACGAGGAGCTGAAAAACAGAACGGAAAAGTAATTTTCCAGTAAAAAATAGTGACCGCATAAATGCGGTCACTACTGATTTATGTATTAGGAAATGATCAGATTATTTCTTCGGCGTGGCGGGTGACGTGACAGCCTACGTTTACTGCTACGGGAAGACCTGCAATATGTGTGGGTGCGGTTTCTATATTTACCGCAAGTGCGGTAATATCACCACCGAAGCCTTGTGCACCTATATTCAGTTTGTTGATTTCTTCAAGCATTCTGTTTTCAAGCTCTCTGTAAAAGCTGTCAGGATTACGCTTTGAAATATCACGGCAAAGTGCCTTTTTGCTGAGAAGAGCAACACCCTCAAAATCACTGCCGATACCAACACCCAGAACAATGGGAGGACAAGGATTGGAATCCGCAATTTTTACAGCTTCAACAACAAAGTCAACTATATCATCAATTGTAGCTGATGGGGTAAACATTTTAATGCGACTCATATTCTCACTGCCGAAGCCCTTTGGTGCGGCGGTGAGCTTTATTTTATCGCCGGGTACAATAGTGGTGTGTATAAGTGCGGGGGTGTTGTCGTTTGTGTTCACGCGGCGCAAAGGGTCACTTACTATTGAGCAACGCATTTTTCCCTCAACGTAGGCTTTTTTTACACCACTGTTTACTGCGGTTGTAAAATCACCATCAATAATGTGAACATCCTGACCCAATTCGCAAAAAAGCACCGCCATACCTGTATCCTGGCAGATGGGTATATCAAGCTCCCTTGCACTATCAAGGTTGCGGCACATATCACAAAATATGCCTTTTGCTATAGGCTTACTTTCTTTTTCAGCACCCAGTCTTATCTCGTTTTCCAAAGACTGCGGTAGGGTACTGTTAGCTTTTATGAAAAGACTTTCTACAGTGCTTTCTATAAGATGCGCACTTATTTCTCGCACAAAAACACTTCCTTTATGAATATAACCGTGCCTTGCGACACGGTTAGAATTTGCTTATAAGCTACGGGGACTTCCGCCGCCGCGACGGGGAGTTGATGTGCCGCGCTTTGCGGCAGAGTTCTTTTTAAGATCACTCATTTTTTCGTCGCTTACAGATTTGAACTTTGCCATCATATCCTCGAAGGACATATTTTCAGGCTCACTTTTCTGTGTGCCGGTCCAGACCTGTGGCTGTGAGCGTCTGTGAGGCTTGTCGCCTGCAGGCTTCTTCGGTTTTGATTCTTCTTCCTGGGGAAGAGCTTTTTTGATTGATAAGGCAATTTTGCCTTTTTCGTTTATGTCAATTACCTTGACCTTTACCTGGTCGCCCTCAGAAAGCTTCTCATGGATATCTTTAATAAAAGATGATGAAACTTCTGAAATATGTACCATGCCTGTTGTTTTGTCGGGAAGCTCAACAAATGCCCCGAAATTTGTGATGCCTGTAACTTTGCCATCAAGAATCGTGCCGATTTCTACTGCCATACTTTTTGTTTACCTCGATTGATTTTTATTCTTCTGAGCCGGGTGTTATGTCAACATAAACACGTTCATCAGGCATAACATAACCCTTTTCCTTTGCGTATTGTTCGGCAAGCTCTTCTTCATCACCCTCGGAAACTGCAACCTCAAGCTCCTGATTTTCGGAAATACGGCTTTCGAGAACAGCTTTTTCAGATTCTAACTCTGCTTCAAGCTGTTTTTTTTCGGCAACCTGTTTTATTATGGAAATAACAAGGAACAGAACTATAAAGGAGCAAAGAACAATAGCAATTACGCTTACAGGTTTAACTTGCTTCTTTTTCTTTTTTGCCAAAACGCTTACCGCCTTTCTTTTGATTATCCACCGAAACTATACGAAATAAATTATACACGTATAAGCGTAGTTTTGGCAAGTGTTTTTTGCCTAAATTTTCAGACTTTTTCCGACTTTTTTTAAAAAGCTTCCTTATTTTTCCATAAATAGAATTTAATACCTTTAAAATAAGGCGGAAGGGTGCGGTCAGCACCTTGTAAATGAAAGAAAAAATCCTTTTTAAAAGGCTTATAAAGAAGTCGGTGAATTTTATTACGGCAATACCAAAGGTGAAATAATAAAAAAGCCAGCCGATAACCTGACCTGCTATTATGTAAAACCGTACTTCACCCTTGTTAAGTGCGATTATAAAAAGAATGGTCAGAAAACCGAAAAGCAGGAAGTAGATTATATCAAATGCTATTATTGCTCCGTGGCTTTTTGTAAATGCTATGCGCAATGCACGAAGCAGGTCGTATAATATGCCCAGCAAAAAGCCGAAGCCTAAGGCAACAATAAAAATGTTAAGCTGTTCACTTTGCGGTACGGTATACATTACCTGAACACCCGCGAGAAAAAGCCCGTGGGCTTTTCATCAATGTCGGAATACGTCATGGAATTTATTATGCCCTCTATACAAAGCTCACCAACTTCAAGTGAAAGCTTTGTTATATGGAGCTTTTCACCGCTTATGGTAATTTCTCCGTAATCGGTACGGGCAATAATGCTGTTATCATCAAAATTGCCTACGTCATTAACTCCCGAAACGGAAAGACGTTTTCTGTCCTCCAAAATACAGTTATGCGGAATTATTCCCGTTTTTTTATCATCTGTCATTAAAACACCTCCGCTAAACTTTATGCAGGGATGTACGGAAATATGATTTGAGTGAATAGGTGGAAAAATAAAAATCGGCTTCCCCTGAGGGAAACCGACTGATATTAATCATCAAACTTTGAAATAAATTCTTTCGTACGTTGTGATTTGGGATGGTCGAACACCTCTTCAGGTGTGCCTTCCTCGGCAATAACACCGTCATCCATAAAGATAACCTTTGTGGAAACTGCTCTTGCAAAGGACATTTCGTGGGTAACAATAACCATTGTCATATTCTCTTCCGCAAGACTTTTTATTACCTTAAGAATTTCTCCCGTAAGCTCGGGGTCAAGGGCAGAGGTAGGCTCGTCAAAGAAAAGCACCTTAGGCTCAAGCATCAATGCACGTGCAATGGAAACACGTTGCTTCTGACCGCCTGAAAGCTCACAGGGGTAGTTTTCCATTTTGTCGGAAAGACCAACCTTGCCTAAAATAGCCTTTGCTTTTTCCTCAATTTCATCGTGTATGCGCTTTTTGTTCTGTTTGTAATCGGTACCCTCTTTTGCTAAAAGCTCTGCCGCAAGGGTAACGTTTTTAAGCACTGTGTATTGGGGGAACAGGTGGAAATCCTGAAAAACAAGACCGACAAGAAGCTGTTTTCTTCGTTTTTCTTTAGAATCTTCCTTTGTGTTTTTCTGTGAAGAATCAAAGAAAATTTCATCAGCAACTTTGATAGTACCGCTATCGGCAGTTTCAAGCTGGTTTATGCAACGAAGAATAGTTGTTTTACCGCTACCTGATGAACCGATTATACTAAGCACTTCACCCTCGTTAAGGTCAAAGCTGACTCCCTTTAAAACCTCGGTTTTTCCGAAGCTTTTCTTAAGATTCTTTACTTCAAGTACAGACATTTAAAAGCTCCTTTCAAACCTTAGTTTTTATAATAATCAAACTTCTTTTCGATTTTGCCGAAAAGAATTGTTAAAAGACCGTTGAATAAAAGGAAGAACGCACCTGTATAGAACAAGGGCCATATAATACCCTTGCTTGAGAAGTCGGTTGCTTCCATAAGTATTTCCGAAACGGCAATAACCCTTGCTAAAGACGTATCCTTTACAAGAGTGATAATTTCGTTACTCATTGGCGGAATGATTCTTTTAACAACCTGCATAAGTACAACCTTAAAGAAAACCTGTGACTTGGTCATACCAAGAACCTGTCCTGCTTCGTACTGGCCCTTTGGTATTGACTCAATGCCGCCTCTGTATATTTCTGAAAAATATGCTGCATAATTGATTACGAATGCAATAAGTGCGGCAGTCATACGGGATTTCATAGGCATTCCGAAAACAAGACCGGGAACATAAAAAACCACAAAAAGCTGGAGCATCAGGGGAGTTCCCCTGATGACCCAGACAAATGCTTTTGTGATAGCTTTTATTATTTTTACTTTTGACATTGAGCCCATGGAGATTATAAGACCCAATGGTAGTGAAAAGAGCAAGGTTGCTCCGAATAAATAACAGTTCTGATAAAAGCCTTCCAGCAAGGCAAGGCTTACTTCAACAAAAGACATTTAGATTCTCCTGAAAATTAGTCAGCCTTAACAACAACGGCCTGCTTGTTCTGCATATAAGGAATGCTGATCTGCATATTTTCTGCTCTTTCGGGAGTGATTGTCATACCGTTCCAGATGCAGTCAATGTTCTTTGATGCAAGTTCTGTTTCCTTTGAGTTCCAGTCGATAACCTGGAATTTAACCTTAAGACCAAGTTCTTTGGCAACTGCTTTTGCAAACTCTGTTTCGAAGCCTACAAGCTCACCGTCTTCGTTTTCATAGTTCATGGGAGCAAAGTATGTGATACCAACAACAAGTGTACCTTTTTCTTTGATGTATTCCCAGTCGGATTCTTTAGCTTTTACTTTTTCATACTCGCCATCAGCAAGAAGAAGATCCTGAAGCTTGTATTCTGCTGCGATATCTTCAAGAGTGCCGTCAGCCTTAAGAGCTACGATAGCATCGTTAACGTAGTTAACAGCATCAGAGCCTTTTCTGAAAGCGATACCGTATTCTTCAGGTGAGAAAGAAGTATCCTCTAAAAGAGTAAGGTTTTCAAAATCTGTGCCTTCACCGATAGAGCCGATTGACATAACGTAGTCAATAACTGCCATATCAGCTGTGCCTGAAGAAACCTCCATAAGTGCTTTTGCCTGTGTGTCAACAGGAGTTTTTGTGAATTCTGCGAAATATTCGTTTTCGTTCATAACAGTTTCACCTGCTGAGCCTGCTTCTGCAACAACGATTTTTGCTTCGTTACCGCAGCCTGCGAAAGAGCAAACGATACCAAAAACAAGAACGATGCTCATTATGATTGATAATACTTTTTTGTTCATAAAAAATTCCTCCATAGGTGTTACCACCTTTATTTTGTGTTGTCATTTTAGCACTTTAACGTGATAAAGTAAAGAGGTTTTTTCAAAATTTTCTATATTTGTTAACATTAACATAAATTTACTGTTTTTTTGTGTATTGTGTTATGAAATTTATAGTAATAATATTTAAAAACTTGACTTTATCAAAAATTTCAATATAATACTATTGTATATATAAATCAGGGCAATGATGCAAGAATGATTTATCCACTCGGCATTCAGAGAGAAGGCGGTTGGTGAAAGCCTTTTGCTGAACATAAATCTGCTACTTGTTAGCCTCGTCGGAAACGGCGCGTTGACAGGCGTTAACTGTCACAAGAGTTGGTGCGTTTTGCACAATTCGGGTGGTACCGCGGTTTTCCCCGTCCCGATTTGGCAAAAGGCATTTTTTTAATTCAAAATTCAGGTGCGCCATAATGCGCCGAAACGTAAAGTATTCCAAAGGGAATCAACCCAAATACAATGTTCGGAAGCGAAGCTTCCCCTCAATTTTCAATTTTTAATTTTTAATTTTCAATTTTTATGAACGGAGTGAATAATATGCAGTGGACAGGACTTAACGAGTTAAGAGAAAAATATCTCAGCTTTTTTGAAAGCAAGGATCATTTAAGGCTTCCCAGCTTTCCCCTTGTGCCTCAGGGTGATAAAAGTATTCTTCTTATTAATGCTGGTATGACACCTATGAAAAAATATTTTACAGGGGAGGAAACTCCTCCTAAAAAGCGTGTTACAACCTGCCAGAAGTGTATCAGAACACCTGATATTGAGCGAGTTGGTATAACAGCTCGTCATGGCACATATTTTGAAATGCTCGGCAACTTCTCTTTCGGTGATTATTTCAAGAAAGAGGTTATTCCGTGGGCATGGGAATTCTGTACAAAGGTTATGGAAATGGATCCCGACAAGATTTATTGTAGTGTGTACCTTGAGGATGATGAGGCTTACGATATCTGGACAAAGGATGTTGGTGTAAAACCCGACCACATGGTACGCTTCGGTAAAGAGGATAACTTCTGGGAGCATGGTCAGGGACCTTGCGGACCTTGTTCCGAGCTTTATTATGACCGTGGTGAAAAATACGGTTGTGGTAGCCCCGATTGTAAGGTAGGCTGCGAATGTGACAGATACGTAGAATTCTGGAACCTTGTTTTCACACAGTTTGAGAATGATGGCAAAAATAACTATACACCCCTTGCAAAGCCCAATATTGATACAGGTATGGGTCTTGAAAGACTTGCTTGTATTGCTCAGGATGTTCATAATATTTTCGAGGTTGATACAGTTCAGAATATTATGAAGCATATTATGGAAATTGCAGGTGTTAAATATCACGAAAATGAGAAGAGTGATATTTCTCTTCGAGTTATTACAGACCATATCCGTTCAACAACATTTATGATTGGTGACGGCGTTATCCCGTCAAATGTGGGCAGAGGCTACGTTTTAAGAAGACTTCTCCGCAGAGCCGCACGTCACGGTAGACTTCTCGGTATTGACAGACCCTTCCTTGCAGAGGTTTGCGAAACTGTTATTAAGGAGAATGAGGGTGCATATCCCGTACTCCGCGAGAAGCAGGATTATATTATTAAAGTAATATCTATGGAAGAAAACAGCTTCTATAAAACAATAGACAGCGGTCTTGAGCTTCTTAACGATATGATAAAGAATTCTGACGGCAAGGTGCTTTCAGGTGCAGATGCCTTCAAGCTTCAGGATACATTCGGTTTCCCCATTGACTTAACACGTGAAATCTGTGAAGAAAACGGTATGACAGTTAACAATGAGGAATTTGAAAAATATCTTGCAGAGGCAAAGGCTAAAGCAAAAGCAGCACGTAATGTTGCAGGTACAGAGGGCTGGAAGGGCTCCGATATTTCCTTTAAGGAGTGCGGTGCAACAACCTTTAAGGGCTACGGCTCAACTGAAGCAGAGGGTAAGGTGCTTGCTATTGCTTCAAATGGTGAAAAGGTTGATTTTGCAGGTGTTGATACAGAAGCAGTTATAGTTCTTTCCGAATCCGCATTCTATGCTGAAAGCGGTGGTCAGGTTGGCGACACAGGTGTTATCACGGTAGGTGACAACGTATTTACGGTAACTAACACAACAAAAACTGCCGAGGGTACAATTCTTCACCACGGTGTTCTTACCGAGGGTGACGCTATCAACGTAGGTGATACTGTAAAAACTGTAGTTGATGCCACACGTCGTAATGCAATTATGCGTAACCATACTGCAGCCCATCTTCTTCAGGCATCGCTTCGTGAAGCATTAGGCACACATGTTGAGCAGGCAGGTCAGCTTGTTAATGATGAGGCGGTCCGTTTCGACTTCTCACATTTTTCTGCTTTGACTGCGGAAGAAATTACTGCTATTGAAAACAGAGTTAATGAAATAATTCTTTCTGCAATGCCCGTTGTAACTGAGGAAATGAGCATTGATGAGGCTAAAAAGAAGGGTGCAATGGCACTTTTCGGTGAAAAATACGGTGATACAGTACGTGTCGTTGCCGCAGGTGATTTCTCAACCGAGCTTTGCGGTGGTACACACGTTTCAAATACAGGTAATATCGGTCTTTTCCGTATAATTTCCGAAAGCTCTGTTGCGGCAGGTATCAGACGTATCGAGGGTGTTACGGGTACAGGTGTTATAAAATACCTTGATTCACGTGAACAGCTTATACACGATACTGCAAGTGCAATGAAGCTTGCAAATGTTAAAGACCTTGCTAACAAGGCAGCATCACTTTCACAAGAGCTTAAGGCAAAGGAAAAGGAGCTTGAAGAGCTTAAATCAGAAATTGCAAAGCAAAAAGCAGGCAGCCTTTTCGATAACGTGAAAGAGATCAACGGAGTTAAGCTTATTACCGCTTCTCTTGGTGAAGCAGATGCAAATGCATTACGCTCGATGCTTGATTCATCAAAGGATAAGGGTGACGATATTGTTGTTGTACTTGCAGCAGAGCAGAGTGCAAAGGGTACTTGCTCATTTGCTTGCTACTGCGGTAAGGCTGCAATAGCAAAGGGTGCACACGCAGGTAATATTGTACGCGAGGTTGCACAGATTGCAGGTGGCTCAGGCGGCGGTAAGCCCGATTCTGCAATGGCAGGCGGTAAGGATATCACAAAAATCCAGGATGCTCTTAACGGCACAGAGGAAATCCTTAAAGCAAAAATAAAATAGAATAAAATTTAAAATAAAATAAATCACTGTAGGGTAGATGCCTTACAGTGATTTTTTTATACTTATTTGATTTTGGTGATTTTGTTTCCTTTAACAAGAAAAGCGTTTTTACTTATTTCTATAAGCGGTGCATCGTTAACTGAATCTGTGTAAAAGTTTTCTATTACTGCATCAGGATATTCTTTGAAAAAAGCGGTAACCTTATTTTCTCTTATACAAAGACGGGTTATTTCACCCGTTTTTTCATCTATAAGACTACCAATATAGTTTTTTATACCCAGGCGGTTGCAGATTATGTTAAGCGATGCTTCGGGTGAGCCTGATATTATAAGGTCATCATCACTTCGTATGTCTTTGTAAAATGATTTTATTTTGTGCATATGACAGTCCCAAAATGCAACAAGCTCATCTTCTATGCCTATATGCTCAATATAATATTGACTGAACTGCTTGCCGTATTTTGCAAGAGCCTGTTCGACAGTTATTTTTCCACGCTTGTATTTCATTAAAGCAACAAAAAGCTTAGGCAAAAATTTTAAAAGTGATTTATCCTTTTTGCAATAATGTAAAAAGAAATCTACAACGCTTTCACCATCATATATGGTGTTATCAAAATCATAAACATTCATATTAAAACCTTTTTCAATTACGGATCACAGTTTCCGCAGGGTGAATATCCCATTGCTATAAGTTGATCTCTTGTACCGGTGTATTCCTGACGATTATGGTCAGCTATTGTAGCAGCAGATCTGCAGGAGGGATAGTGGAACTTTTTAGATGATGTATTAAGGATATAATCACATTCTTCGGAGGGTGATGATGGCGAATCTGTATCATCTTCACCGTTTTCATAACTGCTTCCGTTCTGGTAGTTTATTGTAATACCGGGTTGGTTGTTGTAGCAGTAAACGTTAAAGCAGATTCCCTCACCCTTATCCTCAACGGAATAAGCCTCCATCTGTACACCTCGAGCAACAAGCTCGTTGCCCTTGAAAATCGGTGTTACGCGATAAAGCACGTGATTACCCGTTTCATCTATATAGTCGGCTACCATATTTTCGAAGGGGAGCATACCGTCAACGTTAAGGAAGCGTGTACCCGTAATAAGGTTTCTTTCGTTTGCGTTTTCTGCTGAAAGCTGGAAGCCGATAAGGTGACATCTGTTATATAAATATCCTCCGTCAACACAATCATATTCTACTGAATGCCAGCCCGAGGGCTTGATTGAGCTTATATCACCTCGGTCACCGGTAGGCATAGTTTCCTTGCCGAGACAAGCAAAGGCAACACCGCATCTGCCGAGGCTGTCAAGTGAAGAATATTTTTCGAAATATGTTGAAGTACGGTCGGCAGGTGACAAGCCGGGAATGTTGTTATTAATGCTGATAAAAGGTTTACCGCTGAAAGCAGGAATGCTATTAAGGTTAACCTTGTATGCAGTGGAAATGAATTTTATAACAACACCGGTTGATGAATATCCTCCGGTTATTTTGTTGTATACCGCCCTTACGGTGTATCTGTAGGTTTGGTTATTCTCTACCTTTTTATCGGTAAATGTTGTGGAAGAGGTTGCACCCAGATATGACCATGCACTTGCATTCTGCGTTTTTCTGTAAATGCGATAGCCGTTTGCACCATTAACCTGAGACCAGGATATTCTTATAGTACTCGGACGATTAGTAGCCTTTAAATTGGTAGGGGTATCAAGCCTTTTTGTTATAACACCCGTTTGTGAATATGCACCGAGTGTGTCAGAGTATATGGCACGTACAGTATATCTGTAGTTTCTTCCGCTGACTGTATTTTTATCTGTATAAGAGTTTGATTTAAGTGTCCTTACATAAGACCAGCTTGATGTATTGCCCGCCTTTCGGTATATTCTGTAGCTGTCGGCACCCGTTACCTTGGACCAGGAAAAGGTTATACCTGCAGTTTTATTTACAAGCTTAAGCTTTGTAGGAGTTGAAAGACGTTTAATTGAACTGCCGGTTTTATTGTACGTGCTGAGGTTGGAGTTGTTTTTTGCACGTACGGTATATTTATATGTTTTTCCGCTTGTAACCGCTGTGTCGGTATACTGACTGTTTTTGACAGTTTTAATAGCCACCCAGGATTTCTGAGCGACTGCTTTGCGGTAAACAATATACTGCGTAGCCTTTGAAATGTCATTCCAATCTATTTTTATGCCGTCATTAACGTTTTTAATGGTTGAGATACGGGGAGCGGATAATTTTGCGGCAAAAGCCTCAACGGGTAGGCTTGTAATTACGCTTAATGTCAGTAACAAGCATAAAAGTATACTTAATGTTCTTTTCATATAATCCTCCCGAAATGAGTTTATATTTATTCTGCTTTGATTATCACAGCACCGAAGGCAGGAATGTCAATTGAGTGACCTGCTTTCCTTTCGGTAATTAAATCTGTACCGAAGAAGAATTCCTCAGGCAGATTATATTGAATATTGTGGTAATTGCGATTTACTATTACCATAATTTTTTCTTTCTGAGTCCTTCTGATATAAGCTACGCAGGAAAGCATAGCGGAATACGGTACGAATTCACCGTCTTTAAGGCAGGAAAGAGAATTTCTGATTTTGCCTAATTTACGGTACCATTCAAGAAGCTCTGTATCCTCCTTACCCCAAGGGTAAAAGCTACGGTTAAAGGGGTCGCCACCACCTTGTACGCCTGCCTCGTCACCGTAATAAACAGATGGGAAGCCGGGCAAGGTGTATTGTAATATTGTAGCGGATTTTAAAAGCTCTTTAGCCTTACTGTATTCATTTGCACTTAGCTTGTACTGTGCCTGAATATTTCGTGGCTTGTGCTCAATGCCATCGTACATCAAGGCGGTTATTATACGGGCAGTATCGTGTGTGCCTATGTGATTCATTAGGCAGTTAAGGGCACATGGGGGATAGTTTTCGCATATTGAAGAAACGCTTTCCATAAAGCTTTCTGCAACACCGTAGCGCATAAACGTAATAATTGCACTTGCAAAGGGATAATTCATTACGCTGTCCAGCTGCGAGCCTAAAAGATACCTGCGTCTGCCCCCGTGACTGAATTTGTTTGAAGCGTCCTCCCATACCTCACCGATAACAAGGTTTTGGGGATTTTCCGATTTAACGCATTTATAAAATGCATCTAAAAATCCGTCGGGAAGCTCGTCAGCAACATCAAGCCTGAAGCCATCAGCACCAAGCTTCAGCCATTTTTTTGCAATGCCGTTTTCACCCGTAATATATTCGATAAAGGATGGTGCGGTTTCGTTTGTTTCGGGTAAAGTTTCAATTCCCCACCAACTTTCGTATTTGCCGTCGGGCTTAAAGGTAAACCAGTCACTGTATTCACCGTTTCGGTCATTCCAGGCACCGGCGTTACCGTATCGTTTTTCACGGTTGAAATAAATACTGTCGGAGCCGGTATGGCTGAAAACTCCGTCAAGAATTATTTTTATTGAATGCTTGTGTGCGGTATCGCAAAGACTTTTGAAATCCTTTTCCGTACCAAGCATAGGGTCGATTTTTTCGTAATTTGCCGTATTGTAGCGGTGGTTTGAGTGTGCTTCAAAAATAGGGTTCAAATAAATGATGCTGACACCTAATGAAGCAATATATGGGATTTTTTCCTCTATACCCTTAAGCGTACCACCGTAGTAATCGTTGTTAAGGATTTTTCCTTTTGAATCAGGCTTCCATAGGGGCAATTCGTCTGTGGATTTATGCATTACTCTATCCTCAGGGAAGTCCTTCGGAGGCTTTTTGCCTATATTGAATCTGTCGGGAAAAATCTGGTACATTATACCGCCTTTTGCCCAATCAGGAGTTTTGTAATCTTCAGAATATACAGTTTGTTGCCATTCGTTGCCGAAGGGTGTAATCTGACCTATACCATTGTTTCGGCAATAAATGTTGCCTGTACCAAAGGGTGTTTCATAGGTGAAGTGGTAATAATATAATCCGCTTTCACAGAAATCAAAATAGATATCCCACCACTCTTCGTTATCACCGTTCATTCCGCACCAGTATAAATCTTTATATTGCTCACCCTCACCGTCCTTGTGGAGAACAAGGGTAACCTTACTGCAACAGAAGTTTCTGGGCATAAGAACAGCAAGCCGCAAGCTGATGCCTGCGGCTATACTGCCAAATATAGATTTATGTTTTATATCGCGGGAATTGTATGGAACAAACTGCAAATAAATCAGTCCTCGTAACCGTTGGGATTGTTATGCTGCCATCTGTAAGAATCGGCACACATTTCATCAATGCCTTTTTCAGCAACCCAGCCAAGCTCTTCCTTTGCTTTTGAGGGATCAGAATAGCAGGTTGCAAGGTCACCGGGTCTGCGGTCAACTATTTTGTATGGAACCTTTACGCCCGATGCTTTTTCGAAAGCGGCAATAACCTGCAATACGCTGTAGCCACAGCCTGTGCCAAGGTTATATACAAATACGCCGTTTTCAGCAGATGCCTTATCAAGTGCCTTAAGGTGGCCCTTTGCAAGGTCAACTACGTGGATGTAGTCACGTACACCTGTGCCGTCAATTGTATCGTAATCGTCACCGAAAACAGAGAGGAATTCACGCTTACCCTCTGCAACCTGAGTGATATAAGGCATAAGGTTGTTGGGGATTCCGTTGGGGCTTTCACCGATTCTGCCACTTTCGTGAGCACCGATGGGATTGAAGTAACGGAGTATGCAAACACTCCATTCGGGGTCAGATTTGGAAATATCTGTAAGAATCTGCTCAATAAAGAATTTTGTTGTGCCGTAGGGGTTTGTTGTGCCACCGGCAATCATTGTTTCCTTAAGGGGAGAAACGTTGTGTTCACCATAAACTGTTGCAGATGAACTGAAAACAATTTTTTTGCAGCCGTGGTCTGCCATTGCCTGGCAAAGTGTAACCGTACCGCTGATATTGTTTTCGTAATACATAAGCGGCTTCTGGCAGGATTCACCAACCGCCTTAAGACCTGCGAAGTGAATTACAGAGTCGATTTCGTGCTTTTCAAATACCTTATCAAGACCTGCTCTGTCACGGATATCGCATTCCTCAAAACAGAAGTCCTTTCCGCTAAGCTCTTTTATTCTGTCAAGCACCTTAGGACAGCTGTTGTAGAAGTTATCAAGAATAACAACCTCCTTGCCGCTTTTAAGAAGCTCAATTACTGTGTGTGAGCCGATATATCCGGCACCGCCTGTAACAAGTACAGCCATAAAAACATCTCCTTATATTATGTCAAATATTATCAACCGACCGCGTCAGTGTCACCTTTTTTATCTTCCTTGTCTTCTTTCTCTTTTTCCGCCGAAGTAGTATCCTCATCAAAGCTTACAGCATTTTTTGTTGTTTCAGAAGTATTTTCTTCAGCAGGCTTTTCTGTTGTAGTTGCTTCTGTAGTAGTTGTGGTTGTGTACTGGGTAATGGGAGTGTTGGGATTAGTAATGGGTGATACCGTAAGAATTGGAGCAGTAGTACTTTCAACACTGAATTCAGTACCGCTCGTGCCTGAAAGGTCAGCAATCGGAATGGTTTCATAAACAGAGGATGTAGGCTCGGTTGATGAAGCGGTTTCGATTGTGGGTGTTGCATCGCCAACCTGAAGATTTTCGTTTTCAGGTGCGTCAACGGGTGAAAGACCACTGTATCTGAGGGCAAGAAGCACACAAAGAATAACTGCGGCTATCAATGCAATTATTGCAGCAATTGCACCTTTCTTGCTAACTGTAGCCTCGGGACGGATATCTGAAACAACCTCTGCTTCAATAAGTGACTGCTCATATTTTGCAATATCTTCATCGGAAGCATTGAGCTTGAATGCGATTTCATCAACGTATTTTTCTATCATTGAGTAAAGCTCGTTTGTTGCTTCGATAACAAGGTTATCAATGCTTTCGTCGGGGTCAGCAAAAAGCTTTTTTACAACAACCTTGTCTTCGGTTGAAACGCTGATGAAAGCGTAATAGCTGATTATTTTGTCGCCCTTTTTCTCACGGAAGATGTTTGATATTGTGGCACCGAGTTGTGCACTTCTTAATTCCATTGCGGATTTTGCAAGCTGTGCGGCATACTGCTTGGGGTCATCAACACCTGCATCGTTAACGAAAGGAGTGAAGAAAATGTACTCTTCAAAGCCGTCGCAATCCTTGATATCTGCCTTAAGAATTTTTGCGGCAGGTGTTGTGGGGATAGCAAGCTTGAAATTATACTTTTTAAGCTTTTCAAGTATAGTGTTAGCCTTTGTTGATGTGGTATCTGCATCAATAATTGCATCGAATATGGCAGTTTTGTCCTCAACGGGTTTGAAGAAATTAAATTTACCCTGAGTAAGAATATTGTCATAAACACCTTCAACAAGGGGGAAGATAACGATATATTGCTCGTTATCATTGATATAAAAACCGCTGTAAAGACCATCCTCTGATAAAAGCTCAACTGATTCATCAGGCACTAAAGTGTGTGCCTTGAGAAGCTTTTCATCAGAAAGCTTGTTGCCGATAAGCTTAGCGATTTTGTCACTGTATGCAGGTGTAAAATTAAATGCTTTGATAAGAATGGGTTTGAATTTAAGGAAAGCCTTGCTTTCAATACCCATGAGGATTACGTCAGCATCATCAATAGCTTCACTGATATCAGTAAATAAAGCCTTTGCATCAGTATAGCTTTCGAAATAAACGCCTGCTTCTGTAAGTTGGTCAGCAATACTATGCTTGATATCAGCAAATGCGTGGCTGTTTTGTTCAAATGAATATGCTTTAATGTTCATATCCGCACCTCTTAATATAGATAGAATTTTTTATCGTCGTTATAAGGATTTGCATCTTCCGAGCCATAGTAGGCTGCAGGATATTTGACGGGAGTTTCCTTGTATTTTGAAAGGCTGATATCAACCTTGGGGTCCTCACCGTCACGAAGCTTGCGGGCAACAATAACAAATCTGCCGTCATCAATGGGGCGATTGTCATCTGACTCGTAAGTGCAGGTGCAAAGGGTGAGTATTGTATCGGTTACCTGCAAATCTACACCCGTTTCGTAAAGCTTACGCTTATGTATTTCATCAATGTACTCTTCATAACATCTGTCAGAGCATTGATTGAATGTAAAGTCGAAGAAGTAGCCGTTATCACTTGCGGTTGAGCCGTTTGTAATATATGCGGCCACAATCTTCCACGTGCTTTTTTCGTAAAGAGTATCGAACTCAATTATGGGATGCTCCCTGTAATAGTCGATGTTTTTGTAGTTAAGCAAACAAGCAAAGCGTGTACCGTCATCCATATTGTGACCATAAAGCAAGGTGTTTCTGTTAAGCGGCTTCCAGCTGTTTTTGTAGGATGCGAAAACAGCACCATAGCTTGTAGATTTGCCGTAGAAATCGTGGTTAAGATAATATTTGTTGTTATTTGCTTGTACAACCGGATAATCAAGCATAGTATCGGGGATTCTTATATAGCCGATTGTCTGCGGATTCTGTGCATAGTAAATCGCGTAATCGCAAAGTATACCTGCAGGGAATTTTACATCAAGAAGTTCGGGATACTTTTCGTAAAGCAAGGACCATTTTTCTTCTTCCGTAAGACCTTCCATTTCACGCTTTAATTCATCGGGAATTTCAGCGTATTGCTGGTTTTTTATTTCGTTACGCAAAACAAGGAATTTTTCAACCCCTCGTTTACCCACAACGGTACCCGATGCGGCTATAACAATAATGAGAATTACCGAAATAACCTTCATGCCGATGCGTTTAAACCGCTGAAGCTTAATAGTCCGCTTGACGGCTTTTTTCTGGCTTTCATCCGTACGGAATACCGATTCGTCAGATCCGCTGAAGTATTTGTACGGTGAGCCGGGATGTTTTTTGTTTTCACTCATATATATCACCTAAAAGATTGAGGGCATTTTCAATTGCCGACAGTCTGTTTTTTGTTCTTATATCTTCAGTAAACGTGTTTCTTAATTCTTTAACGATTGTTTTGTTGTTATATGCTACTGCAACATAAATCAGTCCTACAGGCTTATTTGTGTCATCTGAGGAAGGACCTGCTATTCCTGTTATGCCTACACCTATATCGGTTGAAAGGGCGTTTTTTACACCGTTTGCCATTTCATAGGCGGTTTGTTCACTTACCGCACCGTAGGCTTTAAGTGTTTCGGGCTTTACGTTAAGTAAGCTTTCCTTAACCTGATTGGAATAGGAGCATATACCACCTTTATAAATAGCCGAAGCACCGCTTATATCGGTGATTATTTTGCTTAGCCAACCACCTGTGCAAGACTCTGCAAGGGCTAAGGTATGGTTGTGGGATTTTATATCTCCAACTATTCGTGTAGCTAATGGTATAAGTTCAAATTCAGTCATCTTGTACGCCGTCCGCAGTAATTAATATACGCTTTATTCCTTCGTAAGCTCGATTGCAAAGCTCGTCGATTTCAAGAGCTTTTTCAGCTTCTATAACATCCTCTATGTGAGGTTTTGTTTTGGGATGCTTTGGTGTGAATACTGTGCAACAGTCCTCAAAGGGCTGGATAGAAATGTTAAAGGTATCTATCTTGCGTGAGATTTTAATAATCTCCTCCTTATCCATACCTATGCAGGGACGGAATACGGGGTACTCTGCAACTGCGTCGGTACAGCCTAAGGCTAACATTGTCTGACTTGCAACCTGAGCCACGCTTTCACCTGTGATAAGGGCATGACAGTCGGTGTGCTGTGCAAGCATATTTGAAAGTCGCATCATAAAACGACGCATAATAATTGTGAAATATTCCTCGGGGCACTTTTCACGTATAAGCTCCTGAATTTCGGTAAAAGGAACTGTATGAAGCCATATTTTACCGCTATAACGGGCAACTTTTGTTAAAAGATCGTGAACCTTTTCCTCGGAACGGGGAGAGGTGTAGGGCGGTGATGCAAAATGTATACCTACAAGCTCAATACCTCTTTTTGCCATCATATATGCGGCAACGGGGCTGTCTATACCACCTGAAATAAGAAGCAGTCCTCTGCCCGATGAACCGCATGGCATACCGCCTGCACCTTTGAGCTGGTTACCGCGGATATATGCTTCATCACGGATTTCTACAGTAACAATGATATCGGGGTTATGAACATCAACTCTTAAATGAGGAAAGCTTTCAAGAAGCTTACCGCCAAGGGTAGCAGAAATTTCGGGAGATTTCAATGGAAATTTTTTGTCAGAGCGTTTAGCCTCAACCTTGAAGGTTTTAGCCTCCGTAAGCTGCTCCTTAAGGTAAACGGGAGCAAGCTCCAATATTGCATCCATATCCTTTTCGGCAACGGCGGCACGTGAATAACCTGCAATACCGAAAACTCTTGAAATCTCATCAACGGCAGAGTCTATATCAGCCTCTTCGTTTAAAGGAGTAACTATAATTGTTGATTGGGATTTTCTCAATTCAAACATACCGAATTTTTTGATTCTCAAGCGTATGTTTTTTACAAGCATATCCTCGAATGTTGAACGGTTAAGGCCCTTGAGGGCAATTTCACCGTCTTTTATAAGAATAATTTCTTTCATAACTTTCCTTTCAGGTTATCTGCTTTTTTTGCCGTATTTTTCGGCGGTTTGTTTAACTGCGGATATAAGCAAATCAACTTCTTCGACAGTGTTGTAGCGTGAGAAACTGATTCTTACCGCACTGTCTATGATTTTTGAATCAAGACCCATAGCCGTAAGTACAGGGCTTCTGTGACCCGATTTACAGGCGGAGCCTGCAGAAATTGCAACACCCAAATTGCTCATAAAATTAACTATCGGTTGACTTGGCAGACCGAGTATTGAAATGTTTGCAATATAGGGGATAGCATCATCAGGTGAGTTTATTGTAACGCAGGGTAAGTCTGCAATGCTTTCTGTGAATCGAGCTTTGAGTGATGCAACATATTTGTAGTTATCATCAATGTTTTTTGCAGCCTGAGCCGCAGCACCGAAAGAGAATATGGCAGGTGTTGCCTGTGTGCCCGAATGCATATTGCTTTCCTGACCTCCACCTAATATGTATGGCTTAATCAGGTTTCGGGATTTTATATACATACCGCCTACGCCTTTTAATGCGTGGATTTTGTGACCGCTTACGGTGATTATATCCGCATCAATTGTTTTGGGTGTTACGGGTATTTTTGCAAATGCCTGAACACAGTCGGAATGTATAAGTGCAGGTGCTCCTGCGGCTTTTACGGCAGGTCGTATTGAGTTTATAGGCATTACGGAGCCCACCTCGTTATTGACTGCCATACAAGATACGAGAATGGTATTACTGTTGATACTGCTTAAAAATTGATCCTCATTGATTTTACCTGATTTATCGGGAGCAATCCGTATAACCTCAACACCCGATGATTCAAGAAGCTTTATCGGCTCGCTTACACTGGGATGCTCAATTGCAGTTGTAACAATCCGATTACCGCGATGCTTAAGCTTTTCGTAAATACCGAAAATTGCGGTGTTGTTGGCGGTGGTACCCGATGCAGTAAAATAGAAGTCGTTATCCGCCACACCTAAAAGACCTGCAACCTGCTTACGGGCTTTACGCATCCCTGCAGAAGCCTCGTCACCCAATTGGTGCAGAGAAGAGGGGTTACCCCAACATTCCGTAAGGGCGTGAGTAACAATATTTATTGCTTCATCACAAGGCTTTGTGGTGGCACTGTTATCAAAATAAGCAGTCAAGAAAAACAACTCTCTTTTTTAGTATCTTAATTGTATATATAATCATCTTATTATACAATATTTAGTGTTTGATTGTAAATGGGTTTTTGCGAACTTTTATTGTAAAATTATTGAATATTTTGTGAATAATGGGGGAAAATCAGTATGTATAAAGAATTTATCTCCAAGGAGACGGATAATGATGCAAAAAAGAAGGAAAAAAATCAGAATAATCAGTTTTTTGGTTGCGTTGTTTTTGTCGCTTACGATATGGGGTGTAGGCACAAGTGTTGCCCTTAAAAAAGCCAGACTGAGTATCAGACAATCAAATCAACGTGCTTTGACCCAGCTCGGTACGTATCTTGATGATATCAACCTTAATTTGCAGAAATCTGCTTATGCCAATACGGAAAATATGCTGTCGGATATTGCGGTTAATCTATGGCGGTCAAGTGCCTCTGCAAAGGAAAGCCTTTCTGAAATTACGGATAGTGATACTGAAATATCCAACGTGTATAAATTCTTATCTCAGGTAGGGGAATATACGCTTGCCGTAAATAAACAAATAGCCGAGGGTAAGGAGATTTCGGCTCAGGATACAAAAAATATCAATAAGCTGCTGGAAATATCGGAAAAGCTCAGCAAAAAGGTGAATATGCTGATACAGAATGAAGAGGACGGAATGCTTAGCTTTGATGAAGTGAAAAGCTCGTTGAATTCAGGTGGAGAGGATATGGTTAATCTGGGTGCAGGACTCAGTGATGCCAATCAAAGCCTTGCAGATTATCCTACACTTATTTATGACGGACCGTTTTCAGACCATATAGCGGATAAAAAATCGGAGCTTTTATCGGATAAAAAGAGAGTTACGGAAGAGGAAGCCCGAGCCATTGCCGCGGATTTTGTGAAGCTTCAGCCCGAAAAGCTTACTCTTTTAACCAAAACAGACAGTAATTTGTCACTTTACACCTTTCATAACGGTGATTATACAATCGGTGTTACTCAAAAGGGCGGATATGTTTGCTATATGCTTACGTCACGCTATGCGGAAGAGGCAACTCTTACATCCCGTCAGGCAATAAGAAAAGCAACAAAATACCTTAAAGGGAAAGGTTACGGGAAGGTTAAGGAAAGCTATTACACTACCAATGACGGAATATGCACCATAAATTTCGCTTATTATGAAAACGGTGTGACTTATTACACAGATTTAATAAAGGTGAGCGTGAATCTTACTGACGGCTCCGTAACCGCCTTCGATGCAACGGGCTACCTTATGAATCATACAAAAAGAGCTTTGCCGAAAAAAGTTAAATATACCTTATCCTCGGGCAAAAAGCTTATAAGGAAAAATCTTCAGATAATATCGTCGAAAAAGGCATTTATACCCACAAAATGGGGTACAGAAAACTACACCTACGAATACCATTGTGTAGACAAAAAAGGTCAGGAAGTGCTTCTTTATATCGACCCTGTAACAGGGGAGGAAAAGGATTTGTTGCTGCTTTTATACAAAGATGGCGGAGTTCTGACGAAATGAATAATAATAATTTTTACGGGAATAATTTATTCAGGAGAAATTAAAGATAACTCCGGAAAGGTTGTGAAAATATGAAAAAGCTTGTAACAGTATTTTCGGCGTTGTTGCTTGTAGGATGTATTGCGGTGATTTTTTATGGTTGCGGTGCTAAGGATAAGGAAGCAACTACCACCACACCATCAACCACAGAGTCTGAAACAATTACAACTACCGAAAAATCCGCTATGGATGAGGGTAAGGTAACCGATGAGTCCGAAAAAGGTGACAACGGTGTTATAGGTGATGTGGTGACTGATGTTTCTGAAGGTGTTTCGGATGCGATAACAGAAATGTCAGAAGACGTATCTGATGTCGTGGAATAAAGCAATCACCGAAAAAATCGGTTGCAAACCCAAAAATAAGCACACCGCAGGGGAATACCTTGCGGTGTGCCTTTGTGATTTTTATTTAATGGTAACTGTCTGTGAAGCAACTGCGTTGCCGCTTTCGTCATAAAGACTGAATTCAACAGTGTAGTTTCTTGAAGAGTCACCTGTGTAGGGAAGCTCAAAGGTGTTACTGCTTTCGCTGAAGGTGATTGTGCTCTGAGGTGTTTCGTAGTTAAGAGAAGTTTTGTAGTTGATTTTGAACTTCTTACCATAGAGCTCGGGATCATTTATTTCTACGTGGAAATAAATTGTTTTGCCGCTGTCAGCCTCTTTGAGAGTGGTCTTTTTGTCTGTTAAGGAATAGTTTACATAGGACTTGATCTTTTTTGAATTTGCAGCTGCCTGAGTTACTTCCTCAGTGGCTTCGGTTGTTGATTCATTAGCCTCTGTAGTTTCTTTAGGCGTATTTTCGGGGTTGAGAAGATCTTTTCTTATGTATTCGATATCATCGGGATATTTTGCTTCAACAAGATCATTTACGTAAGTCATAGTTGTTTCGTTATCGGGGTCCATATTAGCCTTAACGTAACCAAGCTTTGCTTCAAGAATTTTCTGTGAGCTTGATTTGTATTTGCCTAATGATTCCAACACTGAAACCGCACTTACATAATCACCTGACTCAATCTTTTTGAGAGCCTTCTGATATGTGCATTCTTTAATCTGATCTGCGCTGTCTTTGTATTCACGGATGGATTCAAATATTTTTATAGCTTCATCATATTTGCCGCTGTCAAGCTTTGTAAGAGCGTCCTGATAAGTGCAATATGTAACCTTTTCGTCACTGTTTGAGTACTCACCCAAGGTTGCATAAATTTCAGCTGCTTCAGCATATTTTCCGTCTTTTTCAAGTGCGGAGGCATATTCAAATCTACAAATACTTGCCTGGGTTTTTGAGTCCTCATAATCCTCAAGCTCTTCATAAAGCTTTGCAGCTTCCATATATTTTTTATCCTGTTGAAGCTGTGTTGCCTGGGCGTATTTATCTGCACGGATTTTAGGTGGAAGAACCCTTACTGCAACGGCACCGCCGATAAGTGCAATGATAAGAATGATTGCAACGATGGGGCCATAGCTTTTTTTGTGGCGTCTTTTTGATTTGGGGAAATCAGGAGTTTTGGGTGTTGAGGGTGTTTTGGCTTTTTCCTCTTCTTCCTTGGTTTCCTTTTTCTCGGGTATATCAATAGCTATTGTTGAAGAAATATCTTCCGCAGAAGATTCCTCTTCATCAAAAAAGCCGGTTGTTTCGATTTTGTTGAATACAACTGTGCCTTTGTTTTCTTCTGTGTTTTCAGCAACTTCTTCCGGAGATTCTGCTTCTTCGGAAGCATCTTCATCGGTTTCATCAGAGGAAGTTTCTATTTCAATTTCCTCAACATCGATGATTTCTTCTTCGGAAATTACGGGATCATCTGCAGCTGAAACTTCAGCTTCCTCCTGAATTTCTTCTGTATCAGCTTTTTCGGGAACGTCTGCAGCAACTTCTTCTGATTCTTCTGAAGAAGACTCTTCAGAAGAGGAGGAGATATCCTCAAATTCTGTTACGATTTCATCAGCTTCTTCGGAGTCAGCATCAGCATTGGAGTAAATATCCTCGAAGACCATTTCTTCCTCGGAAGCTTCTTCGGAGACTTCGGTATCTTCTTCATCAGGTGTTGCTTCGATTTCGAGGGTTTCAGGCTCGTGAACAACAACAGTTTCGGTCTGTTCCTCGTCCTCCTCCTCATCCTTGAGGCTTTCCTGGAAGAAATCGTATGCGGCGGATTTAAGTCTGTCGCCGATAGTGGTAGTGCCTTTGATTGAAGTGTAGTTGCCTTCCTCGAGAATTTTTGCGAGTTCACTGAATTTTTCAGCACTTGCCATAAGGAAATCGTACTTTTCTCTGTTTTTGCTGAAAAACATTACGATGCAACGGTAGTATATTTCAAGGTTTTTGATTTCGGTGGAAAGAATGCCTGTGAATACTGTGTGTGAAGCAATGCTTTCAACAATTTTCTCAAATTTAAGGTTACCTACCTCTGTGGCGATAACCGCATTCACGAAGCAGCAGTTAGAGAATTTTGTGGTGATTTTAGCCTCTGCACGGGTGTTGTATTCCTCAACAAGTGCGGTAAGCTGTTTGCGGTATTCTGCCGCATCATTTTGTAATGCGATGATGATAGAAACCTGCTTTTTGATAGCCTCGGCATCAGAATCAGCAAGCTTGCGGATGTGTATTTCTGCAATGGCCTGCTCAATTTTTGCAACATCGTCGTTTGCGGTTGCGATATAATCAACAAACCAGCGGTCATCAATTTCCTTGAGCGATTGTGTAAGTTTTTCGTAGGTATCGGTTAATGCGGTTGTTTCCTCAGTGTAGCGGAAAGCATCGCAGAGTGCCTTGTAGAAAATAGCACGGGGTTCCGCACCCTCCTTAACGATGTATTTCATAAGGCAATCATCTGCCTTGTCTATATCGCCCTCGTTATAAAACTGAATGCCTGAAAGCAAGTTTTTGTCTGCCTCAGGAAAGGTTTCCTCACATGAAGGGCAGGTGAGAAGGCCTTCACCCTCCTTAAGATAAGCGTTTTTGCATTTTGCACAAAGAATCTTTAACATATTATCCACCTTAATTTTGTTATTTTGTGACAAATCTATACAAATACAATAATACCATAACTGTAATGGATTTTTCAATATGTTATTACAAAAATATCACAAAAAATTACAAAAATATCACAAAAAAATCCCGTATCTTGTGGTCTAAAGTTTATTTTTTGCGTTTTATCCACATTTCGCACAGCTTGAAACCTTCAGTCGGCTCCGAAATTTCAAGTGCAAGAGTGCCGTTTATGAAAACCTCGGGCGGTAATTCGTATGTTGCACTTTCAAATCCGTCAACGAGATATTTTTCGTCGAAGTCTTTGTTCGTTGTGCCGCCGTATCTGCCGCCGTTGTGTATAACTGTACCGTTTGCGGTGATTTTATGCTCGGTGATTTTATTGTCGGGCTCAGTTTTATACACAATAATCAGCTCATAGGTGCAATGGGGTGTAAAGGCTCCGATCTTTGCAGAGAAAGTGAAGTTATCGAAAAGCTTCGTCATTGACATAGGTAAGGGCTTCTCCTTCGTATAAGGTCTGTCACCCTGAATATCCATATAAAACTCGTGTTGTTGCCCTATACCTAAAGTGTCAAGGTCATGTAAAGCAACAGAGTAGTAAACCTCGTTTTCCTCAACAATATTGCGGTTTATAAGGGTGTAAAGATAATTCGCTTTACACTTTTCGGGGAGTGTTTTAGCATACTGAAGCTTACTTAAAAGGAAAGCACGGTCGGTAACATTGTTGTCTATTGTATCAAGCGTTGCACCACGCTCCCAGCTATCAGTATGGTAATGCTCCACGTCGAGCTGAATACCGATTAAATCGAAAAGCTTTTTGCCGAGACGGTCCAGCTCATGACGCAAATTTTTATAATCTTCGGAATATGGTGTGAGCAGAATATCCTCTGCTTTTTTGATATCATTTTTCAAAAAATACGGGGTAGCTTTTTTAATAAGATTATTTTCAAATATGCTACGTATTTTTACAAGCTTGTCACAGCAACCACGGAAATATAAAAGCATAAATCTCCAGTTGCCTTCAAGGTGAGGGTAGGTATTCAAAAGCTCACAAAGGTTTGAATACACAACATCAATACAAGGATTGTTACGAGGGTCACCCTGCCATGATTTTTCCATAAGGAGGATGGTGTCTGCGATTTTTTCTTCATCACAGTTATAAATGAACATTCTTGCGTAATCGAGAAGAATATCCTTAAGCTGTGCCTGGGGATTCCATTCAAGAGCACTCCATACCATTTTGTTAACGTCGTCGTGCACACCCTCGGAGTAGCTTACACCTCCGATTGTGTAGGGTGAGAAAATGCGGTTGAGTTTCTGAAGTTCGGCAGGGCGTGGGTTTACGCTTTCCCTCGAAAGGGTAGAAGCGAAGGCATAGTGCCAATCATCCTTAAGGAAGTTTACGGGATATTCACAACGCAGGTTATGAGTAATATCGGGATAAAATCTTAAGGGGTATTTATCGGGAATCTTTGCACGAAGCTCATGTACCGGAAAAGCGTGATTTGGCCCCATAATAACCGTTTCAAATTCATCGGGCAAATCCTTTATGCTGTCAACAAACACATCACCCCAGTTTTTGTAGGTGTGTGGTGCTTGTGCAGATGGGTGAAGCCTTGCCTCGGGGTGAACCTCCTTGAGAATACGGGCAATTTTTTTGCATCTTTCAACAAAAGCTGATGCTTCCATATTACCCGGATCACCGCCGGGGATGAAGACATAATCAAGTCGGGGTAAGGAAGCATAAAGCTCTTTCCTGTTATTTAAAGCATCTTCTTCAGTTTCTTTGTCATCATTTGCGTGCCACAAGGAAACGTTAAGGTCAATAGTGTCTGCAAGCCTTGTAGCCTCCCTTAAAAACTCGTACTGCTCATATTTCATCAAGCAGTTCCTGAAGCTTTTATCAGACTTTGTGCCGTTGTGTTCGCATATATTTGTGCCAAACGCCATCATATCAAGGTAATAACGGAAATATTGCTCGTAGCTCCAGGCATCATAGGTATTGGGTGTTGTGCGGTAGCCAACCTGATGACCGCGAAGTGCTTTTGTAGGCTTGTGAATACCGCAGATATTATCGATAAGGTTTATATTGCCGTCTGTAAAAACACATTTGCGTAAAAATAAAGAATATGCAAAAATCAGTCCACGAATGGTCTGTGCCTTGAAAACGTAGGTATCATTTTCAAATGTAATAATAAAACAATCCTTGCTTTCTATTGTGGGATCAATGATAAAAATAACGGAACAGTTTTCTTCTGCTCCGCTACGTACGCTCGGCAGGTAACCTGTTCTTTCTTTTATTTCCTCTGAAAAAAGCCTTGCGGCTTTAATTCCCTCGGGTGATACAGCACCTATAGAGAATTCAGTCGGATTGATTTTATAAAATACATCATACATCATATTAGTAACCCCCGATTGAAATCTGATTTCATTCTATCATCAATACTGTTTATTTGCAAATAATACTTGAATTTTTCTGTTACTGTGATAGAATTGATAGTATCTTTTAAGTGAGGTTATAGTTATGAATGCCTTTACAATCAAATGGTTTACAAAATTTTTTACATCTCTTATAAAGCTCAATCCAGAGCTTAAGAAGGCGCAGGAGCTTCGCAAAACAAAGCCCTGGCAGGAATATAAGCCTTTTGTGGATGAGCATCTTTATAAATGGCTTAATCCCCTTATTGATATGGCAGGTGTTACCTTTGTTGCAAAGGGTAAGGAAAAAATACCTACAGATAAAGCGGTTATTTACACACCTAACCACACAAGTGCTTTTGACATACCCGCTATAGTGCTTAATGCACCTGCACCGCCTATGTTTATGGCGAAAAAAGAGCTTGGAAGTCTTCCGATGCTTAAAACATGGATGGATGTGCTTGATTGCGTTTTCGTTGATCGTAAAAACAAGAGCAGTGCTCATTCCTCCTTGCAGGATGCAATTGATAAGGTTAAAACCGGCAGAAGCCTTGTTGTTTTCCCCGAGGGTACACGGTCGAAGAATGGCGAACTTGGTGAATTCCGCGGCGGTGCAATGAAAATTGCTATGGAAACGGGTGCAACGGTTGTACCTGTTCTTATTGAGGGCGCAAGAGACCGCCTTGAAGCAACGGGTAACGTTACCGCAGGTACTGTTTACGTTACGTTTTTAGACCCGATTGAAACCGAAGGTCTTACTAAAGAGGATTTCTTTGCTATGCCACAGGAAATCCGTCGACGTATTCAGGCAGAGCGTGATGCTCAACGTGAAAATATAGGGTAAAAAATTACGGCAGACATCATATTGTGGTGTCTGCCATTTTTTACACTATATAAGCAGGGTTGACAATGTATTTATCTATATAGTATAATCGCTATAGAAGTTACAAATTGTAATTTTTTGGAGGAAGATATGACAAAACGATTACTATCACTGTTTTTGGCGGTTGTTTTTGCGGTTGGTGTTATACCGTCTGTTTTAGCTGCAAAATCATATAATCCTAATGGGGCGCTTAAATATGCAAGTGAGCATTGGGATGACGGAAAGGGTCTTTGTGCCGAATTTGTTTCCGACTGTCTTAAAGCAGGTGGTGTAAACGATACTTACGAAAAAATGGTAAGCAATCTTTACAATTCACTTAAGAATAACGGCTGGGGAATAGCTTATAAGCTGACCCTTACCGACGGCACAAGCGGAAGGATAGCGTTAGCTGATAATGTGGGCAAGGTTGAAGCAGGTGATCCTATATTTTATTACTGCAACATCTGTAAAACCTTTACTCATGCGGTGCTTTGCAACGGTGCCGATGAAAGCGGATATTTAAGGGATTACGCCCATAATAATCCTCATAATGGGTATCACACAACATGGACTTTTCCTCATTGCGGTACAAATAACTGGACTATGTATTCAATCCGTATGGGTACTTCGGAGAAGGTGTACGGAAATGCTACATCGGTACCTATTCCCAGAGTAAGCGGTACCGAGAATACAAAAGACGGTGTGGTTGTTAACTGGAATGTAATTGAGGGTGCCGAAAAATATCGTGTTTACCGCAAGGTTCCGGGCACATCATGGAAGCTTACGGGAACGGTTGAAACTAACACGTATACCGATACTGCAGTAGAAAACGGTGACACCTATCTTTACACCGTAAGGGCAGTTAAGGCGGGCGTTGCAAGTCAGTATTACGCAGGCTACGAGAATGTTTATTTAAGCCCAATGTCCGCTCCAACAGTTAAAAATAAGCATACACAATTGCTTGTTTCCTGGAATAAAAACGAGGCGGCAGATGGCTACTATGTTTACCGCAAAGTCGGTGATGGAGAATGGGAAAGGTATTTTGACTTCTCCGACGGTTCAACAAGCTTTTATGATACAAAGGTTTCAAGCGGAACACAGTATCATTACAAGGTTTGTGCCTACAAAGGCAAATATGTAAGCACTGCTGATACCGCTTCGAAGAAATTCCTTTTCCTTGCAGCACCGAAAATTCTTTCGGTTGCTAATGCAAAAACCGGTCTTACGGTTAAATGGGAAGCGGTTAGCGGAGCTAACAAATATATGGTTTATCGTCGTGCACCCGGTGAAAAGGGCTGGAAACTTCTTGAAACAGTCACCGCTTTGACCTATACCGATACCAATGTAGAAAGCGGTAAGGTTTACAGATATACTGTCAAATCTGCAAAGGATAAAGCTCTTGGCGGTTATGATACCGAAGGCTTTAAGCGTAAATGCCTTGCAATGCCGCAATTTACAAGCGTAAAATCCTCTAACGGTAAGGTTACGCTTAAGTGGAAAGCTGTTGAGGGTGCAACGGGATGTATAGTTTACCGTAAGCTTAAGGGTGCTAAAAGCTGGACCCGTATAGCAACGGTTAAGGGTAAGGTTTCTTACGTTGATTCAAGTGTAAAAGCAGGTAACACCTATAGCTACACAATCAGAGCTTATTACAGTACAGTTAAAAGTGCATATAACTCGTCAGGTACAAATATACTTGTGAAAAAGGGTACAACAAAATCAATTGATACCGCACCTGTGTTTACAAAGGATATTTCCGCCGTTGCAGTTTCGGTGAATAATGCTGTTGTTTCCTCCACAACACCGGTAACAGAGCCTGTTGTTGAGGTGGCAGAGGTTACAACTGAAGCGGTTGAAACCACATCCGAAGTAATTGAAAGTACAACTGAGGAAATGACTGTTATTGAATAAAAAACGGGATACACTCCGTAAAAGGAGCGTATCCTTTTTTATTGTTTATCAGCTTTTGCCAAGCTTATATAACTATTTTTATTAATAAAAAGTGGGGGACAGCTTCTTTCCGAAGTGTCTCCCACTGTTGTTTATCTGTCTTCGCGGAAATATGTTGCACCAAGACTTTGGGGTGGCTGATTTTCGCGTTTTTTACGGGCACTTACAATAACAAGAACGATTATTGTAACAATGTAAGGTGTCATTTTGAAAAGCTCTTGTGTGTTGGAGTCTATTCTTAAATAATCGAATGCAATATTGTGTAAAATAAGCATACCACCGAAAAGAATTGAACCGATTATAGAAAGGTTAGGTCTCCATAAAGCGAAAATAACAAGGGCAATAGCAAGCCAACCACGGTCACCGAAAGCATTGTTTGACCATATACCGTCGGCATAGTCCATTATGTAATAAAGACCGCCAAGACCTGCGATTACACTTCCTGTGCAGGTAGCTACGTATTTTGTACGTGTAACACTGATACCTGCAGCATCTGCAGTTGAAGGGTTTTCACCAACTGCACGAAGGTTAAGACCTACTCTTGTTTTTGTAATAACTATTGCGGCGATTATAGCAATAATTATTGAAGCGTAGGCAAGGAAGCTGTAGCTTAAGAACATTTCACCAAACCAACCAAGCTTGTCGGCGATAGGGAGCTTTGCACTGAAGAAATTACTTGTTGCCGAAAGGGTGATGGATGGAACGTCGCTGTCGGTAAGCTTAATAAGTGAAGCACCGAAGTAGTTGCCTATACCTATACCGAAGGTTGTAAGTGCAAGACCCGTAACGTTCTGGTTTGATTTAAGTGTTGTTGTAAGGAATGAGTATATAAGACCCATAAGGAGAGAGCCTAAAATACAGCAGATAAGGGGAATAAGAACTGCAAGTATGGGGTTCATATCACCTTTATCCTCAAAGGATTGCTCATAAATGAAGGCACCGATAACACCGGAGATTGCACCAACGTACATAGTACCGGGGATACCTAAGTTAATGTTACCTGCCTTCTGGGTGATTATTTCACCCGTTGATCCGTAAAGAAGGGGGATGCCCTGCATAACAGCGCGGTTAAAAAAGCTTATAAACATAACTTATTTAGCCTCCTTTCCGGATTTGTTGAACATAACCTTGTAGTTAATGAAAAATTCACTACCGATAATAAATAAGATTACTATACCCGTAACGATGTCGGCAAAGGCGGAGTCAACCTCGGGATAATAGGTTGCAAGATTTGATGCACCTTTGTCAAGGAAGCATATGATAAGTGAAGTGAATATCATCATAAGCGGGTTGAATTTGCCAAGCCATGAAACCATAATTGCGGTAAATCCGCGGCTGTCGGCTGTGTTTACATCAAGGCTGTGGTTTGTACCTGCAACAAGAAGAAGTCCTGCAATACCGCATATTGCACCCGAAAGCAATGTGGTACGCATAATTACCTTTTTAACGTTTATACCAATGTATTTAGCGGTATTTTCACTTTCACCGACAACAGAAATCTCGTAGCCGTGCTTACTGTATTTAAGGTAGATATACATAACCACCGTAATGAGAAGCACTACAAGAATGTTAAGAAGATAGTTCTGACCGAAAAGAACAGGTAACTGACCTGTGGATATTGTACCTAATGAGCCTGAGCCCTTAGGTGTGGCAAATACACCACAATAATATGATACAAGCTGAATTGCTATGTAGTTCATCATAAGAGTGAATAGTGTTTCGTTAGTATTCCATATAGCCTTAAAGAAGCCGGGGATGAATGACCATATAGCCGCCGCAACCGCACTTGTAACAATCATTACAAGAAGCAAAGCGGGGGTGGGGAGCTTGTCACCGAGGAACATCATACATGCGACCGTAGCAAGTCCGCCGATTAAAACCTGACCCTCTGCACCGATGTTCCAGAATTTCATTTTAAATGCGGGTGTTACCGCAAGGGCAACACACAAAAGCATGGCAGTTTCCTGGGATAAGGACCACAGCTTTCTTTCGGAGCCGATAGCACCGCTTATGATTGTTCCGTAAAGCTTGAATACGTTGTCACCGGTAAGAAGCACAAGGGCAATACCGCAGATAACAAGTGCGGCAGCAACCGCCAGAATACGAACTAACCAGCTTTTGGGTTTGGAGATTGAAGAGCGTTTAACTATGTGGAACAAAGGCTCTTTAGTAGCATTTTTTTCTTTACTCATCAGTTTGCCGCCTCCTCTTCTGCAGGCTCATCTATGGCAGTGGTTTTTGTCATAAGTAAGCCCAATTCTTCCTTCTTTGCGTTTCTGCCGTCAACAATACCCGTTATTTTACCTGAGCCGATAACAAGTATACGGTCACAAAGCTCAATAAGTACGTCTAAATCCTCACCAACGAAGATAACTGCAACGCCGTTTTCCTTCTGCTGGTTAAGAAGATTGTATATCATATATGATGAGTTGATATCAAGTCCGCGGACGGGATATGCAGCCATAAGAACTGTAGGTGATGCGGCAATCTCGCGGCCGACAAGAACCTTTTGCACGTTACCGCCGGAAAGCATACGCACAGGTGTTGTAGCACCGGGTGTAACAACCTCAAGGTCCTGAATAATCTTGTTAGCAAGGCTTTTCGGTCCTTTACGCTCAAGGAACATTGATTTGCCCTTTTTGTAGCTTCGGAGCATCATATTATCGATGATATCCATATTACCAACAAGACCCATACCAAGACGGTCCTCGGGTACGAATGATAAACGGACACCTAACTCACGGATTTGTGTAGGCGTTTTGTCCCTCAGGTCCTCGGCTTTGCCTGTTTGAGGGTCAAAATACTTTATGTAGCCTGATTTAAGGTGCTGAAGACCTGCAATGGCTTCAAGTAATTCACGCTGACCGCTGCCGGCAATACCTGCAATACCAAGTATTTCACCGCTGTTTGCAGTAAAGCTTACATTGTCAAGTATGCGGACTCCGTCGTGGCTCATACAAGTAATGTTCTGTACCTCAAGGCGTTTTTCGGGGTTAAAGGGCTCACTTCTGTCAATATTAAGGCTTATCTTTTTGCCTACCATCATTTCGGTAAGCTCAACCTCTGAGGTCTCTGCAGTTGTAACAGTGTCGATATATTCACCTTTTCTTAAAACTGCAACCTTGTCAGAAAGCGAAAGCACCTCGTGAAGCTTGTGGGTGATTATTATAATCGCTTTACCGTCGTCACGCATACGACGTAAAACGTTAAATAATTTCTGTGTTTCCTGGGGTGTAAGTACAGCGGTAGGCTCGTCAAGAATAAGGATATCTGCACCGCGGTACAAAACCTTTATTATTTCAACAGTCTGCTTTTCCGAAACTGACATTTCATAAATCTTCTTGGAAAAATCAATTTCAAACCCGTATTTGTCACAGGTTTCTTTAATGATTTTTTCGGAAGCGGCAAGGTCATACTTACCGTCTTCAATACCAAGCACTATGTTTTCTGTTGCATTGAATACGTCAACAAGCTTGAAATGCTGATGTATCATGCCTATTTTGTATTTGAAGGCATCCTTGGGAGAGCGTATAACAACCTCCTCACCATCAATAAAAATCTGCCCATCATCCGGGTAATATATGCCCGAAATCATATTCATAAGCGTAGTTTTACCACTACCATTTTCACCAAGGATTGAAAGAATTTCACCGCGGTTAACGGTAAGGTTAACATCCTTGTTTGCAACAATACTGCCAAAGGTTTTGGTAATATTTTTAAGCTCAACGGCTGCGCCCATATCTAACGCCCTTTCATATAAGATGATTTTGCAAAACGGATATGCAAAATACAAAACCCAAAATATCATAATTTTGAATTTTGTGCCGTGCATATCAGATAGAAATAAAGCCGGGTTTCCCCGGCTTTATTCAAAAGTTAATTAATAAGCGTCGTTAAGAAGCTCGATTCCGTCGATTCTGAGATCGAAGTAAGGAGCGGAACGATCTGAAGATTCAGCAAATGCGCCGTCCTTGATAGCTTCTGTGTCGCCCTTGTACTCAGCGTCTGTGTCAACGTCTGCCATGTATGTATCAACAGCTTTGTCCTCAACTGTGAATGTCTTGGAATCAAATACCTTGATAGAACCATCCATAAGACCTGCTTTAGCTTTTTCGATAGCTTCCTTAGTGCCCTTAGCAGCAACGTCTTCGTTGATGTCTGTAAGAACTACTGAGCCTGTCTCGAGAGTGCCTGTCCAGTCAGTATCGATAGCCTTGCCGTTCTTCATGCAGTCGATGATGTATGTGAAGTAAGGAGCCCAGTCAATACGTGAAGAAACGATGAATGTATTGGGGCAAGCTTCCTGTGTGCTGCCGTTGTAGGAAACGTTGGGGATACCTGCGTTTTCACAAGCTGAGGGAGCACCCATTGAGTCAGCATGCTGGCTGATAAGCTTACAATCGCGGTTGATAAGAGCTGTAGCAGCTTCTTTTTCAGCTGTTTCATCATACCATGAGCCTGTGAACTGAACGTCCATAGTAACTGAGGGGCAAACTGATTTTGCACCAAGATAGAATGATGTGTAACCTGAAATAACCTCTGCATAAGTATAAGCACCAACGTAGCCCATCTTAGCTTCTTCAGCAGTGAATTCACCTGCTTCGATCATTTCGTTAAGCTTCATACCTGCAGCAATACCTGCAAGATATCTGCCTTCATAGATTGATGCGAAAGCGTTGTGGTAGTTATCAAGCTTCTCTGTGTGAGCCTTTGTACCTGTAGCGTGGCAGAACTGAACGTCTGTGAACTCCTTAGCAGCCTTGATCATGAAATCCTCGTGGCCGAAAGAGTCAGCAAAGATGATGTTGCAGCCTTCGTCGATTAACTCAGCAGCAGCTTCATAGCAAGCGTTGCTTTCGGGGATATTTTTCTTCATAAGGTATTCAACACCGGCATCCTTGCAAGCCTTTTCAGCAGCATTGATGAAGTTGAGGTCGTATGTTGAGTTTTCGTCATGAAGGAAAATAAAACCAACCTTAACAGCAGCTTCTTCAGCTGCGGGAGCTTCTTCCTGTGAGCCACAAGCTGCAAAACAGCCTACAACTAATACAAGTGCAAGGCAAACAGAAAGAATTTTTGCGAATTTTTTCATACTTCTTACCTCCGTAAAAATGTAATTTATGCTCAGCAATCGTCGTTTCTGAATGTGATATTACTCTCATTCATACTTTCTACTATTGCTAAAGACCTTATGTTATAACCCTTTTCTCTGAGAGTGTCACCACCGGGCTGGAAGCCTTTCTCTATGGCGATACCTATACCTGCAACAGATGCACCTGCCTGTTCAAGTATGCTGATTAAGGAGTTACAGGCGTTACCACCTGCCATAAAATCGTCGATGATAAGCACCTTGTCACCCTCGTTAAGGTATTTTTTGGAAACAACCATAGTGTAATCCTTGCCATGGGTGAAGGAATAGCTTTTGGCAGAATAAACGTCATCACCAACGTTTTTGTGTTTGCTCTTTTTGGCAAACAGTGCGGGTAAATTCATGTACTTTGCAACGAAAACTGCAATTGCAATGCCTGATGATTCGATCGTAACAACCTTGGTTGCACCGCAATCCTTGAAAAGACGGGCAAACTCCTTGCCCATTTCCTCAAGTAAAGGGATATCCATACAATGGTTAAGGAACATATCAACCTTAAGAATATCAGTGCCTATAACAGTGCCTTCGTTACGGATTTTATCCTCCAATAATTTCATAAAAATACCCCTATAATGTCAAAATAAGAATTATGTATTAAATTATACATTTTATTAGTGCCTTTTTCAAGGATATTTCACACTTTTTGTCATTGTAATTCAAATTTCATTATTTTGTCCAAAATAAAATGGGTTTTTATGTAAAAAATAATGGTGCTTTCTTTTTTCGGTTTTAATTCACTTTTTGTATGGTAATTTTGCACAAAAGCAAATGAAAGTCAACAAACAGTGATATCTATGACTTGCGAAAAAGTAAAGATAAAAACCTTTACACCATTGTGTTTTAGAGGTTTTTTTAAGTTTTTGTGAGAAACCGCATTTTTAAAGTCTTATCTAAAAAATCTAAAAATCACAATAATATCAAGGGAGAAAGAGGTGTAAAGTTAGATAGCTTTACTGACGTTTTGGTTAAAATCACAATAAAATTATCATTTGGTGGTGTTATTTCTTTACAATCTTCAACATAACCGAGGTCAAGGAATGATGAAAGAAGACCAAGGTTAAGCTGTGCTGTGTTGGTAAGGTCACCGTTACTGTTGATAGTACCGCCGTCACCCATACCGTAAGCTATACGGGAAAGGATTTCTGAGTTGTTGTTGTTACCGATGAACTCAAGAAGAGCACCAATAACAGCAAGGTCACCGTGGCTTCTCTGGTAAGCAGTGTGTGAGTTTAAAAGACCGAATGAACCACTCTGAAGGAGAGGATCAAAGTCCATAGCACCAAGGTTTTTAAGAAGACCTGAACCGATACTCCAAACAACGGAGTCGCGGAGTTTACAGATGTCTTCCAAAATGTAGTCGATTTTGTTAA
>JAZRLZ010000015.1:0-1901 GCA_045647125.1 Acutalibacteraceae bacterium | reverse complement strand
CATAAACCCTCTTACCACCTAAAACAGGAGATGTATCGTATTTATCATCACGTGCATCTTCCTTTAAATCCTGACCCCATACGTTTTCCGAATTATTTTTCTGAAGAAGAACGGCAACCTCACCGGAAGCGAATTCATCTGCTGTTTTTGACTCGGCAGAGGTAGGCATATACATCTCATTGTCAACCGCATCAATGTTTGTTTCAAGGTAATAACAATTCACAGGTACTGTAGAGCCAATCTCACCGACTAATGCACCAACCGCACCGCCGCCTGATATATAACCTGTATTATAACAATTAGATATAAGTTTTGTGTTGTGTTTTAAGCCGCAAAGACCACCGATATACTTATTACTGCCTGTAACATTACCTGTATTATAACAGTTATTTATAGCACCGTTAGCGTAACCTACAAGACCGCCAACATAGCTTTTACCTGAAACATAGCCTGAGTTAAAACACTTTTCGAAGGTTGCATTAACAGTGCCACCAAGACCGCCAACATCGCTATTGCCGTTAATTTTACCGGAGTTGCTGCAATTACTGATAGTCGATGTAAAACTCGTATCATAACCAACTATGCCGCCAATATTATTGGCTGAGCTGTCACTATTACCGATAGCACCTGTATTATAGCAGTTACTTATCTCAACATCACCTGCATAGCCTACCATACCCGCTACTGTATGGTCCCCTATAATTCTGCCTTCGTTTCCGCAAGATGTTATTGTTGTTCCCGAAGCGTTACCGGCAATACCTGCACCATCCTGACCGGCACAGGAAATAGTACTCATATTATAGCACTTGGATATATTGCTATTTGTAGCATAACCTGCGATACCTGCTATGTACATATGACCATAAAAATAAGAATTTTCAACACTTATGTCATAAACTTCAGCATTATCAAGATAGCCGAACAAGCCTATATAGCTTTTATCTTCGATTGCGCAATATAAGCCGCTTATTATTTTGCCGTTACCGTCAAATTCACCTGTGAATTTTGCTGATGAGTTACCTATGGGAGTCCATTTTGATAAAAGGTTTTCATTAACAAGAGTCCCTGTTGACTCAAACACTTTTTCATTAACTGTGATATCTGCAGTTAATCTTCCCTTGATATCTGTATTACCTGCATTTACAAGCTCTGCAAAGGCATATAACTGTGCCATATTGCCGATTTCATACCAACCATCAGGATTAACCGGCAAATCTACGCTTGCATTACAGAAGGAACAATAACCGTTAACATAGGTATGCGGAACATCATATTCAAATTCGGAGTTGGAATATTCCGAAGGACATGGAGATGATATATAAACCTTTGGTCCGTTGAGAACAGGATACTCATCATAATCAGTATCAAACTCACCGGTTTTTAAATCCTGATACCAAACCTCTTCGGAATTTGCTTTTTGCAGATAATACCAAATTCTGCCTGACTCAAGCTCTTCCTGAGTAAAAGGCCTTGTTGCCGACAAGTCATCTTCTTTTGCTGATCCTGTTAAAGCATAACCAGTACCGTTCTGAACAAAGCCATCGCTATCGGTTGCGCAACCGGGAAGATAATGGCTGTTTGTTATTAAAGTATTTGTCTTACCTGCAATAGCACCAACATAGGCACCGTCAGCACCGCTACTCGGCATTTCAATACCTTCAACCTTACCAAGGAACAAGCAATTTTCAATAGGTGAATTCAACTCTGCAACAAGACCGCCCGCAGAGTTGCTACCTTTAACAAGGCTTGTGCTGTAGCAGTTGGTTATAGGACATCCGTTACTTTTACCCGCTATACTACCTGCATTGTAACCGAAAAAGTATGAATCCTTAACGCCTAATTCGTGAACCGAGGCACTTCCGCCAAGAGTTCTGAAAAGACCCGTATAAAAGTTCTCCACA
>JAZRLZ010000014.1:0-5012 GCA_045647125.1 Acutalibacteraceae bacterium | reverse complement strand
AGAAGCATTTTTCTTTGCAACTCACGGCGGTCAGGTAACATGCTACCATTCTCAGTACGACGTGTGTACTTTTGTAATGGATCTTATGGGAGTAAGATGGGCATACGACCTTGGCTCCGACGACTATAACGTCCGTCGAGACCAGAACGGATTTAACCAAATGTACCGCGATATTGCCGAAGGACATAACGTGATGGTATTTGATCAGAATTTCCCCGGGCAAGTAACAGAAGGGTGCGCAACAATGACAAGATGGGAAAGTGGCAAAGGCGGAAGCATAGCGGTATATGATGTAACAAGTGTTTACAATAGTTGGGTAAACAGCGCAAGCCGAGGTTTCCTTGTGGGCGATAACAGACGAAGTCTGACTATAAGAGATGAATTCAACACAAAAACAGATATGCCTGCACATTGGTTTATGTGTACCCCTGCAGAGGTTGAAATCGTAAATGATAATTATGCAATTCTCACCGAAGGCGATAAACAACTTAAAATGGAAGTGCTTACCGATGTGGAGGATTATGCTCTGACAGTCGGACCTGCCGAGCCACTTCCTACATCACCTGATATCGAAGGACAAAATCCAAACGAAGGGTTTAGCCGTATAGCGATCGAACTTGATTTAAAGGGCGGTCAAGATTATTATGTCATGGTAAAACTTTCTCCTTATGGCGAAAAGACAAATGATATTAATTATTCAAATATGTCACCACTGCTCTGGACCATTGATTCATCAGGAGCACCGGGATATGTTTTGTCCGAAAAAACACTTGATTTTAAAAATTTCAAAACAAATACAGATTATGAAGATTCTGATTTTACAATAAAATTAAGACAGGATGCATCCCTTTATCCTGAATTCACATACAATAATGAATCGGGCTCGTTCGGGAAAGCTGCTGATGATTCCGTGCTTAAATTTTCTCTTGTTCCGGGAAAAACTCACGGAAATACAACTGAAACAACATCCCTTGCAACACTAACTCAAAAAAATAAAACAAAAGTCGCTGACGGCGAGTACTATTTATTTGAAATGGATTATGCCATAAGCGGTTCTAAGGCATATAAACAAGTTCGTATTGTTAATGACGGATGGAAGGGTAATCCCGCATATCTGTTCCAGATAAATACCATGGGTGATATTACATCTCCGTATCTTGGAATATCAGCACCGTTTTATCAGCTCAGCAAAAATAAATGGTATAATATAAAACTTTATATAAAAGCAAACAATTCCGGAGAAAACAAAATTACAACAAACAACAACTCACAACCGGATACTTCTCTGAATAAGCATGAATACATGATTTACATAAACGGCCACCTTGTCAGAAAAGGAAAATTCCTCAATAACAGCCGTACAGACAGAGAAACGGTAATTACCGAAAGTCATTTTACAGGTTTTGGTGATGTGCTGTTTTTTAATTTCAGTGATGCAAGTATAAACACTAAATATACAAACACCAATCCGCCTTCCATGTATGTTGATAACATCAGGATATCGGCGTTGAAGGATGCATATTCTCACGGAATAAATTTTGATGATATAACATCAACTTCAACAGAGGATTTCAAAAAAGAAATAAAAGTAAAAAAAGGAAGCTGGAAAGGAACCGTAAATGCAAATAGTTATTACGATATGTATTCAGAAAAAGGTTCTTTTGAAAAATATGACAGCGATGTGTGCTTTGTTTCAACGGTAAACCAAAACAGCATAGACTACAACAGAATAGAATTAGTAGAACCGGGTTATTCTGCATCTGTTACCGACGAGGCAGATATAACCGCTCCGAGACTTGATTACGGCGAGTATTATGACCTTGAATTATATATGGCATATACAGGCACCGGAACAAGTTACGGTGTTCAGAGCTTTTTTGTAAATAATGCGGCAACAGACGGTAAGCAATACGGCTACGCAGTATCAATATTGAAAGATACCGGCACGCTCTCTGCTTTTGGTAATCATTATAAAGATATTACTTTCGAGCAGGGCAAGTGGTATAAGATCAATGTGGTAATACATGCAGGGAACGACCACGCTTCGGATGACAATTACAAAAACTGGTACAAAATATATGTAAATGACCGACTTGTGGTTGACAAAACTGTTTTTGATGTATCGTCACAGCGTTCTTCAACAGAAAATTATACAAAGTTTATGGGATTCCAGAAATTATGGGTAGGTACCGTAAATGACGGCAAGTATAATTCAACAGTTTTCGACAGAGGATATTTTGATGATATAACCGTTACATATTGCAAAGACAAAGAACCGGTTTACACTCCCGTTGAACTTAAAACAGTTAATGAATATGCAAAATTGTATATGAATAGTGACACAACGCTTGATACATATATAGATGAAAGATGTTCTGATATATCGGAGTTTTGTCCTACCGACCAAAAAGCCACATTGGAATATACTGATAAAATTGCAAAACAAGGGGAAAATACGGTTATAATTCGTACCGTAAACAATGACCGTATTTTTGCAAAACTTACATACAAAACAGATGTTGCACAAAAAATCCCCTTTGGTGCATCTTATAATAATGAAGTCATTGTGGGCGAAAAAGACTTCACCAAGTCATCCTATGTACCGTCGGTATTTGGAAAAGACGGAAGTGATTATGCGCTCAAAATGACAACAACAAATATATGGGATAACTATTATATAGAAGGTACAGATGGCAATAACAGTGCAAACTGGGTAGAAAAAGACTATAATGCTTCCGGCAAAAAACTTATCACCCGTGACAGCGTGAATCCGTTTGTTTCTGTTTCTACCGAGGGAACGGGTGGAAATGTTCCCGTTGATACAAAAAAACCTTATTCAATATCTTTGTCGCTTGTTACATCAGGAGATTGTGATGCTACAAACGTTCAATTAATCCCGTCAAGTGACAATGGCAGACCAAATGTAATAAGCTTTAGAAAAGACGGATACGTTTATGTAAGAACGATGGAACAGGACGGCTCCTGGGCAGGGAAAAATGTTTACCAAAAAGACTCTGCATACAATAAAGATGAATGGCAAAGAGTTCAGCTCAATGTATATCCGGCATCAAACACCATAGAAATTATATTAAACGGAAAGCTCCTTGCGACTCAGCAACTTTTTACAAAGGTTGATGTTGATACCGGCAACGGATATCTTTCAAGATTTAAGGTTGAGCAAAATTACACTCCCGGTACAAAAAAAGCCGATGCAAAAAGCGGATACTTTATCGTGGATGATATAGATGTAACAAACGGCTCTGCTCCTTATGCACCGTCATTTGAGATTGCCGCAGTTTCAGCCAACGGATATGTGTCAGATGTTTCCGCAGGTATAATCGGTTCAAATGATGTTATAAAACTTTCGGATATATCGGATGTTTTATATAATACCTCGGGAAAACAAACAACATATCGGGTGTTTGAAGATAACACATATTCAAAGCAAAAAGACAGTTTCTCAACAGGCGATATAGTTGTTGTCGAAAGTAATAAAATATATAAAACATACACAGTTGTCAATAATAAAGATTCGGGATTTGGCGCGATTGCCAACGTGAATAAAGACGGCAACAGTGTGAAAGTAACTCTCGACGGTATAGGTAAGTGTACGGTAGTTGCCGCAGGATATAATTCTTTGGGCGAAATGGTTGAAATCAATTATGCTGATTCAAACAGGGATTATACATATTCAAAAGGAAATCTCATACAAACTGCAACTGTTACACTTAATGAAAATGATAGTGTCGATTACATAAAAGTATATGTTATAGCCAGCTTTGGTAACATAAAGCCAGTGGCTGTTTCAAAAATTGTAAAATAATATTTATTTTATCGGATTGCCTGCCCGGTTTTACTTTCCACCCTTTTTCGGGCAGGCATTCACATTTTTAAAGTAATAAATATAAAGGATTAAATAAAAGGGTTATACCGCATATCCTACGTGTTGTGAAAAATTGCACAAATCAAGGGATGCGGTTTTGTAGCAATTTTACAAAAGAATATTATCGTAGTCAAATAGCGAATGATTATATTGACTTTGAGATACCGTTAAGGTAGAATTAAAATGTATATGTGTCTCATTTTTTGCGGATATCGTGCTATGAACGATAATGTAAAAAATGAGAATTATTAACATTTTTAATATAAGCACATGAAAGGTGGAACAAAAGTGAGAAGTTTAAAAACAACAATTAGAGTTGGTCTGGCGGTTATTTGTGCTCTTTGTCTTGTGATGAACGTGGCAATGGCGGCAGATTTTGGCGCAAACGCAGTTTACAACAGCGCGAGCGGCAAGCTCCTGATATCAGGCTTCGGCAGCGAAAATGCACAGGTGACGGTTATGGTTATGCCATACACAACCGATTTAGCAGCAATCACATCGGAGGTAGACAATGGCAATGTTATATTCAATATGACAAATATTGATGCAGGCGGCGAGTATGCAATTGAGACAGGTCTTAATAATACATGGGTCGGCGGTCTTTACAAGGCTCTTATATACCAGGGCACAAACGAAAAAGAGGTATGGTTTACATATGCCGACAGCAGCAAGCTCGGCGCTAAACTTGACGAAATCAATTCGGGTGATGCCGCTGCAATAGCAACCCTTATCGAAACAATAGGCTCCGAAGACTCCGATAGCTCCGAAGAGTTCGATAGCTCCGATTTAGGTGCTGCAAGAGAGCACGCAATTGCCTACGGTGCCGACCTTGGCAAATATCTTTATGCAAACAAGCCAACAAGCGGCTACACTGCTAACGGCTATCTCAAGGCATACACAGCAGGTCTTGCAATATGTATGGTAAAAGACGGCAAGCTCGATCTCGGTGAGGCAGTGCAAAAAATGTCATACTATATGGATATTGACCTTGCAACAGAATACAATGTTTATTCAGAAGATGTTATAGTCAAAGCAGGTGAGCTTCTTGTAGATGGAGAAATTGCTTTGGGCAGTGCAAAAGAAATGTATTTGGAAGCAGTAACCGTTGCAGGTCTTGACCTTGCGGAAA
>JAZRLZ010000013.1:0-1149 GCA_045647125.1 Acutalibacteraceae bacterium | reverse complement strand
AGATTTGTTCCGCCACCTGAAACAAGAACAACAATATTTTTTGTATCGGGCATTTTGCTACCTCAATTATTCAAGTATAATCTTGTCTTCGCCTTCAATAATTTCACCGATTACATAAGCATCAATGTCATTATCTTTAAGAATTGAAAGAGAAAGTTCTACTTCGTCTGCAGGAACAACGATGCTCATACCAACACCCATATTATATGTGTTGAACATATCGCGTTCGGGAACATTGCCCCATTTAGCAATTACATCGAAAATGGGAAGAACCTTAACTGCGGACTTATCAATTTTTGCACACAAGCCATCGGGAATGCTTCTTGGAATATTTTCATAGAAGCCACCACCGGTAATGTGTGAAATACCTTTCACGTTAACCTTTTCTGTAAGAGCAAGAACGGGCTTAACATAAATCTTAGTGGGAACAAGTAAAGCCTCGGCAATACTTTTGCCACCCAATTCTTCGCGCTCTACATAAAGCTCGGGATTGTTGTTATCAATATCAAAAACCTTACGGCATAAGCTGAAGCCGTTAGAGTGAATACCTGTTGAGGGAAGAGCAATAACAACATCGCCAACAGACATTTTGTTGTTATCAATCATTTTGGGTTTATCAACTATACCTACTGCAAAACCTGCAAGGTCGTAATCTTCAACGGGCATCAAACCGGGATGCTCTGCAGTTTCGCCACCGGTAAGTGCACAGCCTGACTGAACACAACCTTCTGCAACACCGCTTACAATTTCAGCAATTTTTTCGGGAATGTTTTTACCGCAAGCAATATAGTCAAGGAAATACAAGGGTTTTGCACCAACGCAAACAATATCGTTTACGCACATAGCTACTGCATCAATACCGATTGTATCGTGTTTATCCATAAGAATAGCTAATTTAACTTTAGTACCGCAACCGTCAGTACCTGAAACTAATACGGGATGCTCCATACCTTTAGCAAAACCAAGGTCAAAGCAACCGCCGAAGCCGCCAACATCATCCATTGAGCCTTCGTTACGAGTTCTGGCAACGTGTTTTTTCATAAGTTCAACTGCTTTGTAACCTGCAGTAATATCAACACCTGCTGCTGCGTAACTTTCTGATCTTGAATTATTCATATCTATTCTCCTATAAATTATTTATTAATTATC
>JAZRLZ010000012.1:0-5914 GCA_045647125.1 Acutalibacteraceae bacterium | reverse complement strand
CCAAAGGAGTTGTATTCAATGAATACAACTCTTTTATTTTTTAGAATACACTTTTTGGGGGATTCGAACCCCACTCGGCGAAGCCGAACACAATCGGTTGTTTGCGAAGCAAACGAAAGGCAGAGCCTTTCGAATCCCCGATAACTCACCAAAGGAGTTGTATTCAATGAATACAACTCTTTTATTTTTTAGAATACACTTTTTGGGGGATTCGAACCCCACTCGGCGAAGCCGAACACAATCGGTTGTTTGCGAAGCAAACGAAAGGCAGAGGAAATTATTGATTCCTTGGTTATTGTGGAGTGATCAGGGTTCTTTGATATCTGATCTTACTGCGATGATTGTACCTACTAAACCGATAAATCCAATGCTTCGGGCGGCAAGCATCAGGTCGTCGCTCAATAGCATAAAGCTGTATTGGTCGGAGTTAGCTGAAATTATTGCAAGAATTACGGACCATAGTGTTGTAAGCACCCATATACGAATAATAAGTCGGGTGTTGCTGTTCAGGTTGTTATATATTTTTATTAATCTGCTTGTCATTTAATCACCATATTAATAGTAAGATAAAATTCGTTCACTATCAATGGTAATTGGTGCCACAAAATATTGTAAAAGTCTTGAATTAAGTTACCCTATTTGGTATAATTACAAAAAATGACTATGGGGTGTATTCTATGAAATGTCCTTTTTGCAGTTATGAAGAAAGTAAGGTTATTGACTCACGACCTACTGATGAAGGTGCGCGTATCCGCCGCCGCAGAGAGTGTATAAACTGCGGTAAGCGTTTTACCACCTATGAAATTATAGAAAGTGTTCCTGTTATAGTTGTTAAAAAGGATAAATCACGCGAAGCATTCGATCGTGATAAGCTTTTCAATGGTATGATGCGTGCTTGTGAAAAACGTCCCGTTTCCGTTGAGGTTATCGAAAAGGCAATTGACGAAATCGAAGCTGAGCTTCAGAACTCCCTTGACCGCGAGGTTACTTCGGTTAAAATTGGTGAGTATGTTATGGATAAGCTCAAGGATATTGATGAGGTTGCTTATGTTCGTTTTGCATCAGTTTATCGTCAGTTTAAAGATATAAACACATTTATGAGTGAGCTTAAGAAATTGCTTATAGAAGAATAATACTGAATTATAAGGCTGTTTTCCGACAGCCTTTAATTTGTTTAGTATGGAAATATATTACGGAATCAGGGGGGAGTATATGTTTCTTTGTCCTGTGTGCAAGGCAAAGCTTGATAAATACGATGGTGTATATTCCTGCGAGAATAACCATTCCTTTGATATTTCGAAATACGGCTACGTCAATCTGCTTGTATCTAATCAATCATCTCTTAAACGTCACGGTGATGATAAATTGATGGTGCAGTCCCGAAGACGCTTTTTGTCAGGCGGCTTTTATGAAAAACTTCGTAATGATATTTGCAGGGTTATTAAAGATAATGTCAAAGATGGCAGTACTATTGCGGATATCGGTTGTGGTGAGGGTTATTACACCTCTGCTATATGTGAAAGCGGTGAGTATGACGTCTGCGGTATAGATATTTCAAAGGACGCACTGCGGTATTGTGCAAAAGCGATTCCTACATCGGAATTTGCGGTTGCAAGTGCTTTTTCGTTACCGTTAGCGGATAAGTATGTTGATTGCATTGTTAACATCTTTGCTCCATCTGCTTATACTGAGTTTAACCGTGTTTTAAAGGATGATGGCGTGCTTGTTAAGGCAGTTCCTTTAGATGAGCATTTGTGGGAGCTTAAATGTGCACTTTATGACGAGCCGTACAAGAATAAGCCTGAAAAACGTGATGATGAGCTGTTCTGCCTTTTTGATTCGACAGAATTAAAGTATACCATCAGGCTTGATAATAAAGAGGACATTGCTGATTTGTTCCGTATGACACCGTATTATTATAAAACGGGCAGAGTCGAGGCTCAACGTCTGTCGGAGCTTCAGGAGCTTGAAACTACAGTTCATTTTTGTGTAGAAATTTATAAAAAGAGGTAATATATATGTTCGAGAATAATTGGGAATCCCTTAACAGCAGAAAGGTGCCGGAATGGTTCGGTAAAGCTAAATTCGGTATTTTTATCCATTGGGGTCTTTACAGTATACCTGCATACGCACCTTTAAAGGATTATGCCGAGTGGTACGGCTATTCCTGCAATAAGGAGAACTGTGAAACAGAAGCACAGGAAAAATATAAGGCTTATCATAAGGAGCATTATAATTCACGTCCTTATTATGATTTTGTGAATGAATTTACAGGTCACCGCTTTGATGCGAATAAATGGGCGGAGCTTTTCAAACGCTCAGGTGCTAAATATATTAATTTCGTATCGAAGCATCATGACGGCTATTGCCTTTATGAAACAAAATATGCACCCGGACTTAACTCTGTTGAATGTGCACCTAAACGTGATTTCCTTATGGAACTTAAAAACGCTATGGAGGGTACGGGTGTTAAATTCGGTGTTTATCATTCAGTTTACGAATGGTGGCATCCATATTATCTTGAGGACCCGGAAAAGTATGCTCTTGAGCATCTTCATCCTATGCTTAAGGAGCTTGTTGAGAAATATCAACCCAATACACTTTTTACTGATGGTGAATGGGAGCATACAAGTGACGTGTGGCATTCTACCGAGTTTTTACAGTGGCTTTATAATGAGTCAAGCGTAAAGGATTTCATAGTTCCTAATGATCGTTGGGGTAAAGAAACACGCGGAAGGAAAGGCGGTAACTTTACTACGGAATACGGCATTATTGATGTGTATCTCGGTACAGAAAGACGTATTGAGGATGTTGAACTCGACCGTCCCTTTGAGGAGTGCCGCGGTATTGGTCGTTCCTTCGGAATCAATAAGGAAGAGGGCTGCGAAAATTACCTTTCTGTTAAAGAGCTTCTGGTAACTCTTTGCGACCTTGTAAGTAAAGGCGGTAACTTCCTTCTTAACATCGGACCTGATGGTGACGGAACAATTCCTCCGCTTATGGAGGAAAGACTTCTCGGTATGGGTAAATGGCTTGAGGTTAACGGTGAAGCAATATACGAAAGTGAAGTTTACAGCAAAAAACACACCGACGGAGTTTATTACACACAGCGTGATGGTAATATTTATGCTATTACGGAGACTTTCCCGTCAAAGCCAACTGTTTTCCCCGAGATAGAGTACAAAGATGGTTTGAATGTAACACTTTTAGGCAGTGATTGTAAGGTTTTTGCCGAAAATGTTGATGGTAAGCTTTCACTTAAAGCGGACATCTGCTCACCCGAGGATGTTGCTTGTGAGCATCTTTACGTATTTAAAATAAACTGATGATACATCCTATAAAGCATTTTGTAACCATTACCAGACACCGCCACGTTGTAATAAAGCATTGCTTTAAAGCAGGTATATTCTGGCAAGGGTTACGACACGATTTAAGTAAGTATACGCCTACGGAGTTTGTGCCGGGTATGAAGTATTACACCGGCACACGCAGTCCTAATGAGGGTGAAAGGGAGCTGTATGGCTATTCACTTGCATGGATTCATCACAAGGGCAGGAATAAGCACCACTTTGAATATTGGACAGATTATAACCCTGTTTCAAAGGTGGTTGAGCCTGTAAAAATGCCTGTACGATATGTTGCGGAGATGTTTTGCGATAGGGTAGCTGCAGGTAAAATATATAAAGGTGAAAATTATAATGACCAGTCACCCATAGAATATTTTTTATCGGGTAAGGGTCGCAGAGTTATCCACCCGGAAACGTCACAGCTTTTAGAAGATTTACTCGTGATGCTTTCGGAAAAAGGTGAGGAAGAAACCTTTAAATACATAAAAAAGCTTGTTCGAGATGATAAAAACAAATGAAAATTCGGCTTTGTTATTGTGATTAACAGAGCCGAATTTTGAATTGTCATCATTATTTTAACTAATTGTAAATAAATCTTTAGATATTTGTGATTTTCTTGTTTTTTGTTTTACTTTATGATAGAATTATTTAAAATTCACCTTCGGAGGGTATTATGAAGAAACTTACCATTTCTATGGTTGCCATAATTCTTGTTGCAGCATTTTCAGTATTGAGCGGCTGCGAGATGTCCGTGGCTATTAAAGAAGATACAACAAAGGCTAACGACGTTGTTACCACCGCACCTCAGGAGCCTGCAACCGCAGTTGTAGAAATTACAAATGAAGAAGGTTCTGTTGTAGCAACCGAAACTGTTACAGCTTCACCTGAAGTGGAAAAAGAGATAGAAGAAATTTTTAAGCCTACAGATAATAACACTACAACTACTGGTCCTTCAGGCGTTTCCAATGACAGAGTTCAGCAAGCTATTCAGCAGAATAACGATAAGAATTCTACTACTTCAACAACCAAGCCTAAAAAGGAAAATATTAAGGATGATCTTGTTTATGAAGATATAGAGGAAGCGGAGCCTGATGTTCAGGATGATGAAGCAGTGCTTGCCTCAGGTCAGTATTATATTTCCTGCAGAATCGAATCACCCGATTTGAATACAGAATGTAAGCTTGCCCGTAATAATAACAAAAGTGCAACTTATTTGACATACGAGGGTGAGGATATCGGTTTTGTTATTGACGAAACTAATATTTATTACATCAATATCAACACCCGTACCTGCTTTATTTTCCTTAAGGAGGATGCAAAGAATAGCGTTCCTGAAGAGGATTGGGGAGTTATTTCACAAGACCCGCTTGATTTTGAAAGAGTACCCACTAATATTTACGATGAAAATATCGATGGTGTTAAATACACCATAAAGGAATATGATTCAGGTAACAAGGATTACTTTATCGGCAAAACCATCATAAAAACAACAAGTAATGATGGCAGCGTGATTTACTACGATTCTATTTCACCCGTTGCACCTTCTTCGCTCTTCACTCCTCCTGCAGATTTCACAATGGAGAAGATGGAAATGCCCGAATCCGAGGCGACAGAATAAACAATGGCAGATTATAATAAAAAAACCGCTCTTGTTACCGGCGGTGCAAAAGGTATAGGAGCCGCCATATGCAAAGCATTGGCAGAGGATGGCTACAATATTGCGATTAATTATAATACCTCCGATCAGGAGGCTATAAAGCTTAAGTTACAGCTTTCGGCTATTACAGAGGTAGAAATATTCAAAGCCGATGTTTCTGATTCCGTTCAGGTTAACAATCTGTTTGGCCAGGTGGAAAAAGTCTTCGGCGGTGTGGATCTGCTTGTTAATAATGCAGGTGTTTCACAGCAGGTGTTATTTACGGATATAACTGATGATATGTGGCAGAAAATGATGGGGGCAAACCTGTCATCAGCCTTTTATTGTTGCCGAAGGGCACTTCCTTATATGATTAATAAGAAGGAAGGCAATATCATAAATATAGCCTCTATGTGGGGACAGGTCGGTGCTTCTATGGAAGTTCATTACTCTGCTTCGAAGGCGGGGCTTATAGGTCTTACAAAGGCGCTGGCTAAAGAGGTAGGTCTTTCAGGAATAAGAGTCAATGCTGTTTCGCCGGGTGTGGTGCTTACTGATATGATGGCTCAATTCAGTGAAGACGATATTAACGCCTTGAAGGATGAAACTCCACTTAATAATATAGGTGAGGTTTCTGATATTGCTAATGCAGTCAGTTTTCTTGCATCTGATAAAGCAAGATTTATTACAGGTCAGATTGTTCCGGTTAACGGTGGATATGTAATATAAAAAAACCGCTTAAAGGGAGCGTAAATTAGGGATTTATTAGGTTTTAACAAAATATTTTTCGTTAATACTTTATGAAAAATCACCGTAAGGCGTCAGCCTTGCGGTGATTTTATCATTTCGTCTAAACGAAAACTATTTAAATTAAAACTGCTTTGCACCTTAAATCTTTTAAATTTGGATGCAGAGCAAGACACAAATGTGC
>JAZRLZ010000011.1:0-22598 GCA_045647125.1 Acutalibacteraceae bacterium | reverse complement strand
GTGTTACCCGTGAGGTTCTTCACGAGGTTGAAAAAAGCGGTTGTGAGTTTATTGATGCGGTTTGCCCCTTCGTTAAAAAAATCCACAAAATTGTTCTTGATAATTCCTCTGATGATGTTGTCACCATTATTGCAGGTGACGAAAATCACCCCGAGGTAAAGGGTATAAAAAGCTGTGCAAAAGGGGAGTCATACGTCATTGGCAACGACAAGGATGTTGAAATTCTTATAGAGAAATATCCCGATTTGTCACAAAAATCTATTATTTTTGTTTCTCAAACAACTTTTAGCATAAAAGAATGGCAAAAAAGTGTAAAAAAAATAAATTTACTATGTACAAATGTGAAAATATTTGATACAATATGTAGTGCGACCGAAGAAAGGCAGAATGAGGCAGAAGCCTTGTCACATACTTGTGATGCTATGGTTATTGTGGGTGGGCGTCACAGCTCAAACACCCGTAAGCTTCATAGCGTGTGTCAGCGTAACTGTCCTGCATTTCTTGTTGAAACCGCAAGTGAGCTTTATGGTATCAGCTTCAGCGGATTTAACACTATCGGTCTGACTGCGGGTGCATCTACTCCCGCCGGTATTATAAAGGAGGTACTTGAAACCATGTCCGAAATTCTCAAAGAAAACAATATGATTGAGGAGGAAAGAGTGCTTGACTCTGCAGCAGCTGAAGATTTTGATTTTGCAGCAGCTTTAGAGGAAAATCTCAATAATATGAACAACGACCAGAAGGTTGTTGGCACAGTATTGAGTATTTCTCCCACAGAGATTCAGGTTGATATCGGCAGGAAGCAGACAGGCTATATTCCCTATGGCGAATACAGCAATGACCCGAATGCAGATCCCAAGGCTGAGCTTAAAATCGGCGACACTCTTAACCTTATCATCATGAAAACAAACGATCAGGAAGGCGTTACAATGCTTTCCAAGAAACGTTATGATGCTATTGCCGCATGGGACGTTATTGTAAATGCTGAAGGAACAGATACCATTCTTGAAGGCGTTGTTACAGAAATTATCCGTGGTGGTATTATTGTTGTTTCAAACAATGCACGTCTTTTCATCCCTGCTTCACTTGCAACTGCAAGCCGTAACGATAAGCTTGAAGATCTTCTTAAGAAGACTGTTAAATTCAAAGTTATCGAGGTTAACAAGCAGAGAAGAAGAGCTGTAGGCTCAATCCGTGCCGTACTTAAAGAGGAAAGAAAAGCTAACGAAGAAAAATTCTGGGCAGAGGCTCAGGAGGGCGAAGTTCGTAAGGGTGTTGTTAAATCTCTTATGAAATTCGGTGCTTTTGTTGACATTGGCGGCGTTGACGGTATGATTCACGTTTCAGAGCTTTCTTGGAACAGAATCAAAGATCCTTCAGAGGTTGTTAGTGTTGGTGATGAAGTTGAAGTTACAATTAAGTCACTTAACCCCGAGAAGAAGCAGATTGCTCTTGGCTACAAAAAGCTTGAGGACAATCCCTGGGAAATCTTTAAAGCAAAATATTCAGTTGGTGATGAAGCAGAAGTTGAAATTGCTAACTTTACAGATTTCGGTGCTTTCGCACACATCGTAGCAGGTGTTGATGGTCTTATTCATATTTCACAGATTGCTAACAAGCACGTTGCAAAGCCTGCTGATGTTCTTAAAATCGGTGAGAAGGTAACTGTTAAGATTACTGAAATCGATGAGGAAAGAAAGCGCGTAAGCCTTTCAATCCGTGCACTTCTTCCTGAGGAAGTAGCTGAAGAGGCTGCTGAAGAAGTAGTTGAAGAGGTAGCAGAGGAAGCTGCTGAATAATTATTACGGTACATACTGTAATTACAAGCCGTAGAAAGGTTGCTTTCTGCGGCTTTATTTATGAAGAAAAGTGGTGATTAAGCTGTATTGCAGTAAATGTCATAAGCAAAGTCCTGATAATTTCATAAATTGTGCCTACTGCGGTGAGAAGCTTGAATCACCAAAGAAGAAGCATCAACGTAGGGATGTGGGTAAACGTAAGCTTGAGTTGAAGCTTTCCTTCAGAACGGGGGTAAGGGTACTCCTTTGCTTTGCGGCAGTGCTTACGGTTGTTGCTTTGTTTACCTCAACCTTTGTTGGCAGTAAGCCCGAGAAGGTTGTAAAAAGCTTTGTTAAATCAATACAGTCCGCAGATAGTGATGTTTATTATGCTCTTTATGATGATAATATTATACGCTATAAGCGTGATAATCGTTATTTTGGTGACGAGGAAACTTACGAGCATATGGTTTCACCTATGATAGAAAGTGATGCTTTCTATACACAAAAATGTGGTGAAGATTATAAGCTTACTTACACAATTACATCTAACCGTACCTTGAGTGATGAGGAGCTTGAAGCGTTTAATGGCATTCTTGAAAACGGATTCAGATATATTGACAAAGCCTCAAGGGTAGATGTTCTCGGTGTGGAGGTTGTTGCCAAAGGCTCTGAGGGTGAATATAAGAGTATTTACAGCGATTTCTGGTGTATGAAAATCAGGGGTCATTGGTACAGAGTTGATAGCACAATATCAGCAGAGTTTACAACAGAATAAAACATAACTTATGAAGTATGCTTGGATCAGAATTTATGAGTCCGATTTTTGCTTTTTAGGTGCTTTTTACCACTGTGATGTTTGATTCATTACAGTGGTTTTTTATTATTTCGAATATTCAAAAGGATAACTGTTTTAGAAATGTAAATGCAATTTTTTGATTCTCGTCAGAGTGCGTTTTTGTTATGATTAAATATATTGTACAAAATTATTGAACAAAAAATAAAAAATATTTGACAAAATGACAAGATTATGATATTATGTTTCCAATAGTATACGCATTTGTGTTTGGAGTGGTATTTTGAGTTTTAAAAAGCGTACCGAATATTTACCTCTTACGGATGAAGAGTTGGTCAAGCTTTCTCAAAGTGGTGATCAGGGTGCGTTCAATATTCTTGCTTCAAGATATCTTAAACCAACCTCCCGCAAAACTAACTCTGCTTACATAGATTCAGATGATTTTATGCAAGAGGGGATGTTCGGTTTTTTAAATGCGGTGCGTACTTACAATGAATCTAAGGGTGTGCCTTTCAGGGCGTATTCTTCGGTTTGTATGCGTAACAGCATAAATACTGCTGCAGGTAATATTTCAGATGAAATCCCTGTAAGAAACGATTCTGATACCTTTGCCACAATCACCGGTGCGGAAGATCCTCTTAAGCAAATCCTCGTTTCTGAGGAACTTGATGAGGTGCTTGCGGCTTGTGATGTTAGCCTTTCCTCTTTGGAAAAAACGGTTGTATTCCTTAGGGCAGGCGGTATGTCTTATGCTGAGATTGGTGAACGTTTGTCTATGCCTGCAAAGGCGGTAGATAATGCTGTTCAAAGAGCCCGTCGCAAACTTAAACAGGTTATTACTGCGGAACGCAGTTAATAATATACAAAGTGTCCTCTTAGCTTAATAGCAGAGCGTTGTTATGTTGCGGAATTACTCCGAAACAATACTAAGATGACGGTGCAATTCCGTTAGAGGGCAACATTATATTATAGCGAGGTAGCAAAAATGTACGAAGACAAGACACTCATTTGTAAAGAGTGCGGCAACGAATTTATTTTCACAGCCGGTGAGCAGGAATTTTATGCAGAAAAAGGTTTAGTTAATGAACCTAAGAGCTGCAAGGCTTGTCGTGATGCACGTAAGCAGGCAGCAAGAGGCGAGCGTGAAAAATTCACAGCAGTTTGTGCAGAATGCGGTGGCGTTGCTGAAGTTCCCTTTAAGCCCCGTGAAGATCGCCCTGTTTACTGCAGCGAATGCTTCAACAAGAAAAAAGAAGCAGAGGCTTAATTACTTATAGTAAAAAGTTTCACCCCATCCGTTAGGATGGGGTTTTGCTTTTATGTAAATCTTACTTCATTGCCAAGGCAATTTATTGCATAAAGGTTGGGTATTGCCATAAGTCCGTTGCAGATATCGGCAAGTGTCCATACAATCCGGGGTGGATTTATGCACCCGATAAATACGGCAATTATGTATATGAATTTGTATGATCTTGTGTGGTCTTTTTTGAATAAATACTCAACTGCTTTTTCTCCGTAAAATGAACAGCTTATTAAAGATGTGAGAGCAAATACAGAGGTTAAAAGACTTATAATCTTTCCGCCAAAAACACATATTGTTGAATATGCTGCCAGGGATAATTCCGCCCCGTAAAGTGATGTGTAGCTTACTTTTGATGAAAGTATTACAAGTGCGGTTACGGTGCACATTATAACCGTATCAACAAAAACCTCAACTATTGCCCACATTCCTTGCGTTTTTGGGTTAGCGTTGCTGTGACTATGTAATAAGGTTGCAGAGCCAAGGCCTGCCTCATTGGAAAAAACACCTCGCGAGATGCCGTAGCGTGATGCTTTATATATACCAAAGCCGCTGAAGGCCTTTTTTGAAAAAGCCTCTTTGAAAATCAATAAAACACAGGGTAGAATACTGCTTCTGAATTTGTACAGAACCATGGCGGATATTACCATGTAAGCTAATGTCATAACAGGAACTATAACAGTTTGTGTGCGAGCAATACGATTAATACCGCCACACAAAACTATACCGCATATAACAAGGGTTATTATTCCCGTTACATACTGAGGTATGTTAAAACCGCTTTTCAAGGCTTGTGCCAAAGAATTGCTTTGGGTCATATTACCCGTACCTAATGCGGAAATAAGAGCAAAAACGCCATAAATTCTTGCAGTAGTTTTGCTTTTTAAACCTTTTTCCATATAGGCATACACTCCGCTTATGTCCTTGCCATTTTTTAATATACGATAATTTGCACCCAGATAATTTTCTGCATATGCGGTCATGGATGAAAGTATTGCACTAAACCACATCCAGAAAACTGTACCGGGACCGCCCGAGCATATTGCGGCTGCAACTCCCACGATGTTTCCTGTACCGAGACAAGCACCTAGTACTGAACAAAAGGCGGAAAATGGGCTTATGCCGTCTTTTGTTTTGGTCTTAAATATTGTGCCGAGAGTATTTTTGAATATTGCTTTATAGCATTTAAATTGGAAAAATCTGCTTTTTAGATTGAAGCGTAAGGCGGTAAATAAAAAGAAAATTACCATGGGTGTACCCCAGACAACGCTACCTAATACGGATAAAAATTTATATAATATAAAATCAAACCCTTTACTTTTTCGAAAAATTAACTATAATATTATATTGATTTTTAGAGAAGGTTATGATGTTTTAATGGCAAAGGATTTAACCGTAGGGAAACCTGAAAAGGTGCTGATTAAATTTGCACTTCCTTTATTTATCAGTGTGGTTTTTCAGCAGATGTACAGTATAGCAGATAGTCTTATTGCAGGGCGTTTTGCGGGTGAAGATGCACTTGCTGCGGTGGGGGCATCATATCCCATTACGAATTTATTTAATGCGGTAGCATTCGGATGCAATATTGGTGCAGGTGTTGTTATATCTCAATATTTCGGTGCAAAGAATTACAAAAGAGTAAAAACTGCTTCAGCTACCTCGCTTATTTCAGGTGTGGTAATTTCAGGTGTATTGACACTTCTTGGTATCATTTTTACACCTATGATGCTTAAAGCGATAAACACTCCTGAAAATATTTTTTCAGATTCTTCTCAATATCTTGCAATTTATACCGGCGGCTTTGTGTTTTTGTTTGTTTATAATATTGCAAACGGGATTTTTACATCCCTGGGTGATTCGAAAACCTCCTTGTATTTTCTTATGTTTTCATCGGTAACTAACGTTGTGCTCGATTATATTATGGTTGCGTGGCTTGATATGGGGGTTGCAGGTGTTGCATGGGCTACTTTTATAGCTCAGGGTATTGCAGGTGTGCTTTCTGTTGTTACGCTTATATCCCATCTTAAAAGACTTAAAACTGAGGGTAAAGCGAAACTGTTTTCTTATGCTATTTTCAAAAAAATTATGCAGATTTCAATTCCCAGTGTGCTTCAGCAAAGCTTTGTTTCCGTTGGTAACGTTTTTATACAAGGTCTAATCAACGGCTTTGGCTCGTCTGTTGTTGCGGGCTATTCTGCGGCAATTAAGCTTAACACGTTTACTGTTAACGCTTTGTATACGTTCAGTAATGCTTCCTCGGGCTTTACGGCGCAAAATGTAGGTGCCGGTAATTATAACCGTATCCGTCAGGGTATGCGTTGCGGCAGTATAATGTCCGTTGTAACCGGTGTTGTTTTCTGTGTTGTTTATCTTACCTTTAATAGACAACTGATAGAGCTTTTTATGGAGTCTTCGGGAAGCGGTCTTGCTGTTGAGGCAGGCTCACTATTCCTTAAAACTGTTGCACCTTTTTATTGTGTTATAGGTATAAAGCTTGTTGGTGACGGCATTTTAAGGGGTTGCGGCAGAATGAAGCTTTTTATGGTTGCTACCTTTACCGATTTGCTTTTGAGGGTGTGTCTTGCGTTTGCTTTTGCACCTATGTGGGGCTACAAGGGTATATGGATATCCTGGCCCGTAGGTTGGGTTACTGCAACAATTCTTTCCGTCATATTCTATTTTGTTGTAATGAAAAAGCACGTTACTCGAAAATGAGTAACGTGCTTTTAATATTATTTAATTCTGTTTTCTTACAATTCTGTATTCGTCATCTGCTCTGAAGTATGGGCAACTGTCGTTTGACGATGTAAGGAATTTCAGGTATTCATCCTCGTCAAGCTCGATGTCGCAATAGTATTCCTCTAAATCCTCGTCATATCTGTAATTTTCACACATATCACACATTGCCATAATAGAAACCTCATTTATGATATTTGCCGTTGTTGTTAATTTGGAAGGCTCTGTAAATCTGTTCTAACAACATAACACGCATAAGCTGGTGAGGGAATGTCATAGGGGAAAAGGAAAGCCTGAAATCTGCAAGCTTCTTTATTTCATCTGAAAGTCCGAATGAGCTACCGATAATAAACGTTACATTACTTTTGCCTGTAAGTGCGGCATCACCGATAGCCTTTGCAAAGGCTTCGCTAGATTTTTCCTTACCCTCAATGCATAATGCAAAAATATAGCTGTTGTTAGGTATTTTCTTTTTTATATCCTCCGCTTCTTTATTCAAGGCATTGGATATTTCTTTTTCTGATGGGTTATCCTGAAGCTTAACGGGGTTAAGCTCAATAATTTCTGCTTTGCCGTATGGTGCAATACGCTTTGTGTATTCTGTAACGGCATCTCTTAAGTATTTCTCTTTTAGTTTGCCTAAGGCGATTATTGTTACATTCATTGTTCTAATCCTAAATAGGGGGCAGGGTCAACCTTGATGCCGTTGATTCGCACCTCGAAATGTAGGTGGGCACCGAAGGAATAACCGGTGTTACCAACCTGACCTACAATTTCACCTTGCTGAACAACCTGTCCGGGTATAACGGTAATTGAATTGTCAAGCATATGAGCATAAAGTGTTTCGATACCGTTGCCGTGATTGATTTTAACGTAGTTACCGTAACCGCCCGAGTTCCAGCCTGCCTCGGTAACAACACCTGCTTCACCGGCTACGACGAGAGCACCCTCGGCGTTAGCACCGGAGATGTCAATGCCCTTGTGGTTGCCTAAACTACGTAAGCCGAAGGGCGAAGTGACTTCGTATAAATCAACAACGGGCCAACAGAAAAGACCCAAAGTGTCAGTAACAGTATAATTTTCCATAACAAGGCTTTGTGCACGGATACCACGCTCAACAATCTGAGCAACCGGCTCTCTTACAGGTACGGTCATAAGTTTTTCTGAAAGCACCTGTTTTTTGCCTACACTTGTAACAATGCTTACTTCGTATTCTGCACCTGTTCTGCCTGTTCTCTTTGTGCGGCTGTCACCGAGGAAAAGGTCGTTTGACAAAAGCTCAATTGTTTCGAAATTTGTAACTTTGATTTCATCCTCACATTTAGAATGCTGTATCTCTAAGGTGCCTTTTTTGTTAAGCAGCTCGGTAAGCTTTTCGGTTGAAAGAACTTCCTCGTTTTTGGTGTAGTATGCGGGTTTGAGAGCTATGCTTTTAGTGAAGGATACCGATGATTTTGGGTATGCCTTGCTTGCACTTTCGTATGCAGATTCAACCGCCTCGTAAGCCCCTTGCGCGTCTGATACGGCGCCGAGAAGATTTCCGCCAACGTAAATTTCTGTAACGGGAGTCATATCCTTGGAAAGTGTGTTGACGATATCATCGGATAATGCGGTGGCACTTTTTATGTTGTAGGCCTCCGTACGTGTTTTTTTGTTTTCGATAGGGGAGGTTATGCCGTTGCTGAGCTTTGTGATTGCTTTAGCTTCGGCAAGATCTGCCTCATCCTGAGAAACGGCGTAGCCGATAACCTGGCCGTCGATTTCAACAGTAACTGCCTTTACCTTAAGAGAGTTTTTGCTTCCGATAAAAACAGTAAGTGAAACGATTGATATGATTACAATACAGATTATTGCTCTGCGTATAAACACTTTTTTTGAGGAAAAGGATTTTTTATTGAATTTTTTAAGCTGTTTACCAATAAAAGTCAATGCGATTCTTAATGCTTTTGCAACTGCTTTAATTATGGTTTTTGGTAACAAACCGATAAATGCAACTGCAGAATAAATCGCGTCAAAAAAATTCTCCATTACTAACCACTCTATACAAAATTATACATATAAAAATATAACACATTAATTATTAATAAACAAGTGTAAAATAATGAACAAACTTTAAAAGATTAATTTTACTACTAATAATTCAATTACTATTGTTTATTTTGGTATAATGTGGTATTATGTTTAATGTATATAACTATGCCCTTTAGGAGCAGAATTAAGTGTGGTATTATGAGTAATATTAATAAAGAATATTTCAGAACCTATGCCGCTATAAATCTTGATGCTATCGAGCATAACCTTGATGAAATAAAGGGTAAGCTGCCTGAAGATGTTTTATCTCTTGCGATAGTTAAAGCGGATGCCTACGGTCATGGTGCGGTAGGCGTTGCCAAGGAGGTACAGGATAAGGTTGATTATTTCGGCATTGCCGAGCTTAACGAGGCGGTGGAGCTTCGAGAGGCAGGGGTAAAAAAGCCCGTTCTTGTTTTATCCTATACATCACCTTATTTGTACGAAACTCTTATTAAGTACGAGCTTACACAGACTATTTTTAATTATGACGATGCGGTAGCACTTTCGCGTGCAGCGGTTAAACTGAATAAAATTGCCAGGGTGCATATTGCTGTTGATACGGGTATGTCACGCATAGGCTTCTTCTGTAACAGTGAAAGTATAAATACTGTTAAGCGTATTAATGATTTGCCTAATATTTACATTGAGGGTATATTCAGCCATTACGCTTGTGCCGATTGCGAGGATAGGAGCACCACCGATAACCAAACCAAGGTTTTTAAGGAATTTGTAAAAGGTCTTGAAGAGGTGGGTATAAATATTCCTATCAAGCATCTTTGTAACAGTGCAGGTATTCTTACCTGCGATCAGATGTTCAATATGGTGCGTATAGGTATAATACTCTACGGCTTGTATCCCGATAAATGTGTTATAGATGGCTCTGTTGATTTAGTACCTGCTATGAGTATTATCAGTCACGTTGTTCATGTGAAGGATGTTCCTGCAGGTAGTGGTGTAAGCTACGGTCATACGTATTTTACCGATAAAAAAACACGTATTGCCACTGTATGCATCGGCTACGCAGATGGTTATTCACGTACGCTTTCCAATAAAGGTAAGGTGCTTATAAATGGTCAGGAGGCTAAGGTGATCGGCAGAGTTTGTATGGATCAGCTTATGGTTGACGTTACAGACCTTGAAAATATCAATGTTGGTGATGAGGTTACAATTCTGGGTAAGAATGGTGATCTTGAAATTACCGCTGAAGAAATCGCCGAGCTTACTGATACAATAAATTATGAGGTTGTATGTCAGTTCCAGAAGCGTGTAACAATTGTTCAGTACAAAAACGGAGAAAGAGTTAATTAATATGAAAAATCAGGATATCAACATTCGTGACCCATTTGTTCTTGTGCACGAGGGCAAGTATTATATGTACGGCACCAGAGCCAAAAACTTCGGTTGCAAAACTGGTGGATTTGATGTATATGAGGGTAACGATCTTGAAGAATGGTCTGATCCCGTTCAGGTTTTCGACTCTCGGAAATACGGTATGAATACCGAGGTTAACTGGGCACCTGAGGTGCATTTTGTTAACGGTAAGTTTTATTTGTTTGCAACCTTTACAAAGCCTGATGGCTTAAGGGGTACGTATATTCTTGTAAGTGAAAGCCCTGTTGGTGAGTTTAAGCCTCATTCCATAGGTTCAATAACTCCCGACGGATGGGAGTGCCTTGACGGTACGTTTTATGAAGAGAATGGGAAGCTTTATTGCATTTTCTGTCACGAGCACACACAGATTCTTAACGGTACGGTTTGCTATGTGGAAATAAGTGAAGATTTAACACATGCGGTCAGCAAACCCGTTGAGCTTTTTGACGGAGAATCATTCCTTAAGCATAAAGCAACTGAAAAAGAGCACAACGTTACAGACGGTCCTTTTATGTACAGAACTTCAGAGGGTGAATTGTTGATGGTGTGGTCAACAGTTGATAATGGCACATATTTACAGTGTGTTGCAGAGTCCGATAACGGCTCTATTACAGGTAAATGGAGTCACCTTGCACCGTTGTTTACTGATAATGGTGGTCATGGTATGCTTTTCAGAAGCTTTGAGGGTGATTTGAAGCTTACCTTACATTGCCCTAATATTACAGATTACGAAAAGCCAATTTTCTTTAATATTGCAGAAAAAGACGGCTCTTTGACTATAAAATAATCGGAGGATAAACCTTTGAGTAAAGTTATAAACTATTTCAAAAGCTATATAGATGCTCTTACTATTAATTTCAAAGAGCATTCTGATAATATGCCGCAGATAATCAAGCTTTCTGTTGCCGACCTAAAAAAGACCTATAAGGGTGCTGCGTTAGGCTGGGCTTGGGCAATTATTAAGCCTATTGTTACAATATTTGTTTATTGGTTTGCTATTGCTATCGGCTTAAGGCAGGGCGGTGACGTAGCAGGTTATCCCTACATATTATGGCTTGTTTGCGGTATCATTTCCTGGTTTTATATGAGCGAAGCAATTAACGGCGGAACTGATTGTATAAGGAAATACAGCTACCTTGTTACTAAAATGAAATACCCGATAACAACAATACCTACATTCACAAATCTTTCGAAGATATTTGTGCATTGCATTATCGCCGTTGTCGTTATCATTTTTTTCTGGGTTTTGGGCTATCCGCCTACAATATATTTGATTCAGTTGCCGTTTTATACAATGCTTATGTTCCTTTTCTTTAATGCATGGGCATTGTTTGCGGGTCTTGTTTCTGCTATGAGTAAGGATTTTTCAAACCTTGTTAAGTCTTTGAATATTGCGGTGTTCTGGCTTTCAGGCGTTTTGTGGAATATAGAGAATGTCAGGGATAACGAGCTTGTTTACAGTATTCTTATGCTTAATCCTGTTACGTTCTTGTGCTACGGCTACAGAAATTGTTTTGTAAATCATGTATGGTTTTTTGAACAGCCTAAAAGATTAATATACTTCCTTTGCTGGTATCTGATATTAGCAATGCTTTCTCTTTGGGCATACAGAAAATTACGTAAAGAAATTCCCGATGTACTGTAACTGAAAGGATACATATAATGAAAGATATAGTTATCAGCTTCAATAATGTATCTAAGGTGTATAAGTTGTATTCAAGTACACGAAAACGCCTTTTAGGTATATTCTTTAAGAAGATTAAATACAAGAAAAAACGTGCAGTTGATAATATGACCTTCGAGATAGAGCGTGGTGAATCTGTTGCGCTTTTTGGCAAAAACGGTGCAGGCAAATCAACTGTGCTTAAGATGATTACGGGTGTTGCTTTTCCCACCGAGGGTGAGATTAATGTCAACGGAAGAGTAAGTGCTCTGCTTGAGCTTACAAGCGGCTTTGATATGGAGTTTACGGGCAGACAGAATATTTACCTTAAGGGCCATATTCTCGGGCTTAAGGACCCTGAAATTGCCGCACTTGAAGAAGAAATTATCGAGTTCTCCGAGCTTAATGATTACATCGACCAGCCCGTAAGAACCTATTCAAGCGGTATGAGAGCACGTCTCGGCTTTGCTATCAATGTTAACATAAGACCTGAGATTCTTATTGTCGACGAAGCGTTGAGCGTTGGTGATGCGTCATTCAGAACAAAATGTAAAACTAAAATAGATGAGATTATTCATAAGGATAATGTAACTCTTCTTTTTGTTACTCACCAGACCGCAGTTGCCGAAAGCTTCTGCAAACGTGGTATAGTTATGAAAGACGGCAAAATTCTTTTTGACGGACCCGTACAAGAGGCATCGAAGTTTTATAAAGAAAAATACAATATCAAAAAGTAAAAGATTAAATAAAAAAGATGTTGCAGATTGATTTCTGCAACATCTTTCTTTATGTGTATTTTATTTAATTATAATATCTGCATAGATGGGGTAGTGGTCGCTGACAAATCTGCCATCAATACCCTCGGTAACAACCTTATAGCTGAGTGCTTCAAATTCATTGTTAATCATAACGTAGTCAATAATATCATCAGCATGATTTTGAGGCTTTGTGTCATGGTATGTGCAATAGCTCATTGAATCAGGTGCAAGGAACTTTGTATCATAGAAGTAATCAGATGTAACAAACTGATTGTAGTTATCGGAGCCTTCTTTAACGTTCATATCTGCGGTGAAAACAACGGGGATATCGGTGAATTGTTTTGCTTTGTTGATAATCATATCAACACTGTTCTTTCTTGCTTTAACACCGATGTGATCAAAGTGACTGTTCATATGTACGTACTCTGCACCGGTTTCTTTATCCCTAAGGTGAACCCATGTGCAAACTCGGTTACATGCAGCATCCCAACCGCGTGAGGGCTTATCGGGTGTTTCTGATAACCAGAAAGTGTCGCTTTCTATAACTTCGTATTTATCCTTAAGATAGAAAACTGCAGAATACTCACCCTCGTTATCACCATCATCTCTGCCAACACCGACATAAGCATATTTTTCTGCGACAGTTTCTTTAAGTGTTTCCATCCATTCGGGGGTAGCCTCCTGAACACCGATGGAATCAGCCTCACTGTCAAGCATTGTTTGCGAAACAATACCGATTCTGTCTTTCCAGGTATCTGTGCCAACGTTTGTACAACGGATGTTAAAACTCATAATACGCATTGAATATTCCCCCTTAGGCTCGAAGCCTTGTATAATTGTGTTGTCGGGTCTGTTTTGAACAACCCCGAAAAGTGAAGTTATCATTGTAATTAATGACATAATGATTGAAAAAAGTCCCGACATAAGACCTGAACTCATACAAATCACTCGCTTTCCAAAATATGTAAATATTATAATACCGTAAAGTTAAATAGTCAATATTTGTAAAAAACATTGTTTGTATATATCTAAAAAAGTTTTTCGGAAGAATAAAAAACAGAAACGCACCGTCTCGGTACGTTTCTGTATCTTTGTTAGTTATGTGCTTTGCCGAATTTACGCTGTAAAGCCTTAACGATTTCAACAATGGGGATGATAAGGAAAGCAAGACCCAATGAAATTGCATAAGCTTTAATATCAAGGTGAGCAAAACCAAAGAGATTTGAAAGGAAGTCGATTTCAACAACAGCAGTTGTAAGGATGAATGAACCAACCATTGCACCGTAAAGAGCAACGTTGTGGTGACCTTTGAAGAGCATTGCAACTGCAGAGCCTCTCTGTGAGCGCATATTGAATGAATGGAAAATTTCACACATTGCCATTGTGAAGAATGCCATTGTCATACCTTCACTACTATCCTTGATGTTTGTGAATGCGAACTGTGTACCGAGCTCGATGCATTCAAGGTATTCACCGATGTAGAATGCGATGATTGTAAGAATACTTACGATAACACCCTGGTATGCACAGTCAACACCAAGACCTCCTGCGAAAATGCCGTCTGTTTTGCTTCTGGGTTTTCTCTTCATAATGTTTGCTTCAGGCTTCTCAAGACCAAGAGCAAGGGCAGGGAAGCAGTCTGTAACAAGGTTGATGAAGAGAAGGTGAGGAGCTTCAAGAATTGTAAAGCTCATAATTGTTGCGAAGAAAATTGAAACAACCTCTGAAAGGTTGGAGCCGAGAAGGAACTGAATAGCCTTACGGATATTATCGTAAATTCTTCTGCCTTCACCAACTGCAGAAACGATTGTTGCAAAGTTGTCATCTGTAAGAACCATATCGGCAACATTCTTTGTAACGTCGGTACCTGTAATACCCATACCAACACCGATATCAGCACTCTTGATAGAGGGAGCATCGTTAACACCATCACCGGTCATTGCGGTAACGTAGCCTTTATTCTTCCAAGCATTAACGATTCTTGTTTTATGTTCGGGCTGAACACGTGCGTAAACGAAAACGTTTTCTACTATTTTTTCAAACTCTTCATCAGAGTATTTATCAATATCTGCACCCATCATAGCCTGAGTGTCATCATTAAGAATACCTAACTCACGTGCAATAGCTTTGGCTGTGTTGATGTGGTCACCTGTTATCATAATAGGTGTGATACCTGCATTACGGCACTCAACAATAGCATCTTTAACCTCAGGACGAACGGGGTCGATCATACCTGTAAGACCAATGAATATCATATCGTTTTCAAGTGCTGTGGATTCGTATGCTTCGGGCTCTGAGGTATATTCCTTGAATGCAACTGCAAATACACGAAGGGCTTTGTTACCCATTCTTGTGTTTTCTTCAGCAGCCTTTTGTAAAATCTCGTCAGTCATTTCAACAACCTGACCACCTACGAGAGCTTTTGTGCATTTCTTAAGGATTTCGTCGGGAGCACCCTTTGTGTACTGAACGAACTTGCCGTCAACAGAGTGAACTGTGGACATCATCTTTCTGCCTGAATCAAAAGGAACTTCACCGGCTCTTGGATTAGCGTTAACAAGGTCTGCTTTTTTAAGACCTAAGGATGCTGCATAGTTAATAAGAGCAACCTCGTCAGGTTCACCTGTGCTTTTGCCGTCTTCTTCAACCTCTGCGTTGGTGCAAAGTGCCATTGCAGTAGCAAGAGCCTTTTCGTCCTCTGCATAGTGATCAACAACAGTCATAACGTTCTGTGTAAGTGTACCTGTTTTATCAGAGCAGATAATCTGTGTACAACCAAGTGTTTCAACTGCATTCATCTTACGGATGATAGCGTTCTTTTTAGACATATTTGTAACGCCTATTGAAAGAACGATGGTCATAACTGCAACAAGACCTTCGGGGATAGCAGCAACAGCAAGGGCAATAGCAGTAATGAATGAGTGTAATGCAACGTCGAAAAGCTGTGCACCCTCAGCCATAAAGTACTGTGTAATAAGGTTGTATGCGAAAATGATGATACATACGCCGATAACAAGCTTTGTAAGAACCTTTGAAAGTTGTTCAAGCTTAATTTCAAGGGGAGTTTTACCTTCCTCGGCAAGAGCGATAGCGTTAGCAATTTTACCCATTTCGGTATCCATACCTGTGGCAACAACAACTGCTTTACCGCGACCATATACAAGTGTGGAGCCCATATATGCCATATTCTTACGGTCGCCGAGAGGTACCTCTTCGTTGTTTTTGCCCATAAGAACGTTTACGAGCTTGTTAACGGGAACAGATTCACCTGTAAGTGCAGCTTCTTCAATCTTCATACTTGCGCATTCAAAAATACGGCAGTCGGCAGGGATAGCGTCACCCGCATCAAGAAGAATTACGTCACCGACAACAAGATCCTCACTCTTAACTGTTTCAACCTTGCCGTCACGAAGGGTTTTTGTGGTGGCGGCAGACATTTTCTGCAAAGCCTCAACAGCTTTTTCTGCCTTGTTTTCCTGAATAACACCAAGAATGGCATTAATAAGAACAACCACAAGGATGATTATTGAGTCTGTAGGGGGAACAAAGCCGCCTGCCTCAATCATTTCGGTAGCAGCGGAAATAACTGCAGCTACAAGGAGGATGATAATCATCGGGTCCTTCATCTGGTCAAAAAACTTTTTGATAGTGGAGTCTTTCTTTGCTTCTGCAAGCTTGTTTTTGCCATTGGCTTCAAGACGGGCAGCAGCCTCTTGTGAGGTAAGACCTTCAGCACTTGATTTGACCTCGGTGAATACGGATTCAACGCTTTCAAGATAGTGTTTCATTTGATAAGTCCTTTCGTAAAAAATAGTCGAAAAAAAGACTTTTACCGCTGATTGCAGTAAAAGTCTCACTCTTTAAGGTAAGGGCGGGCAAAATGCCGTGTAATGACGCCGTATACCATGCTTTCGCACGAGTTACTCCCTTTTCGATTTAAGGAAGTATACCACATTTTGTCAGATTTGTAAATAGTTTTATTATTCTTTTATTTATATAATTATAATTATAATTATTTAGGCTCAATAACTATGGGTTGAAGCTGTTGACCATTTAGTGCCTTTTCGATTGTCGCTTCGATAAGGGTGAAATCCGCAACCATTGACCGTGGTTTGTTTTTATGGCTATCCTCTCCAAAGGGAACAAAATAAATGTTTTTATAATTCAATAAAGCACCGATGTTTTTTGCTCCGTTTGAAAGTGCATCATTTGTTGACGGTGCAATTATCAATGGTCTGCTGTTTCTTAAATGTGCCTTTGCCGCAAGCGTTACCGCTGTATCTGTTACACCGGTTGTAAGCTTTGCAAGAGTGTTGCCGGTGCAAGGGGCAATAACAAGTGCATCCAAAAGCTTTTTAGGGCCTACGGGCTCAGCCTGGGGTATAGTGTGTATTATGTTGTTTCCCGTTATTTCAACAAATCTTTTACGCCAGAATGCGGCATCACCGAAGCGTGTGTCAAGGCTGTATGAGTTTTCTGACATAATCGGAATTATGTTATAACCCTTGTTTTTCAGTTTTTCTATTTCTTCAAAAACTGTTTTGAAGGTGCAGAACGAACCGCAAAGTGCGAAGCCGATGGTAATCAATTCAATAACCCCCTTGTTTTCATAATAGGGAGAATTGAGTGACCTATTATTTCCCCTGCGGTTTTTGGTGCAACCTTACCGGGGAGGGAGCTTGCCTTTATTACCTGCAGGGCATTTTCGTTTGCGGCTCTGAAATCTATACCGAATGGTGCCGAGGCAGTTTCGATTATCAGACAGTCGGGTCTTAAATTACGAAGCTCCTTTTCACCTAAAACAAGTGCGGGTACAGTGTTGATTATTACGTCGAAAGCATTGCTTTCGCTTCGCAAATCCTCGTAGCCCATACATTTCAGGAAGTTTGAACGGCATTGCGCAAAAGCTTTCTGACTACGTGCGATTACAGTAACCTCTGCTCCGAGATTGCGTAGAGTGTGTGCAAGTACTTTACCTACACGTCCGTAGCCCGTTACGGCACATTTCATACCGTTGATTGTTATGGGCGTTTTTTCGATAAGTATCTGCACAACGCCCTCGGCAGTAGGTACGGCATTATAAATTGATAATTCATTAAGTGAAAAATAATCACAGTAAAACGCACCGTGTGCCTTAAGCTCGTCACAAAAGCCGTTAGGAAGCTGACCGCCAAAGAATGAATGGCGGCTTTCTGCTAATGCGGATATATCCTTAAGCAGCACCGTGTCATCAAAAAGCGGAGCGTTAAGGGTTGCTCTGTCGCGTGTAAGAGGTAAAGGCAGTATGATGCAGGTTGCATCCTTTATTGCTTCCTGCAATGAGTCGTAGCAATCTGTGTTATTAAAGGCGTAGTAACATACGTTTATGCCTTGTTGCTCTAAATATTCACCAAGGTATAGTGATCTGTTGTCACCGCCGAGAATTAAAAATACATTATCTTTCATAGGAATAATCAGTCCTCCTGATATATCATATTCCTGCAAAAGATATGTGTGTTAAGTTTTTGTTATCAGGTTATAGTTTTTATCCTTGTCAATAGTAAGAAGCAGAATATCCTTCATAGTGATATTTCTCTTTTTTATTATGTCATCTATTTCTGTTTTTGTCATGGGGCAGTCCTTCAGCACTTCGTCAATTATTCTGCCGTCAATAATAACGTGAAAGGGTGCATTGGTTTCTTCAATGGTCATATTGATTATTTTTGGTGTCAGGGGCTGATGCTCATCCTTTAAAAGCACGGAAAGCATACCGTTTGTTTCCACAACCGCGTGTTGTACCGTGTTTATATCAAAAACATCCTTCTGCCTTAATGCTGATAATATATCGTCAATTGTGAAGCGTAGCCTTTTCAGGTTGCGTTGGTGCAGCTTTCCGTTTTTTATAACTGTAACGGGTCTGCCATCGGTAATGTAGCGGAAACGAACGCTTTTCCTGTTTATAAGTGATGATGCTATTTCTAAAAGTACAAGAAGAAGTAAGGCAATAATTGTGTTTGTAACGGGCAGGGTTGCATCTGTAATCGGTGTTGTTGCAATTTCAGATATCAGCAGAGTTATAACAAGCTCGCCCGGTTGTAATTCACCAAGCTGGCGTTTGCCCATGAGCCTTACGCACAAGGTTACCACAAAATAAATTATAAAAGTTCTTACTATTGTTATATGCAATTAAATCACCTTTTTTGGTTTTTCCTGAATAGTCGTGTATATTCATCGCCTAAAGTAAAAATATAATTATGGTGATTTTATGAGTGAGAAATATTTTATCGATATTGCTGACGTTAACGAGCCTAAATACGGTGATATACGCGAAAGTGCGGTGGAAAACGGCAGAATTATAAAGGAGCTTTTCAAGGGTAGCTTCGATATTGTTGTAAAAAAAGGATATTGCGGTGATAAATGTGTCGTTTTTGCCAACTGTGACGGCTTGTGTAATTCTCAGAAAATAGCAGATAACGCCATAAGACCTCTGTTGCAGTTTCACGGTAAATTGCCTGAGGATAGTGAAATTGATTATATATGCGACCATCTGCTTTGCGGCACGGAGCAAAAACGTGAAAAAAGCCTTGATAATGCCATCCTTAATCTGCTTCGCGGTACACTTGTTATTTTTGTTGACGGTCATAAGGAATGTGTTATTTTCGGTGTACAAGCTATACCGGAAAGAGCAATTTCCGAGCCTGATACGGATGTGCAGGAATTCGGCTCCCGTGAGGGCTTTACGGAAAATATAAAAACTAATCTTACCCTTGTACGTAAAAAGCTTTGTACCCCGGATTTTACAATAGAAATGGTAGAAAAGGGCAGGAAAAGCAAAACACGAATACTCCTTTGCTATATGAAGGGCAGAGTAAGTGATGATACGTTGCAGGAGGTACGGAACAGATTGGAAAATCTGAAACTTGATACTGTACTTGGTGCAGGGTATTTGCGGAAAACCCTTGATACAAGAAGCCCGTCGCTTTTTACTATGGTCGGGCAGACCGAAAGACCCGACACCTTTGCCGCGAAGCTTTGCGAGGGCAAGGTGGGGCTTCTTATTGACGGCACCCCCTTTGCACTTTTCGTACCCCGACTTTTTATAGAGAATTTTCAGACGCTTGATGATTATATCAATCCGCCTTATTATGCAACCTTTATGCGATGTGTACGTTTCCTTGCATTTATCATAAGTGTGTTTTTACCGGGCGTTTTTGTTGCAATCGGGTTGTTTCATCAGGAAATTCTGCCGGATGATATGCTTTATAATATTGTAATTATGGAAAGCAATACTCTGTTTACGCTTACGGTTGAAGCATTGATTATTCATTTTATTTATGAAATAGTCCGCGAGGCAGGGTTACGTATGCCCAAATCTATCGGTCACGCGGTCAGTATTGTGGGTGCACTCGTTATCGGTGATGCGGCGGTAACCGCAGGTCTTATAGGTGCACCTATGCTTATTATTGTTGCCTTGACCGCAATTTGCTCACTGGTTTCCTCCGACTTGTATCAGCCTATTGCATTGTTGAGAATAATTTTTATTATTACGGGCGGTGTTGCAGGTCTTTACGGAATAATAACGGGTGCAGGGGCACTTATAATAAGCCTTGCTTCTATGACAGATTACGGAGTTCCCTTCCTTTCACCCATAAGCCCGTTGAAAAAAGAGTATCTGCGTGATTCACTTGTAGGAATAAGCAATGAAAAATCAGGAAAATATATATTTGATATCAATAAACTAAAGTTTAAAAAGGGCGGATAAAATGACAGAACAAAAGGTGAGTGCACCTCAGTTTTTTTCTTTGCTTTTTCTATCATCGCTGAATACTGTTTTTATGTATATTTCATCGGCAGATGTCTATATTGCTCAAAGTGATGCATTATTAAGACCTGTTGTTTTATGCCTTGTCAGCTTCGTTTCTGCTTTACCTCAGTTTTTTATTTATAAACTTTATATGCGTAATAAGGCTTATGGCTTAAGCGTTAAAAGTACAGGTGTTCTGAAATTCTTTGCGATGTGCTTTGGTGTTATATATTTTCTTTCTGTGTTACGAAGCGTTTCCCGTTTTGATTTGTTTGCAAGCTCTGAACTTTTTCCGGGAAATGATATGACGATATTTATAATTGCAATTGTTGTTGTTTGTGGTTTGCTTTCCTTACTTGGTTTCGGAGCGTTGTGTCGCGGAAGTGTTATTTTCACTTTTATTGTTGTTCTTGTAACTGCCTTCGTTATGATTTCACTTGCTGATGAGGTGGATGTTTTAAACTTTACACCTTTTTTTCAGGAAACTCCATCCAAGTTTTTAGGGGATAGCCTCCTTTTTTCCTTGCAGATAACCGAGCTTGGTGCGATTTTTATGTTTTTTAAGAATATCAACGGTAACGTAAAAAAGAATTATATAGCTTTTGTTTTATCAAGCGGTGGTGTGTTTGCGGCAATACTTTTTTTCGTTATAGGCTCTTTAGGTGCTTTTGCTGATACTCAGCTTTTTCCCACCTATGCCTCAGTTACCCTTGCAAGTCTCGGCTTGCTGGAACGTATAGATGCTCTTGAAACTGCGGTGTGGGTTTTGTGCGTAGTGCTTAAAATCTCGTTCTATATCCTGGTTGTCGTTAAAGCCTTCAGATACGTATTTGAGAAAATTTCCTCGAAGATTATTTGTGCTATTGTATGTGCTGTGTTATGCAGTATCTTAGTATTTATATCCGGTAATATTGAACTCTTCGGCTTTGTTTCCAATGATATTTTTGCAATAGTGCTTTATTGCTTGGGTGTTGTTGTTTTACCCCTTGGGGTACTTTTATATCTTAAGGGAGGTAAGGTTTATGAAAAAGCTTGTGAAGAAAATTAGCTTGTTACTTGTTTTCATTTTTTGTTTTTCTTCCTTCTCGGGTTGCGAAAAAGCAGGCAGTGAGCTTTCGGAGCTTATGATTATTCAGGGCATAGGTATTGATACTACAGATGACGGGTTTTTCGTAACTGTTGAAATGCTCAATAACCAACAGAACGGATCGCCTAACGGTAGCGGTACAAGTGAAAATAAAACGAAAATTTATACCTCCCGGGGAAAAACCGTTGCAGAAGCCCTACGCTCGCTTATTGTGAAAAGCGGAAACAAGCCGCTTTTTGCGCATAATAGGGTTGTTGTTATTGGTGAAAATGCCATGAATACGGATATATCGGATTTGTTGGATTTCTTTTTCAGAAATTACGATTCACGTGCATCACAGCTCTTGTGTGTCGCAAGGGACGGGAAAGCCGAAGATATTATACGTGCCGAACTTTTGAAGGATACTGTAAAAAGTCAGATACTTGAAAATATGCTGGAGGAAAGCTATGAACAATCGCTTGTTCCGAGAGTGCGTGTGATTGATGCGGTTAATATCATAAAAAGCCGGACGGGAGTGTTATGTATACCTGCTGTAAGCCTTTCGGAAAATGAAAAAACCAGTGATTATATGCTTAACGGCTGTGCACTTTTCGGCAATGATAATACTTTTTCAATGTATCTTTCATCTGAGGAATCAAAAGGTCTTGCATTTTTGAATAATGAAATAAAAAAGGGCTTTATAACCACAGAGCTTTCTAATGGCTATAAAGCAACATTTGTTATTAACAAGGGAAAAACACGTTATTCAATAGGTCATATTGATGGTGAACTTGTGTACAAACTGAAAATCAGTCTTTCCTGCGATATTGATGAAATAAGCGGAAGTGAATATTTCAGTACCCGCAACGATTTCTTTGAAAAAATGAAAAGCAGTATCAGTCAGGCGGTGTGTAAAACAACGGAAAATACCATTGTTGCATTAAAAGGGGAGCACGGTGGTGATTCTGTTCGGTATGGTAAACGACTGCAGTTATATGATAATAAGCTTTATAACGAGCTTTCGGGGAATTGGAAAGAGGAATTCAAAAATGCTCACACGGTGGTTTCGGTGGATGTTAATATCCGCAGAATCGGTGAAGCGACCTTTCATAGCAAAAAAACGGGATAAAAAATAAAGGGAGCGTAAATTAGGGATTTATTAGGTTTTAATAAAATATTTTCCGTTAATACTTTATGAAAAATCACCGTAAGGCGTCAGCCTTGCGGTGATTTTATCATTTCGTCTAAACGAAAACTATTTAAATTAAAACTGC
>JAZRLZ010000010.1:0-89014 GCA_045647125.1 Acutalibacteraceae bacterium | reverse complement strand
ACGGGGTAGGTTACATTTCCACCGGCAAACCAGTTCTTGTGATACACCGCTTCCAGTCGTTTGGCAATAGCCTTTTGCACCACGCCCTGACAGGCGGGGATGGAGGTCAGACGGCTTTTAACCGAATGACCGGTGACGGGGAAGGAGTCGTCGGGACCGATAAACTGTTCAAAGGGAAGGGCACGGGTGCCCTCGAAGAGACGGTCAAAGGCGTCCTCACCGCCAACAAAAAAACTGCCCAGTTTGATAAACACACGCTCTGCCGTGCGCAGATGGATATTGCAGACGGCAATGGCGGATACGGGTCCCTCAAAAGTCACGCGTCCGTCAATGGTGGACAGGCGCTTGTATCCAAGCGCGTCGATTTCCTCGCCTACAAATTTTTCCAGCCCAAATAGGCAGGTTGCCACAAATTCCATAAAAACCTCGTTTGTTTGTTTTACAAGCCTATTTTAGCAAATTTTGTTGCGTTTGTCAATCGGTTTAGAGAACGAAAGACAAAAGATCGACAAAATTTCCTTGTTTGTATTTTGTGATATCGGAACCGTTTTTGTTGATAAGGTCACGAGTGAGAAGGAAAACCTGCATGCCGACTCCCTCTGCGGGGATCATGTCATCGCTTACATCGTTGCCTACCATCAGGCAATCTTCGGGCTTGACACCCATACGAGCCGCCACATCCAGATAGTAAGCGGGGTTGGGTTTGCTTGTGGTGCAGTTTTCATAGGTGGTCACCAGATCGAAGTCCGCGCGATCCAGTCCTGCCCAACGAATGCGCTCGTCGGTTGCACGGTCGGGAAACATGGGATTGGTAGCCAGGGCGATACGGTAACCGCGTTCCTTTACGGATTGGATCACTTCCTTTGCCATGGGATCAAAGCCACAGGCGCTTTTGACTGTGGGAAAGGTATTTTGATAAAATGCATGAAATTTGGGCATATCCGCCAAGGAGTCTTGTCCGTACACCGAGGTGAAAACCTGCCAAAAGGCGGCTTCATTTGTTTGCTGTCCGTTGTTTTTTATCATGGCTTCAATGCCGGCCATGATGGTGGAGGTGAGTTTTTTCGGTTCATAGCCGTAAGATGCCATTTCGGTAACTAATTTTCTCATGTAAGCGCGCAAAAAGGTCTCCTGCTCCATGGGAAGCAGGGTGCCGTCCAAATCAAAGAGAATTGTGTTCACTGATATCATTCCTTCATTTTCTATTTACTATGGCAATTATATAATTATTTTAAAAAAATGTCAATCGGGAAATGTGTAAAAAAATCCCCAAAATTCACTTGAATTTGGATAAAACTCTTGACAAGGACGTTTTTTGGTGCTATAATCCCGATATAAACCGTTGATGCGGAGATAAAGGCAGATATGACTTCCAAGAGAGCCCGTTAAGGTGAGAGTCGGGTAAGAAACAGTTTGTCAAATGGACCGCTGAGGGTGCAGTCAAATGTTATTAAACAGAGTATTCTGCAACGTGTAGGCATACGTTAGTTGCCGGGGGTATGCTCGTACCCTGCAAAGTGCACGATTTTTTCGTGAATCAAGGTGGCACCGCGAATAAGCTTTATTCGTCCTTGGCAGAAAGTATAATTCTGCTAAGGGCGTTTTTGTTTTTGTACGCAATTTACGGAGGTATCCTTTATGATTTTGTTGACCAAGCGATGGCGACGTTTGTTTTAGCTTTAGGAATATTGAAATGAGGTGTATTATGGAAAGTTCGACAAGAAATAATACCAAGAAAGTAGTTATTGCCTCATTGTTTGCTGCGCTGGTTTGTGTTGCAACAATGGTCGTTAAAATACCAACTCCACTAAAAGGTTATGCTAATTTAGGGGACTGTGTTGTTTTAATCTCGGGTTGGTTACTTTCTCCGGGCTTTGCTTTTCTTTCGGCAGGTATTGGTTCTGCTTTGGCCGATGTTTTTTCAGGTTATGCAATATATGCACCTGCAACATTTTTTATAAAAGGTGTTATGGCGGTTGTTGCTTTTCTCATCTTTTCTGCATTGAGTAAAAAAACAGGTAGTTTACTCTCAAGGCTTGTTGGCGGAATTGTTGCAGAGCTTATAATGATTGGTGGATATTATGTGTTTGAAGGCTTTCTATACGGTTTTGCACCGTCTGTTGTCAATATTCCTGCCAATGCCATTCAAGGTGTTGTGGGGCTTGTGTTAGCCATTTTGATAATAAAAATTACAGACACACGAAAGATTAAACTATAAATTTATAATCGGAGGAAAATATAATGGATTTTAACAATGTGAATTTTGATACTTATTTTAATAATTACCCGGATAAAAACGGTTATTTCGGTAAATACGGCGGCGTTTTTGTAGAAGAAAAATTGCAGAAGGCTATGGAAGAAATTACCGAAGCATACTATTCAATTTGTCAGTCAAGAAAATTTATTGCAGAGCTTCGCAGAATCCGTAAGGAGTTTCAGGGTAGACCTACTCCCGTTACACATCTTGAAAGATTATCTGATGCACTGGGCGGTAAAGTTCAGCTTTATGCAAAGCGTGAAGATCTTAACCATTCGGGTGCACATAAGCTTAACCATTGTATGGGTGAGGCTCTTCTTGCAAAATATATGGGTAAGAAAAAACTTATTGCAGAAACAGGTGCAGGTCAGCATGGTGTTGCACTTGCTACAGCGGCAGCATATTTCGGACTTGAATGTGATATTTATATGGGCGCGGTTGATATCAAAAAGCAGGCTCCAAATGTTGCAAGAATGAAGATTCTCGGTGCAAACGTTGTTGAGGTAACTCATGGTCTTCAGACTCTTAAAGAGGCGGTTGACGATGCCTTTGATGCATATAGCAAGGAATACGAAAATGCAATTTATTGCATAGGCTCAGTGCTTGGCCCTCATCCCTTCCCGATGATGGTTCGTGATTTCCAGAGCGTTGTGGGTATTGAAGCTCGTGAGCAGTTTGTTGAAATGACGGGCCACTTGCCGGATGCTATTGTTGCATGTGTAGGCGGCGGCTCAAATGCAATGGGCTTGTTCTCAGGCTTCCTTAATGACCCTGTTGATATTTATGGTATTGAACCTTTGGGTAGAGGTGAAAAGCTTGGTGACCACGCCGCGAGTCTTAAATTCGGTACAGAGGGCGTTATGCACGGCTTTAACTCAATTATGCTTAAGGATGAAAATGGTGAGCCGGCTCCTGTATATTCGGTGGCAAGCGGTCTTGACTATCCTTCAAGTGGTCCGGAGCATGCCTTCCTTCAGGATTTAGGCAGGGTTAAATATGACGTAATCAATGATGAAGAAACAATAAATGCATTCTATACACTTTCAAGATTAGAGGGTATCATCCCTGCAATCGAAAGCTCACATGCAGTTGCTTACGGTATGAAACTTGCAAAGCAGATGGATAAAGGCTCTGTGCTTATCAACCTTTCCGGTAGAGGAGATAAGGATATGGATTACGTTATCGAAAATTATGGTATCCCGGACTGATTTAATATAATAAGAGGTAACACGATTTTACTCGTGTTACCTCTTTTTCGTTTTTTAGTACCGCTTTTATGTGCTGCGGTGTTTATGTTAGTTGTTACCGAAGTTAAAGTTTATTCCACCGTTATTGCTTGACGGTGGTGTGGGGAGATAGGGAGTCATTGCCTGGACCATCTGTGAAACAGGCATTGATTGAACATATACTTTACCGGGGCCTGTTACTTTTGTATGGAAAAGACCTTCGCCGCCGAAGAAGATGTTTTTTGCACCCTTTATTGCTTCAATATCCAGACTGCAACTTTCACTCATTGCGGCAAGGTAACCGGTATCGAGAATAATACTTTCACCCGGACCCAGGCTGTATTCTTTGCAGTGACCGTCTATTTCAACAAATACAAGTCCGTTGCCGGCAATTCTGTTCATTATGAAGCCTTCGCCACCAAAAAAACCTTTGCCTAATTTCTTTTGGAAAAATACAGAAAGTTCAAGCCCCTTTTCCATAGCAAGAAAACCGCCTTTTTGTACAACAATACCGTTACCGGGAGTGACCTGAATGGGTAAAATAGAGCCGGGGAGGTTGGATGCAAATGCAATCATACCGCTACCGCCCATCGCAGTGTATTCGTTCATAAAAATGGATTCACCCGTGAAAATTCTGCCAAAGGCTTTTTTCAGGTTGCCTGAGTTTGTTTCCATGTGCATATTGGGACTCATCCAACTCATAGAGCCTTTTTCGGTACAAAGTGTTTCACCTGCTTCGGGATAGCATATAACAACGGGTAAATGGCCGCCCTCAATTTCGTATTTTATCATTATATCAACTCCTTCGGAATTATAGAAATTCTTTCTGTAATTAAATTATATTTTATAGTATTAAAAAAATCAATAGTTGTGTTTTTATATTATTGTGGTATAATTGATATATTCATTTATTTATTCTGAGAGGGTAATGATATGGGCTACGAATTGAGAGCAGGTATACAAAAAAGACTTATTCAGGCAACTGCAAGTGCAGAGAATGTTTTACATAAACTTACAAAGGGTAAATTGGCAGGGAATAGCTTTATTTCCGCAGTTGATATACCTTATGTAGGCACAAATGTTAAAATTGTCAAGGAAACTGATGATTCCGTTTTTATTGCAAAGTTTAAACCCGACGGGTCTTATGATACAAGTGATTTCAGGATTTTCTGCACAACTGATTTGCACATAGACGTTGATTATACAATGAATAACAGAACAATTGACTATGTTTGCAAACAGATTGCAGACCTTAAGCCCGACCTTGTTATTTTTACAGGTGATATTGTTCTTTCAAAGTATCAGCGTATTGATGCGGTGCAGTTTGCCCGTGTTATGGAAAAGCTGGGTATTTATTGGGCTTATGCTTTCGGTAACCACGAGGCACGTGCCGAAAAGGAATACTTCAAATACGTGTTCTATAAATGTATGATTGATTACCCCCATTGCCTTTCAAGATTCGGTAAGCCTGATTTGTTCGGTTACGGAAACTACTTTATTAATGTTTTGGATGGTGAGAATTCAATCCGTCAAAGTCTTGTTGTTTTTGATTCGGGCAGAGATATTTGTGAACCGTACAGAACAAATGACAAAATTTCACCTGATATTACAGGTTATGACTACATCAAAAAATCACAGATTAAATGGTATGAGGATAACCTTAATAGTCTTAAAAGTAAATATGGTGAAGTGAAATCACTGATTTTCCAGCATATTCCCATACCTGAGTACGGTAGTTTTTTTGATTTTGAAGAGGGCAAACGTTGTGACCTTGTTGAGGGCGAGATTCTTTTTGGTCATCAAGGTGAAACTGTAGGTTGTTCAAAGGTTAACAGCGGTTTATTTGAGGCAATGAAGAAAAACGGCACTCAGGGTATGTTCTGTGGTCATGACCACGCGAATGATTTTTGCGGCATAAAGGACGGCATTTATCTTGTTTACAATAAAACGGGCGGTCTTAACTGTTACCAGCTTTATGAATATCATAGAATGCAAGAGGACGAAAAAACCTGGCATTTCGGTGTAACATATATTGACGTGAAAAAGGATGCTTCAATATCAGTTGATTCACGTAGCTTTGCCGATTATAATTATTAATTCAAAGAAAAACTAATGCCGTATGGCATTAGTTTTTTTGTTTAATATGGGCAACGGTATTTAGGTCTTCCTACACTCTTTTTGCCGTATTCAATTGCTTCCTTAGGGCATATTGTAATGCAACCCATACAGTGAGTGCAGTTGCCGTTCCATTTCGGTTTGTTGTCTTTTATTTCAATATTATTTAAAGGGCAGATATTTGCACACATTCCACAGTTTATACAAGCATCTGAAACAACAAAACCCTTGTCATTTATGCTTGAGTTAAAGAGGGGATTTATTATACTGCTCATTAATTTACCCATAAGGGAAGGCTTTTTTGAGGTAAGCCCTTTGCCGATTTTTATGCTTTCGATAACATTATCTATTATAGGCTCGGCACGCGCTATTATCTTTTTGCCTTGCTCTTTTGTGGGGGTACTGAACATTGCAAGGTAATTTTCCGGCATACGGATTTCGGCACAACCCATATATATCAACCTCTTTTGGGTACAGAGAGGTTCTATATATTTTGGTGAGTTTGCAATTTCACCACCGCAATTCATAACAAAATATGCTTTCGTGTTTTCGTTAAAATCACTGCTTTTTATCCAGTTTTCAACAACCTTTGGTATACGCCACGCATAAGTTGGTAAAACGAAAATAATTTGTTCTACAGTATTATCGCAAAAGAACGTTCCGTTTCTTAAATAATCGTTTATTGATTCGATTTTATCATTTAAACCATCAGCTATACGTGTTGCGATATATTTACTGTTACCTGTTCCGCTGAAATAAAGTATCATATTATTTCTCCTTATGAGTTTGTATCCTTAGTATATCACATATAGGGTGAAAAATAAAGACCACACAATCCGTGAATTGTGTGGTCTGCAATATTAAAGATTATAATATTTTTCGAATTCAACGGGGTGGGGTATAGCGGAAATCTGGCTACACTCAGCACGTTTTGTTTTTATGAAGTTATTTATAAGCTCTATGGGGAATACTCCGCCTGCAGTAAGATAATCGTTATCTGCTTCAAGTGCATCAAGAGCTTCTTCAAGGCAGGTGGGAAGACCTTTAAGTTTAGCTTTTTCTTCTTCGGGAAGGTTGTAAAGGTTTACGTCATAGGGACCCCAACCATTTGCATGAGGATCAATTTTATTTTTGATACCGTCAAGACCTGCCATGAGAATTGCTGCATAGCAGAAATAGGGGTTGCAGGTTGCGTCAGGATTGCGAAGCTCGAAACGTCTTTCGTTAGGTGTTTTTGCATAAGCAGGAATACGGATAACCGCACTTCTGTTTGATGTAGCATAACCAACAGTAACCGGAGCCTCAAAGCCGGGTATAAGACGTTTGAAGGAGTTTGTGCTGGGGTTTGTGATAGCACAAAGAGATGCGATGTGCTTAAGCAATCCACCTATAAAATAATGTGCCGTTTCACTAAGGTGTGAGTAACCGTTATCATCAGAGAATAAAGGTTCATCATTTTTGAATAACTGCATATGAACGTGCATACCGCTACCTGCCTCGCCATATACGGGTTTGGGCATAAGTGTGGCACTTTTGCCGTATTTTGCAGCAGTGTTTTTGATTATATATTTGATTGTCATTGTAGCATCTGCCATCTTTGACATTTCGCCAAGCTGAGGTTCAATTTCAAACTGACCTGATGCGGCAACCTCGGGGTGATGGTATTTAACCTTGATGCCTGCATCCTCCATAAGCATACACATTTCACTACGGCATTCATATGATGTGTCGAAGGGCTTTGCAATATGGTAAGCCTTCTGCTTTGCAACGATGTTACCCTTGCCTTCATCCATACTGTTCCAATATGACTGAACGGCATCAACCTTCATTGCAATAGAATTGGAGTTAACCTCCCAGCCTACCTGATCGAATAAATAAAACTCAAATTCAGGAAGAATAAGCATTTTGTCAGCTATTCCGCTTTCACGCATATAGTTTTCGGCGGCTGCGACAATATTTCTCGGATACTGTGCAAGGGGACGATTCTGCGGTGAATCAATAATCATAGCGTTACCGCTCATTGTTAATGTGGGAATTTCGCAGAATGGGTCAATCATTGCAGTTTCGGGGTCAGGAATGAACACCATATCACTTTTTTCAACAACTGCATAACCGTAGTTAGAAGCGTCGAAGCCAATACCATTAATCATTGTTTCTTCTGAAAAACTATGTGCAGGTATTGTTACGTGACGGAACTGACCGTTGATATCAACCATTTTGAAATCAACCATTTTGATGTCTTTTTCTTTAATCAAATCAATAATTTCCTGAATTTTGTTACTCATAAAAACACTCCTCGTTGATTAATAACGGTCTAATTTTACTATATTGTGTAAAAACTTGTCAATGGTTTTTTAAGAAATGCATTTGAATAATAATGTAAAAGGCGTTGTGTCCGCAAGGACACAACGCCTGATTTGTTTGTTATACTATATTATATATAGAGCAGATTAATAGTAAACACGCTCAGAACTTAATTCTTCAAGACCGTACATAAGCTCAGAAGCTACTGTTTTGCCAAGAGAGATAAGCTCATGGTAATGGTTAGCGGGGTCACCCATTGTGTAGTCATTATCGGGAACAACATAACCGATAGCATCATTCATAAGACCCATACATGCGATATCATCACCGAAGAGGCTGCATGCAGTGGGAGCATTGAAGTCGTAACCGGTAACTGAGTTGCTTCCGTAAAGTGATGCACCGTAGGGAGCAACAAGGTCCTGACAAATTTCACCGGGAAGCATTACTGCTTTGTATGCATCACCGATTTCGATATAACCAACTTCAGTAACTGTTGTGTATGAACCGTCATCGTTTACGATAACAACGTAGTTAGCCATATTAAGCTTACCAACTGCCTCGATAAGAGCGTTGGAGATTGTGATTTCTACCTGCTTGATGTAGAGGTTGAGGTAAGGTTCAACTTCAATTTCATCAACGGGCTCCCAATTCTCATACCATACGGAGTAACCGGGGTTAACAGGAATCATTTCATCAGTATAAGCTTTGCCGTTTTCTGCAACGCAATATACTTCTGAATCTGCAGTAGGTGCAGCGATAATGTCAATAGCGAGGGACATATCCTCTGTACCGATTACGTATGCTGTGCCTTCTGCATTAGCATTCTGCTGGAGTGTGGGTGATGTGATGAATACCTCTACGGGGTTATCTTCAGCATCAGTAACTGCTGTTAAACCGAGGTTGGGGATGTCGATGATTGAATGGTCATCGGGATATGTTTTTTCTATAACAACATAATCCTTGCTTGTGATTTTGATTGATTTTGCTGTTGCATCGAATTCAAAGCCGAAAGGCTCAAATACGTTGTTGATAACAACGTTACCGTTTGCGGTTGCAAGAATTGTTTTATCAATGTTTGCAAAAGTGAAGCCGAAATCTTTGAATTCAGGGATAAGATTACCTTCTTCGTCGTAAATGCTTATGAGTTTTGTGTTTTCTGCAATCTCATCAGCAGTAGCGTTAATGGTAGGATCTGCAATGATTTCTTCTTCAGTTTTTGTTAATCCAAGAGCAACCTGAGCAATTTCGAAACCGTATCTCTGTGACTCCTCAACTCTCTGCTGAGTTTCAACGTTGTCACCTGTAACACCACGTGACATATAGATAGCTGCGATAGCGCCCTGGAAGAACATGAAATTGTAACCTGCATCTTCGAGGAATTTACCGGCATAGAATACGTAGTCACCACTGATTTCTCTACCTGAGTTAGACTCTGTGGGAAGACCTGCTACGTCGGGATGAGCTGCAAGGTTAATCATCATTGTGGGTGTAGCAGATGTATCATCGGGAGTAAATACAAATCTGTGGATTTCTGTCATGGCAACCACTTTTTTGCCGTCGGTGATAACATTGCCTTCTTCGTCAAAGTCAACTATCTGACCTGCTGAAGGACGGTTTTTGTTCTGGAAATATTCTTCGTTGATTTCCTTAACAGCGTATGTAAGCTTACCGGGCTGCATATCTGTGTGTGCTTCGATAAGTGCATCAGCAACCTTTTCTTTAAGGAATGCCATGTATTCGGGGTTAGTACCCTGAACAAGCTCTTCATCTGTACCAAAGCCTGAGTTTAAACCATTGAATGCTAATTTAGCAATGTTCTTTGTCCAAAGACCTTCTGTATCAATGCCGCTGTGGCAGTGTGTTGATGATACGTTAATAGCAACAATGTTGTTAGCTGCTGCATAGTCTGCAAGTAAAGCACGGATATCCTTGATATCAGCGTTTGTAATACCGATACAGTCGATTGTAGCGAAAAGAACTGTAGCGTCAAGGTTACCGTCGCCGTCTCTGTCGGCACCGTCACTGATGGATACGCAACGAACCTTCATATCGTCTTTGCCGATACCGGGGATTTCTGCGATGCCTTCAACTACGTTTGTGAATCCGTTTTCGGGAGCAATGTAACCACCAATGTAGTATGAACCATTGTCATAATCCTTGGGGATAAGGCTTGTGTTTGCATAACCGAGATGCCACTGTGCAGTTTCATCTGCCTGTGTTGCAAAGTTTTTACCGGTACCTTCATAATAGTTGGCTGCAATCTTTGCTGCGATTGTTTCATCATCATCCGGAACAAATCCCGGTCCGTCACCGAACAAGCCTGAGAACATGTCTAAAATAAAACGTAACAGTGTGTCGATGAGATCGGAAATAATTACTCCGATGGGATCATCGCTGCCTGCGATGGGGTAGATGCTTGAAGCGCCCGCTGTAACTCCTATAGCTGAGAAGCTTAAGGAGAGAACAAGAATAACAGCGATTACTTTCATGAATCTGCTCTTTTTCATAAAAAATGTCTCCTTTTACATATTGTTTTAAAAAACAATATTATTTGTTAACATATTTTACTACATATTTCTAAAAAAATCAACCATTATTATTGCTAAATTATTAAAGAAGGGTTAACTGTTTTGCACAAAATTTAATATATAAGAAAAACAATTGAAGTATTGTGATTTTTTGTATTGACATTTCTTGATTTTTTGTGTAGAATGTATTGGAAGTTATATGGTATCAAGGGGGATACTTTGATGAAAAATACTGATAAAAAAAGTAATGAAAGAGTTAAAAAAGTTTTAGCCCTTATTCTTGTTACAGGCGTTGTTATAGGTCTTGTATCAAGTTCGGCTATCAAACTTGCTTCTGCTACATATCTTATGGATCAGACAAGGAAGAAGACTGTTGTTACAGGTATTCCGATTATCGATCAGATAATCAATGCAGTTACACCTGCTCCCACACCTGCTCCCGCTCCTGCTCCCACAACAGCAGCTCCTACTACAACAGCAGCTCCCACTACAACAGAGGCTCCCACTACAACGGAGGCTCCCACAACAGAGGCTCCTACTACAACAGAGGCTACCACAACCAAGCCTGAGCCCACAGTGGATCCTTATGCAGACGTTAAGATTAATCGTGATAATCTTAACAGCTATAAGAGTGTTGTTGAAAAGGCAAAGCGTTCAGGCGTTAATTACACTAAAACAACTTTAAGATCAATTGATTTAGGTATTGCTCCTGCTATCTTCAACGGTGGCATCAAGGATATCGAGGTTGGCGGTGTTAAATATTTTGATAACGTAATCGTTGAGAACGGTGTTGCAAATACAGATAAAGCTGGTTTCATTATTAATAACGATAAGGCTTGCTTGCTTAACACCAAAAAGCTTTCATCTGTTTCGGATGCAGTAAGTTCTACTGAAAAGCTTTATCTCCCCGATGGTAACATTCAGCTTAATATCTACTTCAATGATGAAAGCAATCCTAAGCCTCTTCGCTATGAAGATAAAAAGGTTGACGGCTTTATCAATGCAGTATTCCCCGTTGTTAGTGCTGAGCAGGTAAGATTTACATCTGATGATCAGGCAGGTACATATCTTAAAGAAACAAACGTTACATATTCAGGTTGTAACGTACAGCTTGTTTACGAGCCTTCATCAGGTAACATTATTTCTCTTACACAGAACATCAGATATGTTGTTGATGCGAAAGATGGTTACTTACCTATGAATGCAACAGTTGTTGAAACAATTACATATACATTTGGTTAATTTGTATAATTATTCAGGAAGAACGAGCAAAAGCTTGTTCTTCCTCTTTTTATATCTTGATAAATCACTATATGTATGATATAATTGATAAATGTAAAAATATACACTCAAGGAGTATGTTATGACAAGAAGTGAAGCAAGAGAACAGGCATTTATTGTTTTGTTTGAAAAAATATTCGATGAGGAAGCCTCTATAGCAGATATTGTAGCAAACGCTAAGGAAGCAGAGATTATAAAAATCAATTTATTTGCGGAAACAATTCTTTCGGCAATTGAAAATAATATCGATACAATAAATGAGGTTATTGAAAAGCATACTAAAGGATGGTCATTAAACAGACTTCCTAAAGTTACCCTTGCAATATTACGCCTTGCTATTGGTGAAATGCTTTTTGTTGACGAGGTTCCTGCAAGCGTTTCTGTAAACGAGGCTGTGGAATTGACTAAAAAATATGGTACTAATGAAGATGCTTCGTATATAAACGGTGTTCTCGGTGCCGTTTTCAAATCACTTTAATATGAACGGTTTTCTCGGATTTGATACCAGCAACTACACAACTTCAGTTGCTTTTTTTGATGGTGGAGAGTTTTTTCAGGAAAAACGTCTTCTTCCGGTGAAATCAGGGGAACGTGGCATTCGTCAGAGTGATGCGGTTTTTCATCACACGAAGGCTTATCCTGAATTGCTTCAGAAATTACTTCAAAGAAGCGGTAATCATATTTCAGCCGTTGGTGCATCTGTTACGCCTACTACTCAGGAAGGGTCTTATATGCCTTGCTTTCTTGTGGGGGAGGGTGCAGCACAAAGTGTGGCTAATGCTCTTGGTGTGCCCTTTCACACTTTTTCTCATCAGCAGGGTCACATAGCAGCAGCACTTTATTCTGCCGGTAAGACGGAGCTTATGAATGATAGGTTTCTTGCTTTTCATGTTTCGGGCGGTACAACGGATTTAGTTCTTTGTGAGCCCTGTGCTGATGTTTTTAAGACAACCCTTTATGCCTCTTCATCTGATCTTAAGGCAGGTCAGGCGGTTGATCGCATAGGTGTTAAAATGGGTCTCGATTTCCCTGCAGGAAAAGAGCTTGAGAAGTTAGCTCTTGGATCAACACGTGAGTATAAAAACAAAATTAAGCTCAAGGACGGATTTTGCTCACTTTCGGGGCTTGAAAACAAATGCGAGAAAATGCTTTCCCAAGGGGAAGCGAAAGAGGATGTTGCAAAATTTCTTCTTGATTATATAGCGGATGTTGTATGTGAAATGACTTGGTCCGCTTTTCAAAAATTAGGTGAATTACCCGTTGTTTATGCAGGCGGTGTAATGTCTGATGTTATTATAAAAAACAAGGTTTTGAGCCGATTTGATGCAGGTTTTGCTGAACCTGATTTTTCCTGTGATAATGCGGCAGGTATTGCTTATTTGACTTCCTTAAAGGGGTGATATAATGGAAACTCCTACACCAAAGGTGTATAGTGTTAACGAATTGAATAATTACGTTAAAAATATACTTGATTCTGATGAGAATCTGCGATATATCTTTGTTGCAGGTGAAATTTCTAATTATAAAGCCCATTATAGCGGTCATTTGTATATGACGATTAAAGATGAATCGGCAGCAGTGAAAGCGGTTATGTTTGCCGGTAATGCCTCGAAACTACGATTCGTACCCGAAAACGGTATGAAGGTATTGATTTTTGGTCAGGTGTCCCTTTTTCCGAGGGATGGATCATATCAGCTTTATATTAACAGTATGCAGCCCGACGGTATGGGGGCTTTAAGTGTTGCTTACGAGCAGTTGAAGAAAAAGCTTGAAGCAGAGGGGCTTTTTTCACCCGAACACAAAAAGAAATTACCTGCTTTTCCTCAGAAAATCGGCGTTGTAACCTCATCGACCGGTGCGGCTATTCAGGATATTTTTAATGTTTTATCGAGAAGATATCCTGTTGCTCAGGTTGTTGTTAGACCTGCTCAGGTTCAGGGTGAGGGGGCGGCAAAGGATATTGCCGATGCAATCAGGGAGTTTAACGCTCTTAAGGGTGCTGATGTGCTTATTGTAGGTCGCGGAGGCGGATCTGTTGAGGATTTGTGGGCGTTTAACGAGGAAATTGTTGCAAGGGCGGTATTTGAATCAGATATTCCTGTTATTTCTGCCGTCGGTCATGAAACTGACTATACAATCTGTGATTTTGTGGCAGATTTAAGAGCGCCTACGCCTTCCGCAGCTGCTGAAATCGTGGTGCCCGACATAAATGAGCTTAAATCCGTTTTGTTTAATTATAAGCAGCATATCACAAATATGATTGTTTCCCGATTTAATCAGGAACGCCAAAGGCTTAATGTTATTAAGAAAAGCAGTGCTATGCGTGACCCTGTTGTAAAGCTTAATGACAGCAGACGCAGTTTGCTTTATTTTAATGAGGAATTGAACGATTTAACACGCAATGTCATAGAAAAAGACAAGCTTCGTTTAGGTACAATGGCAGGTAAACTTCAGTCTTTAAGTCCATTGGGAGTTATTGCAAGAGGTTATGCTCTTGTAGAAAAAAAAGAAGCGGTAGTTACAACCATCGATTCAGTTGATATTGATGAAATGGTTAAGGTAAGGCTATCAAACGGGTCTTTTGATGCCCGTGTCGAGAAAGTTTACGGAGAATGATATATGGAACAAAATTATGAAAAGTCTATGTTAAGGCTTGAAGAGATTGTAAAAATTCTTGAAGAAGGCGGCCAGCCTCTTGAAAAAACACTTGAACTTTTTCAGGAGGGTACAGGGCTTATATCCTACTGCAGTAAGTATCTTGATGATGCTGAACAGAAAATAACTATGCTTACAGGTGAGTAATATGCAATCCGGAATTGATTTCTATTCTGATTTAATTAATAAAAGTTTGTATGATTATCTTGAAGATTATCTTGATGAATATAAGATACTTTACGATTCAATGCGTTACAGCGTGGAAAACGGCGGTAAGCGTGTAAGACCGTTGTTGACTTTGTTGTTTTGTGATGCTTGCGGCGGCGATGTGAATAAAGCCTTGCCTATGGCATCTGCGGTTGAATATATACACACCTACTCACTTATTCACGACGATTTACCTTGTATGGATGATGATGATCTTCGCAGAGGAAAACCCTCTAACCATAAAGTTTACGGTGAAGCATACGCACTCCTTGCGGGTGACGGCTTGCTTACCGGTGCATTTGAAATTATTTCAAAATGCTGTAGGGAAGGTCTTTATTCCTCTGAGGTTGCGGTAAAGGCGATTTATGCCTTATCATCACTTGCGGGTGGTAAGGGGATGATAGGTGGTCAGGTTATTGATTTGAGCAACGAGAATAACCCTGATGCTGACCTTGAAACGCTTAAACTTCTCGATAGTCTTAAGACGGGTGCATTGATTGAAGCGGCTTGTACACTTGGATGCATCGTTGCAGAGGCTACAGAGGAAAAAGTAGATGCCGCAAAGGAATTTGCCCGTAAAATCGGTCTTGCTTTTCAGATCAAGGATGATATCCTTGATGTTACAAGTACCGCCGAAAAGCTGGGGAAGCCTACCGGAAGTGACGAGGAAAACGGCAAATCAACCTATTATAAGCTTTTGGGTGTTGAAAAGTGCGAGGCACTTGTTGAAGAGTTAACATCTGATGCTATGAAGGCACTTGATGTTTTTGAAAATAATTCGGCGTTGAAGCTTTATGCTGAATATCTTGCCAAAAGAGATCATTAATTATGGAACATAATATTCTTAGCAAAATCAAATCACCGTCAGACGTAAAAAATCTGACAGAAAAGGAGCTTCCTTTGCTTGCGGAGGAGGTAAGGGATACTGTTGTCTCAACAGTATCTCAAAATGGTGGTCATCTTGCTTCAAATCTCGGTGCGGTGGAATTAACCATTGCATTACATAAAGTGTTCAATTCCCCTGATGACAAGATTATATGGGATGTGGGTCATCAGGTTTATACTCATAAATTACTTACCGGCAGATACGAAAAATTCGGTACATTACGTCGCGAGGGCGGTTTGTCGGGTTTCTCACGTCCTGATGAAAGTGAACATGATATTGTATATAGCGGTCACAGTAGTGTTTCTATTTCTACTGCTTTAGGTATTGCTGCCGCTAATAAGGTTAACGGTAAAAAGGATTATGCCGTTGCAGTTATCGGTGACGGTGCGCTTACGGGTGGTCTTGTTTATGAGGCAATAAATAATGCAGGTCGAATGAATGGTGCCCGACTTATAATTGTTCTTAATGATAACGGAATGTCTATATCTAAAAATGTAGGTCATCTTGCAAAACGACTTGCGGTTATGCGTTCACGATCGGGTTATTACCGACTCAAAGCGTTTACGGAGAGGTGTATTTCCAAAATCCCGTTGTTAGGAAAGCCCTTGGCAAACAAGATTTTTAAAATTAAAACAGAAGTTAAGAATCTTATGTATCAAAGTAATTTCTTTGAGGATATGGGCGTTCGATATATGGGTCCTATTGATGGTCACAATATTCAGCATATTTGTGATGCTCTTGAGGGTGCCAAGATTATTAATTCACCGGTTATTGTCCATATTAATACCAAAAAGGGTAAGGGTTATAAACCGGCAGAGGATTCTCCTACAGAGTTTCATGGTGTTCCGCCTTTTGATGTTGCTGATGGTGAGTTACCACAGAGCTCCGATAGTTTTTCTGAAAAATTCGGTGAGTTTTTATTTAATCAGGGGGCTAAGGATAAGCGTATTTGTGCCATAACTGCTGCTATGACGCTCGGTACGGGGCTTAAAAAGTTTTCTGAGGAATACCCCGACAGATTTTATGACGTGGGTATTGCTGAGGAACATGCAGTTCCCTTTGCTTTAGGCTTTGCGAAAGGTGGTATGGTGCCTGTTTTTGTTGTGTATTCAACGTTTTTACAACGTTGCTATGACCAGCTTATGCACGATTGTGCCTTGCAACAAACAAAAATGATTATTGCCGTTGACAGAGCGGGTATTGTAGGTGATGATGGTGAAACCCACAATGGCATTTACGATACTGCATTTTTTAACGGTATACCCAATATAACAGTTTATTCACCAAGCTATTATGTAGATTTGAATAATGCTTTTGTTAATGCTCTGTATCATAGTGAGGGTCCATCTGTTATTCGTTACCCAAGGGGTAAAGAGCCCTATAAGCCCGAGGGCTATCAGTGTAGCGGTGAAGCTTATGATGTTTTCGGTGATGAAGATGCAGATTATGCTATAGTAACCTATGGCAGAATTTTCGGCGATGCCTTCAAAAGTTATGAAAAGCTTAAAGCAGAAGGCGTAAAGGTTAAAATTATTAAGCTTAACATAGTTGTTCCCATTCCCGAGGAGGCTGTTAAGCATCTTAAGGATGTTAAGAAGGTATTCTTCTTTGAAGAAGGCGTTAAAAGCGGCGGTGTAGGTGAAAGCTTTGCAAGTGCAATGCTTGAAAATAAATATCCGTCACAGTTTATACTTACATCCTTCCCCGATAGCTTTATAAAGCAAGGGAAAACAGAAAGTGTTCTTAAAAAATATAATCTTGATTGCGATGGTATATACGATACCGTTAAAAAGGAGATATTATGAGTGATAAGAAAAGGCTTGATATAGTCTTGTTTGAGCGTGGCTTTGCTGAAAGTCGCGAAAAAGCCAAGGCACTTATAATGTCGGGTATTGTTTATGTAAATGATCAGAAGGAAATTAAGGCAGGCAGAGATATAAAGCCTCTTGATGTTGTTGAAGTACGTGGCAGTACGCTTAAATATGTAAGTCGTGGCGGTCTTAAGCTTGAAAAAGCTATGCAAAGCTTTCCTATAACACTTAACGGAAGCATTTGTATGGATATAGGTGCATCAACAGGCGGTTTTACCGATTGTATGTTACAGAATGGTGCGGTAAAGGTGTATTCCATTGATGTTGGCTACGGTCAGTTGGCGTGGAAATTACGTAGTGATGAAAGAGTAGTAAACCTTGAACGTACTAATTTCAGATATGTTACACGTGAGCAAATACCCGATTGTATTGATTTTGCTTCTGTTGACGTGTCATTTATATCCCTGAAGCTTATTTTACCCGTTATGTATGAACTTCTTAAAGATGGCGGTGAAGCGGTTTGCCTTATAAAACCGCAGTTTGAGGCAGGTCGTGAAAATGTGGGTAAAAAGGGCGTTGTAAGGGATCCTGCTGTTCACGAAAGCGTTATCAAAACCGTTACAGAGTTTGCGGTTGAACAAAAATTTCAGGTTCTTGGTCTTGAGCATTCACCTGTAAAAGGACCCGAGGGCAATATAGAATATTTAATGCACATAAAAAAATGTGATGAGGTTACTGATTCCTCCGATGTGATTGCAACTGCAGGTGAGCTTGTTAAAAGGTCACACGAAGTTCTTGATAAGTAAGGTGATAGCATGAAGTTTTATATTATTCCTAATATGACTCGTACAAATACGTATGACGTAACCTGTAAATTGCTTGAAGAAATTAAAGCCAATAACTGTGTTGCTTATATGGATAAGTCACTTGAGTTGCATTTCGGGCAAAAAGGCTCCCTTATTTACGGGGATGAAAGTGCCTATAATGAGGTCGATATGTTTATTTCCGTAGGTGGTGACGGCTCATTTATAAATGTTGCTAAGATTGCTACGGAATACGATAAGCCGGTTGTTTGTGTCAATGCGGGTAAATTAGCTTACCTTGCTTGTATAGAGGGTGATGAAACCCACCTTATAGGTAAGGTGATTTCCGGTGAATTTATAACCGAAAAACGAATGATGCTTCAGGCATCTATTGAGGATGCGGAAGGCAAAATCCTTTATAACACAAGCTGTGTCAACGATGCAGTCGTTTCCCGAAGCGGAAGCATACGCATAATGAAACTTTCCATTGATTGTAACGGCGCACCGCTTATTCAGTATCAGGCAGACGGTGCCATTGTATGCACGCCTACGGGCTCAACGGCATATTCATTGTCGGCAGGTGGTCCGATTGTTGATCCTTGTGTTGAAAGCTTATTGCTAACTCCTGTTTGCCCTCACAGTATGTTTTCACGCTCTGTTGTTTTGGGCGGCAACTCCCTTCTTCACATAACACATGACGGAAGCGGTGAAGCTATTTTATCTTGCGATGGTCAGCAGGCGGTTAATATTCCCGACGGTGCAGCTGTAAGTATCAAAAGGTCGGATAAATACGCATCGTTTATAAAGATAAAAAAAGATACGTTTATAGATATTCTTAATAAAAAAATTTCAGGCTAAGGGTGGTAAAAATGAAAAAACGCAGACATAAGCTTATACTCGATTTAATCGAACAGTATGAAATCGGTACTCAGGAGGAACTTCTTGCTATGCTCAGGGATAGGGGTTATGATGTTACTCAGGCAACCGTTTCCCGAGATGTTAAAGAGCTTCGCCTTGTGAAATCCCAGGGTGCCGGGGGTATATATAAATATGCCGTTGAACGTAAAAAGAGTGTAGGCTATACCGATATGTTTGACGCATTGTTTCAGAGTGCAATGACAAAGGTTGATTATGCGGGTAATATTTGTGTTATTAAATGCTCACCCGGTCTTGCAAGTGCTGCTTGTGCTACAATTGATGCTATGAATGTTAGTGAAGTTGTAGGTACAATTGCGGGTGATGATACTATATTTATGCTTTGCCGCACTGATGACGAGGCTCACGGTGTTGCAGAAGCACTTAACAGAATGATTAGTAAATAAGGGGTAAAGTTATGCTTTCCGTTTTGAAGATTAAGAACATAGCCATTATAGAAAGTGCCGAGATTGAATTTTCACGGGGCTTTAATGTTCTTAGTGGTGAAACGGGTGCAGGTAAGTCTATAATATTGGATTCGATTAACGCAGTTCTTGGTTTTCGTACCTCCCGTGAGCTTATTCGTACGGGGGAAACGGAGGCTCAGGTTACTGCGTTGTTTACTTCTGTAGGCAGTAATGTCAAAAAGAAATTAAATGAGCTTTCCTTGCCCGTTGATGATGAGGGTGAATTGCTTATTTCCCGTGTTATTGGTCAGGATAAGAATATTTGCAGGGTGAATAATGCACTTACCACTGTTTCAGTCTTGCGTGAAATTGGTGCGGAGCTTATGACTATTCACGGGCAGCAGGATAACAGAGAATTGCTTGATAGTGACACCCATATCAGCTATATTGATGCACTTTCGGGCAATAACGGATTATCTGAAAGGTTCAGCAAGTCATACGAGGAGCTGTGCCGCATTAAGCATTTATTGAAAAACCTTAGTGGTGATAAAGAGGCGAAGGCTCGTAAAATAGATATGCTTTCTTATCAGATAGATGAAATTGAAAAGGCAGAGATCAACCCGGGTGAATTGGAACAACTGAAAAGCCGTAGAAATGAGCTTGTTAATTACGAGAAAATCCAAGGCGGGTTATATAATGCCTTTAGCTGCCTTAGTGGTGACGATTCCTTCCGCGGGGCAGTTGAAATGGTTTCAAATGCTTTCAGGGAAATAAGCTCAATATCCGATTTTACTCAGGATTTAAAGGATTTATCCGATAAAATCGGTGATGTTTATTATGAATTACAGGACGTATCGGAGACCGTTAGATCTTATATTGATGATGACGGCTTTTCATCTGCGGAGCTTGAAGCGGTGGAAAGCAGAATTAATCTTATTTATAACCTTAGCAAAAAATACGGTGAAACCGAAGAAGATATATTAACGTATCTCGAAAATGCAAAAAAAGAACTTGAAGAAATAAGCTTTTCAGATGAAAAATTAGAGGAATTAAAAATTCAGTATGCAGAAGCCGAGGAAAAAGCTTTAGCCTTAGCCACGGAGCTTTCTGCATTGCGTAAAAAGACAGCGAAAATTTTCTCTCAAAGCGTTTGTAACGAGCTTAAATATCTTGATATGCCTCACATTGAGTTTGTTGTTGATTTCAAGCCTGTTGATCTTTGCGAAAAAGGTATTGATTATGCTGAGTTCCTTATTTCGGCAAATATCGGTGAAATACCGAAGCCCATAACTAAAATAGCAAGCGGCGGTGAACTTTCGCGAATTATGCTTGCACTTAAAACTATTATGGCGGATAAGGATAAAATCGAAACTCTGATATTTGATGAAATTGATACTGGTGTCAGCGGAAGAGCTGCAGTGAAGGTTGCATCAAAGCTTCGTCAGGTTTCGGGTAATAAGCAGGTTATCTGTGTTACTCATCTTGCACAGCTTATGGCTTATGCTGATAACCACTACCTTATTGAAAAAGCCCCACGTGATGGGAAAACGTATACAAAGGTCACACTTCTTGATATGGATGGGCGGAAAACAGAAATTGCTCGTATAACAAGCGGTGGCGAAATATCTGATATTCAACTTAAAAACGCGGAAGAAATGATTAATTCCGCTTTATAAAAGGATGTGGGTTTGTGAAGTTTGGAGTTTGTCGCGGTCTTGATGACTTTGAAGCTATAAAATGTGCGAAAAATGCGGGTCTTGATTATTTAGAAACCGGCTTTGGTTGCCTTGCGAATTTTGATGACGAGAAATTTAATTATTCAAAGAGTTTGCTTGAGGAAGTAGACTTACAATGCCTTGCCGCTAACGGCTTTATACCGGGTGATATGAAGCTTGTCGGAGATAGTGTTGATTATGGTGCTATAAGTGATTATCTCGATCGTGGCTTTGAAAGGGCAGATATTCTCGGTGTTAAAAAGATTGTTCTCGGCAGTGGGGCTGCACGCAGCTTTCCTGAAGGCTACAGCCTTGAAAAAGCTAAGGATCAGATTGCGTATTTTCTTAGTGAATATGCTGCACCGAGAGCTGAAAAATGCGGTTGCATTATTGTGCTTGAACCATTACGCTATGGCGAAACAACAATGATACATACTGTTTCAGATGGTATTGAGATATCTGATATGTGTGGTTGTGACAATGTTTTTGCACTTGCTGATTTGTATCACGTTTATGGCAATAACGATGATATAGACGGCTTCAGAAAATATAAAGGAAGAATTTGTCATTGTCATATTGCTGAACCTGAAAAACGAGTTTATCCCGCTTTCGCAACACCGGAGATAAACGATGTTATAAAACATTTTCTTGATACGATGGCAGCGGTTGGTTGTGATACTTGCTCTATAGAAGCAAGAACGGATGATTTTGAAAAGGATATAGTTGACTCAATAAGCTTTTTGAAAGCTCTTTAAGTTTTGTTTTAGTGTGATTTATGTTTAGAAGGATGGTTTTGTTGTTATCCTTTCTTTCGATAATCGGATTATGCTCTTGCGAAAGTCGGGAAACGACAGTTGATATTGAAAGAACACCCATTGTCTGTGCAGAAAGGAATTCTGTTTCCGGTCTTGCAGCAAAGAATTATTGCGGTGAAGCAGGTTACGAGTTTGAGGAATGTAACAGTCAAACAGATTGCGCGGTTATGGTTAGTAACGGGAAATATGATTATTTTGTTACAGATGAATTTACGGATTCTGCTATTATAGAGAATAATAACCTTACAAAATTCGATGAATGCGATTATAAAATCGAATACCGTCTTGTGTTTTCTAAGGATGATACAGATCTGTGCGAAAAGCTTAATAAATCAATTGCAGTCCTTAAGGAAAACGGTACGGTAGAGAGAATTGAAAAGAACACCGAAAAGGTAAAAATTGATGAATCAGATAATGATGAAGAAATCTTTATCTTGTGTGACCCGGTTCTTGATAATGTATTGTATCTTGACGAAGATGGTGTTGTTCAGGGAAGATATGCAGATATCGTTCGTGTGGTATGTGAAAATGCAGGATTCAAGCCTGTGTTTGTTACGGGCGAATACGATGAGCTTTTCGCTATGTTGGAGGATGGTGAGGGTGATTTTATATTAACCCTTGATTCAGGCTTTGAGGAAATGGAAGAGTATTATTTACTCAGTGACCCTTATGCAGATACCCAATTTTACGTTTATAAGCGTAACGAAAAATAAAAGAGCTCCCCATCGGGGAGCTCTTTTTATGCTAATCTGATTATTTCTTTGCTTTTTTCGGATTCATAAATATTGCACCGATAATCATAATAACTGCAAAAACGATAAGGTAGAAAAGTACGGGGCAGGAGAAGCCACCGTCTGCCTTAGATGTGATATAGGGAAGGTAACCGTGGGAATATATTGCAGCAAACACCATAAATGCAGAGCCGATAAGACCGAGTGAGGGCAACACAAATCTCTTTGCTGCGGATAAGCCCTTTTCTTTTCTCATAAACTGAATGAACATTGGTATATAAAGAGCATAAATAGTAATTATCGGAAGCTCGGAGGAGTCGAAGTTGAAGTAACCAAACCAACCGTGTGTAAGGTTTGCGCCATAGAAATAAACAAGCCATGCTGCAACAATTACAAGACCAACTATACAAGAGTTTGATGGCATACCTGATGCAGGGTCAATCTGTTTCATAAGCTTAACCTTAGGACCCATTTCACGAACTGAAAGGGAGTACATACCACGGATACAACCAATAAGAAGACCGTTGAGTGTACCAAGACAAGAAATTGAAACAAACAAATTAAGAATGTTACCGAATACGTTGCCGAATACTGTAACAAATGCTGGGGCAGTACCGTCTTTAATAAGTGTTTGTACGGGAGCACCACCGGCAACACCGATGTAGTAGAACAGGTATATAGCGATGATAATAAAACCGCCTAAAACAAGGGCTATTGGAAGATTCCTTTTAGAATTCTTGATTTCTGAGTTAATTGATGTAGCAAGAATCCAGCCTTCATATGCGAATGCGGTAGCAACAACAGCACCGAAAAGAGGAGAAAAATCACCTGTGCCTGTGCCGAAGTTGGATGCAAGAATTGTTACGGGCTCACCTGCAATGTTGTGAGTGCAACCATAAATTGTACCTACAATGGCCATAAGAAGAAGAGGGATAAGCTTAATGAAAGTTGCGCTGATCTGAAGTTTACCCGCAAGCTTTGATGAAAGAGTGTTAACTGCAAATACAAAAATAAGAATAAAACCTGCAAGCAAGAATGTTTCTGTACCGGTTACAGGGTCACCTGCAAGTTGTAAATCAGGATTTACAGAAACGAGGAAGGTAAGGAAATACCTTGCTGTAAGCCATGCAAGAACAGATGTCATAGCAGGTGTGTAGATTGTTGTTGTAAACCAACCCATCATATAGGCGTATTTTGTACCTATTGTTGCTTCTGCATAGTCAACGATGCCGTTAACCTTTTCGTAACGCTGTGCCATAACGCAGAACGCAAGCACGCAGAAAATCATAACTGCACCACCGATAATCCATGCAAGGATACCCATAGGCATATCACCATTGGTTTTTTCGAGTATGGCCTGCGCTTTGAAGAAGACACCTGAACCAACAACTGTGCCTACTACCATACAGATTGCCATCAATAGTCCGTATTGTTTTTTAAGACCGTTTTCCATAAAATCACCCTTTAAATTAAGTTTATAAAACACACAAGGTGTTGTTAACTAAAAAAATGTTTATCCAAAATCTGCGAAGCGGTTATAACAAATCTTACACAAGGTCTTGCTTTGTAATATTCGGCTGTACGCGCATCAGAAACAGGGGATGTGTTTTCCCCTAATTTCCCTAACAAGTCCTTACATATAATTGTATGGTGCTCTTCCTTGAATTCAGCGGCTAACTGTTGAATTAATTCATAGTGAGCGTCTTTTTTTGCTTTTTCATCGTTTGCATCGTAGCCTTTTAAAAGCCCGGCAACCATAAACATTCCGCTGACTGCACCGCAGACCTCACGCATTCTTCCCATACCGCCGCCAAAAGAGGAAGAAATCATCATAGCGGTTTTTGTATCTATACCGCAATCTTCTGCAAAAGCAACAAGCACAGCCTGACTGCAGTTGCAACCGTTACAGAATAATTCGGCTGCTTTTTTTACATGGTCCTTCATAATATCACCAAATAGACTAATTTAACTTATAATACAATATTTGTTTGATTTTGTAAAGTAAATATTCATTGTATACATAATTTTGTTAATGTTTATTAGTTTTTTGTGAATATTTTTTGCATTTTGACATTAAATATTGAAAATCAAATATAGACTGTGATATAATAACTCAAAAGATATGATTTTGAGAGGCGGTGATTCGTTATCGGAAAATTAAAAAGCTTGTATTCTTCACATCGTCAGATTATTCTTTATTCTCTCTGCGGTGTGGCAACAACTATTGCAAACGTTGTAACCTATCTTATTTTTACCGCACTTTTCGGTAACGAATGGTACCTTGTGAACAATGCACTTGCCTGGTTTGCCGGTGTTGTGGTTGCATTCCTTACAAACAAAAGCTTTGTGTTTAATTCAAAATGCTGGCGTGGTAAGGTTTTGTTTAAGGAGCTTGGCGAGTTTATGGTTGCCCGTCTTTTAAGCTTCGGCTTTGAAGAGGGCGGTATGTGGCTTTTCGTTACGGTGCTGGGCTTTGGGGAATATTCACTGAATATCTTTAACCTCAAAATCGGCGGAGACTTTATTGTTAAGGTTTTCGTTTCAATTGTGGTAGTTATAATAAACTACTTTTTCAGTAAATATATTATATTCAAAAAAAATAACAGTTAAAAAGTCACTTTGTTATGGACAAAAGTGACTTTTTGTTTTTCTTATATAATTCATTAGCCTAACTCAATACATTCCACCGTCATATTTACCAACCCACAACCCCACCAACTATGCAACACGCTGAAAATTTAAAAATTATAAAATAAACCTGAAATATTTGTTGTTTTTTGTCATATATAAGTAGGATATATATAATCCTTCAAAATTTGATATGTAATAATCGAAGAATACACTCATAGTCCGTTGAATAGGATTAGATTTTGTTGAAAAGTGAAAATAAATGTATTATAATGTAATTTGTATTATTGTATTTTATTTATTAGGAGTATAAACATGATTACAGGCGAACTTAAAAATAAAATAGATAGCTTATGGGATATTTTTGCTGCAGGCGGACTTGTTAACCCCCTGGATGTTATTGAGCAGATAACATACCTTATGTTTATTCACGACCTTGACGATTCGGACAACCTTCGGGCAAAGGAAAGTGCTATGTTAGGTCTTCCTTATAAGAGCATTTTTGCAGATGAAGTTACAGTTGGCGACCGCAAAATTGACGGCAGTCAGCTTAAATGGTCTGTTTTCCGTGATTTCCCTGCCGGTAAAATGTATTCAACTATGCAGGAATGGGTTTTCCCATTCATCAAAAATCTTGACGGCAAAAAAGACAGTGCATATTCAAAATATATGGACGATGCTATTTTCAAGTTACCTACTCCGTTGCTTCTTTCAAAGGTAGTTGATTCTCTTGATGAAATCTACGCCCTTATGGCAAAAGAGCAGGATAAGGATGTCCGCGGTGATACATATGAATATCTTCTTAATAAAATTGCACAGTCAGGCTTGAACGGTCAGTTCCGTACACCTCGCCATATTATCAGAATGATGGTTGAATTGATGCAACCCAAACCCGATGATATAATCTGCGACCCCGCTTGCGGAACAAGTGGATTTTTGGTAAATGCAGGCGAATATCTTAAAGAAAAGCATAAAGACGAAATCTTCTTTAATAAACAGAAAAAAGACCACTATATGAATCATATGTTCTTCGGCTACGATATGGACAGAACCATGCTCCGCATCGGTGCTATGAATATGATGACTCACGGTGTTGACAGTCCCTTTATTGAATACCGTGACAGTCTTTCCGACCAGAATGCAGATAAGGACAAGTTCTCTTTAATTCTTGCCAACCCACCATTCAAGGGTAGCCTTGATTACGATACTGTTTCTGCAGATTTATTAAAGGTTTGCAAAACTAAGAAAACAGAGCTTTTATTCCTTGCTCTCTTCCTTCGTATGCTTCGTATCGGTGGCAGATGTGCTTGTATTGTTCCCGATGGTGTTTTATTCGGTTCCTCAACTGCCCATAAGGCTATTCGCAAAGAAATAATTGAAGGCAACCGCCTTGAAGCAGTTATATCTATGCCCTCAGGCGTGTTTAAGCCCTATGCAGGTGTTTCAACCGGTATTCTTATTTTCACCAAAACAGGTCACGGCGGAACTGATAATGTTTGGTTCTACGATATGCAGGCAGACGGCTTCAGCCTTGACGATAAGCGTACAGAAATAAAAGAAAACGATATCCCCGATATAATTGAAAGATTCCATAATCTTGATAAAGAAACCGAGCGTGAACGCACAGAAAAATCCTTCTTTGTACCAAAGGATGAAATCGTAGGTAATGATTACGACCTTTCAATTAATAAGTACAAAAAAACAGAGTATGTGCCTATTGAATACCCCTCAACTGCAGAGATTATGGCAGATTTACACGAACTTGAAATGAAAATAACAACAGGCCTTGCCGAGTTGGAGGAGATGTTGAAATGATATTCAACTTCAATAATATGGATTTTTCAGATGAAGATTGGAAATATATCATTCTTCAATATCTCAAAGAGTGGACAGAAATACCACTAACTACCAACGATGAATATGATATTGAAGAATTAAAGTTTTTCGATGGTTTTATTGGAACATTATTAAAACAAACCGAATCTCTTATGTCAGATCCATACGCTGATGTAGATAATGACTTCGTTGATACTTGGAAATATCAAGGAAAATTATATCGGGTTTTACACAGAATCACTAATGTAGACAATAACGGCAAAGAACATTCTCGCCTACCAAGAGTAAGATACCACCGAATGATTACCCATTGGACAAGCGACTACACATTTTCCGGATTAATGTATAAATTATCGCCTGATGAAAAGTACATAATTTTAGAAGCTGACACAGGCGACCATTTAGCTTTTGATGTTAATAAATTCCGAAAAGCTAACAATGCCGTAGGGCGTCATACGCAAGGTGAAGAAGAGATCATCTTCCCTATGTATAAGGAATGTATAAATGAACAAAAAACCACAATTAAGAAGTTTATAGAAATGAAAGAACAAGAGGAGAAAGAATGAGTTTATTTGGTAAGGACACCTATAACTATATAAATAATGAGATTGATTACGATAAACTCGCAGAAGCGATTGTCAAGGCACAACAAAAAGCAAAAGAACAGCAAATGAATGATAAAGAGCAATTACTAAGTTTGTTTACTGCGGTTGTTGCTATTATACCGTTGGTTGAGATTGTTTTTAATTTCTTGAAAGGGATGGGATAATGCCACGATTAGGAGATGTTTGCAACATCAAAAGCGGATATGCTTTTAAAAGCGAAATGTTCACAAAGAATGAAATACCAATTATCCGAATTGGTAATATAACTGAAAATGGTCTTGAAATTGATAATGATATTTGTTTTGATGAAAGTTTTTGGAATAAAAACAAAAATTATCGTATTAATAAAGATGATGTTTTAGTTGCAATGTCAGGAGCTACTGTTGGTAAGAGTTGCATCAACAAGCGTTCTAATAAACTTTTATTAAATCAACGAGTGGCATCCATATCAGGAAAAAATGGTGTCGAAAATAAGTATGTATATTATTTTGTTTCATCCCCTGCTTTTATGGATTATATTCTTGAACAATCGGTAGGGTGTGCTCAACCGAATATAAGTATAAAGCAGTTATGTGCAATAGAGTTTTATTTACCTAATTTAAAAGAACAAAAAGAAATTGTTGGTAAACTTGATAAAGTTTATAATTTAATTGCTTTACGAAGAGAGCAACTATCGAAACTTGATGAACTCGTCAAAGCCCGATTTGTCGAGATGTTTGGATTGCCAGTTTCCAACACAATGAACTGGGAAACAGAAAAAATGCAAAGCATAGCTCCGTCTCAAAACTATTTAGGTGAAATGCCCGATGAAGTATGGTTGCTTAATCTTGATATGATTGAATCTCAAACAGGAAGAATAATTGATTATTTAATAGTGCCAAAGGACGAGGTAGGCAATTCTACTTGTGTTTTCGATGATTCTACAGTTCTCTATTCCAAATTAAGGCCATATTTGAATAAGGTTGTAATACCTAATAGGTGTGGATACTCTACATCAGAACTTGTTCCACTAAAGCCGAACAGTTTCAAGCTTAATCGTGAGTATTTGGCTTATATGCTTAGAAGTGATGACTTTGTAACTATGATAAGTGAGAAAGTCGCAGGGGCAAAAATGCCACGAGTATCTATGAATGATTTCAGGAATTTTGAGGTTCCCATTCCACCAATAGAACTTCAAAACGAGTTTGCAGCCTTCGTTAAACAAATCGACAAATCAAAATTTGAAGTTCAGCAAAGTCTTGAAAAACTCGAAACACTAAAAAAATCATTAATGCAACAATATTTTGGATGAGGTGAAAATATGTCAAAAAAGTATTTGATTGCTATTTTCATTACCGTTTTTTTTAGTCATTCTTTTACCTTTAGGTATTGATTGGCTAATAATAGGCAATAACTTTCCAAGCAATATCTCTAACTCTAATTGGATCGACTTTTTTGGTAGTTATATAGGTGCGGTTGTTGGCTCCGTAGTTTCTGTGATAGGAATTATTGTAACGATACGCTTAACGAAAAAAGAATTACAAATATCAAAGTAACAACATGAAGAGCAAAAGCGATTGAACAATATTCCTGTTTTAGATTTCGAGATTTGTGGCGTTTCCAGTAAACATAACAACGATTGTATTAGTATGGATGTTGATTATACTTCAAGTGGAAGCAACACTATACACCCACTTAATGTCTCATTTAATATCTTTAATATTGGATTAGGGGCCGCCCTAGATTTAAAATACGGCATTTCGATTGATAGCCAAAAACAAGATGGAAAGTTTTGGCTTAACAAAAACAGAATAGTGAAAAGTCAGTCATCAATATTTCAACAGATTACGTTCTATATTCCTCAAAAACTAGAATTTCGTCCGACTTTACATGTTTATTACCAAGATGTTCTCGGTAATAAATACTGCAAGTCAGTTGAACTTATGTTTAGAGCGAAGTCGGGAAGTCAATCTTATTATACATTAATCGTCGAACAAGATGTAGGTGTTTTGCTTAACGAAACAGAAAACAAAGAAGTTTTTCTTTTAGTCTATAATAATGAAACAACAAATGAATAGTTGGTGAGAATGTGTATAAATTCAAAAAGATCACAGAATATTCAAGTGGGATTTTAGCTATAGTACTTGAGATTGTTTTGTTCAATCACTATAGCCAAACAATTGATTTTATTGAATCAACGCAAAATATAAATATGATATGGATTGTATTTGTGCTTTGTTTTATTTGGTTTTTTCGGTTTTTTTGTATCATTGTATACAGATTTTGTATTAATATATACTACAGATTTCTGTGTGATAAAATCCCCAACATAATAGAAAAAATATTGTTTACAGACAATCTTAAATTGTATTTCTATAAGCTAAAGTTGCATATAAGAAGATGTGTTCGTAGATTTGTTTTTTTAAAAAAAGCTAGTATGCCAACTTTTTGGTTAATTCCTTTGTGGGGGGCTTTCATTGTTATCTTGATAATTCTAACACATAAAACCTTTTTGGAGTTAATAGATGAATGTAAATTTACCTTATTTTCTTCTATTGTTGTAACATGTGCTATTTCTGTAAGAGATGCATATTATAGAAACAAAGATATTTTAAATGAACAATTTGAAATTTACATATGGCTTATGTATTCGCTTGAAAACACCATATCAAAAGTCGTAAAACAAAATTACCCGCACTATACTGATGCATATTGTTCCAATTGGTGTTATACTGATAACCGTTTTCGTGGCATTCAAACGTATATTGTTTCAGGCAAAAAGATGTTACCCACTGTTACCCTGTACAACGAACTTGAGGAGTTGAAAAAAGTTTTAGAAAAAGCTAAGAAACTCATTGCTGTGGATAGAATTATAACAAACGAAGAAAGAATTTTGAGCTACATAAATGATGTTTTAAAAAGAATTGATACCATTAAAAATACAGAACAATGCGATAAACGAGAGCTTGGGGATTTTTGTTGTGATGTGTATTGGCTTGTATTGAATCATATAAGATTCCCTTGGCGTAGGGATATTGATTTGGATATAAAAATTAATAAAATTCTTTTGAAAAAACAACAAGAAAAAGGCAAAGACAAAATTAAAGTGAATTATTATAAACATTTGTTGGTAGATGAAGATTTTGATACTACTTATCCCCAACATGTCGTTAAAGTACGTAAAACAAAATCCATTCCAAAACATTAATTGATATACTATTATCGGGTAATATAGGTGAAAGAAATGACCAACTTTGATTTTTTGACAAAGGACAAGCAATTTGATAGTTTTTCGGGCATTGCTGTTGCGGCGGAAAAAACTTTACATATTGACCTGTCAACCTGCATTATAAATTGCCGTAGGGCGATGGAGATGGCTGTTAAATGGATGTATTCCGTTGACGGCTCTCTTGGTGAGCCTTATCAGGAAACTTTGGTGAGTCTTATGAATACCGAGGATTTCCGTGATATAGTCGGCAATGATATATGGCGAAGGATGGATTTCATTCGCCGTTTAGGTAATAATGCGGCTCATGAGGGTAAAAAGTTTTCTGTTGAGCAGGCAACACTCTGCCTTGAAAACCTGTATATATTTATGGATTTCATTGCTTGTTGCTATGGTGAAGAATATGTTCCGGGCGATTTCAATCTTGGTCTTCTGGAAGAAAGTGCAGAAGAAAAGGTTGAAGAGGTTGAATTCGTTGATATTGACCTTAAAGCGCTAATTGCCGAGAACGAAAGCCTTAAAGCAGAGTTAACCTCTCGCCGTGAAAGTCAGCAACAGACTTATGTTCCGAAACCCCTTGATATTTCTGAATACAAAACCCGTAAAATTTATATTGATTTTATGCTTCAGGATGCAGGCTGGGTTGAGGGCAAGGATTGGGTTAATGAATATGAGCTTCCCAGTATGCCCAATAAATCCGAGGTTGGCTTTGCCGATTATGTTTTATTCGGTGATGATGGTAAGCCTTTGGCAGTTATTGAAGCAAAGCGCACCTGCGTTGATGTTTCAAAAGGCAGGCAACAGGCAAAGCTATATGCTGATTTATTAGAAAAGAAATTTGGTCGCCGTCCTGTGATTTTCCTTACAAATGGTTTTGATACCCGAATCACAGATAACCTCTACCCAGAGCGTAAATGTGCTACCATTTATTCAAAGCGTGATTTGGAAAAGCTTTTTAATCTTCAGACTATGCGAACAAGCCTTAATCACGTAATGGTTAATAAAGAAATTGCAGGCAGATATTATCAGGAGGGTGCTATAAAAGCGGTTTGCGATAGCTTCGGCAAAAAGAACCGAAGAAAAGCCCTGCTTGTTATGGCAACAGGTTCAGGTAAAACAAGAACTGTTATTGCACTCTGCGATGTTCTGTTGCAACACGGATGGGTGAAAAACATCCTTTTCCTTGCTGACAGAAACTCATTGGTAACTCAGGCAAAGCGCAGCTTCTATAATATGCTCCCTGATTTATCTGTTACAAATCTCTGCGAAGAAAAAGATAATTATAACGCTCACTGTGTTTTCTCAACTTATCAGACAATGATGAACTGCATTGATTCTGTTAAGGATGAAAAAGGTAAGCTTTTCACCTGCGGTCATTTTGATTTGGTGATATGCGATGAAGCTCACCGCTCAATTTATAACAAATACCGTGATATATTTAATTATTTTGACGCACCCTTGGTGGGTCTTACAGCCACGCCAAAGGATGAAATTGACAAGAACACCTATGAGGTTTTTCAGCTTGAAAACGGTGTTCCGACATATGGCTACGAGCTTGCAGATGCAGTTAAGGACGGTTATCTTGTTGATTTTATGTCCGTTGAAACCAAGCTCAAATTCATTGAGCAAGGCATTGTTTATGATGATTTATCCGATGAGGATAAAGAAGAATATGAATCAACCTTTGCCCGTGATGGTGAACTGCCCGAAAGCATCGGTTCATCCGCTCTCAATGAATGGATTTTTAATGAAGATACAATCAAAGAAGTGCTTAATGTTTTAATGACAAACGGCATTAAAATTGACTATGGCGAAAGAATTGGTAAAACAATTATCTTTGCCAAAAACCACAGGCACGCCGAAAAAATATTCGAGGTATTCAACAAAGAATATCCCCATCTTAACGGTTTTGCAAAGGTTATTGATAATAAAATCAACTATGCACAGACTGCTATTGATGAATTCTCAGATCCTAAGAAATTACCGCAGATTGCTATTTCTGTTGATATGCTTGATACCGGTATTGATGTTCCCCAGGTAGTTAATCTTGTGTTCTTCAAAAAGGTTATGAGTAAGGCGAAATTCTGGCAGATGATAGGTCGAGGAACCCGCCTTTGCGAAGGTCTTTTGGATGGTAAGGATAAAAACATATTCTACATATTTGATTTCTGCGGAAACTTTGAATTTTTCCGAATGAACAAAGGCAAACCTACTGCAAACCAGATTGCGTTACAAGGTGCAATTTTTGGTTTGAAATCGCAGATAGCTTTCAAGCTTCAGGATATAGCATATCAGACCGAAGATTTAATTGCTTTCCGCAAAGCTCTTGTTGAGGATATGGTTCGTAAGGTTCGGGAGCTTAACAAAGAAAATTTTGCAGTTCGTCAGCATTTGAAATATGTTGAGTTGTATTCGAATCCCGATAATTACACAAGCCTTACCTACGAAGATACTCTCATTATGGGAGAAGAGCTTGCGCCACTCATCACACCTGATGAGGATGACCCGAAAGCGATGCGTTTTGATGCTCTTATGTACGGCATTGAGCTTGCATATCTGATAGGTAAAAAATATACTCGTGCCCGTAGTGACCTTTTCAAAAAGGTTGCAGGCATTGCAAGCGTTGCAAACATTCCTGAAATAATGGTGCAAGCGGAATTGATTGATAAGATTCTTCACACCAATTATGTTGACAACGCAGGCATCAACGAGTTTGAGCATATCCGTGAAAACTTGCGTGATTTGATAAAATACATTCCCTACGAAGGTGCTATCTACAACACCAACTTTGACGATGAAATTTTATCAATCGAGTGGAACGAATCCGAGCTTGAAAATGACGATTTAAAGAATTACAAAGCCAAAGCTGAATTCTATGTTCGTCAGCATCAGGAAAATCCCGTTATTGCAAAACTCAAATCAAATATTCCTTTGAACACTGATGATGTGAAAGCATTGGAAGAAATTCTTTGGAACGAGGTGGGAACAAAGGCTGACTATGAAGCTGAGTTCGGTCAGAAGCCTCTCGGTGAATTTGTTCGTGAAATCGTAGGTCTTGATATGAATGCAGCAAAAACTGCATTCGCGAAATACCTTGATGATGTAAATCTTGATTCAAGACAGATTTATTTTGTGAATCAGATTGTTGAATATATAGTTCACAACGGATTGATGAAAGACCTTTCCGTTTTGCAAGAATCACCATTCACAGATAAAGGTAGCGTAGTCGAAATTTTCACAGACTTGTCCGTCTGGGCAGGTATCAGAAAAATCATTGAAAATATCAACGCAAATGCTAATGTGGCGTAAAATTATCTGGACTTCTCAATTTCTTTATGGTATGTGTTTGTGTTGCATGAAAGGAGTGCGACACATGAGAATGATTGAAGATTTATTCTACGGTAACATATGCCCGTGCGAGAAGCACCTGACTCGTGGTAGTGAGTATTCGCATCTGCTTGATTTGGTGGTGAAAAATGAAGAAAAGCTTTCTGTACTATTATCTCCACAACAAAAAGACGTATATGAAAAGATAAAAGAATGTATGACTGATATGAACAATCTCTTGGAGAAAGAAGCTTTCATCGATGGCTTCAGGTTGGGCGTTAAGCTTATTGCCGGATCCGTTTACGATAACTCCGGAGATATCTGATACATACCAAAACATAGTTTTAGAGAGCGGGTCAGCACCTGCTCTCTTTTCTTTAGGTTTTATCAATTTTTGTAGTTCACTTTGTAGGATTTTTATTTCACCATAAATTTCATTAATTGTGAAAAATCTATTGCTAGTATCATATACTCTTTCCTTCTTTAGAAGTTATATTTTAATCAAATTGTTAAAGTCAATAAAACAACTTTTATAGTTACTTCAATTATACCTTTTTTTACAAAAAAATCAACAAAGGCGTCATATGCAGCAATGCATCTAATTCGGATTTTCAAGCAATTATATAGAACGGAATATATAATATCTTCTTTGAAGAAATAGAAAAACAATGAGTCGTAGTCTTTATAAAATGAATATCACTCAAAGAATAAAATTTCTATATTGACTTCATATCATCCGCCTATAAATTAGCAGTTTTTGAAATGACTTGAAAACCAAAATTAGCAGGAAGATATTTTTCATTAGCATAAAATCAAAAAATCTGCTAATTTTCATTAGCAGAAAAAATGCTGAAAAGCTAAAGAGAAATGTTTTTTAATGAATTTGAATTTTTAAGCAAAGAAACTCATCCAAAAAAATTAAAAAGCCGAAATGCCTTGTAAAATCAAGGTTTTTTCGGCTTTTTTATGGCACCCCCAATAGGAATCGAACCTATAACTAACCCTTAGGAGGGGTTTATTATTACGAGCGAAGCGAGTAACAAGGTTCTGACACGAAGTGTCAGGTTCTTATATCCATTTAACAAAAGCACTTGAACTGAATGTTCAAGTGCTTTTTCTTTGGCACCCCCAATAGGAATCGAACCTATAACTAACCCTTAGGAGGGGTTTATTATATCCATTTAACTATGGAGGCGTGTGTTTTTATTATTATGTTTTTACAACATTGACAATTATATCAAAATAATACTTTTTGTCAAGTGTATAAACACGCGAAGCGTTTTGCTTCGCGTGTTTATTTTGTACATCAGATTTTTAAAAGCTTGCGCATATCATCTATATATTTCTGTGCCTTTTCCTTGCAGTCGCTTTCTGCAAAAATTCTGAGAAGAGGCTCTGTGCCTGAGAAACGGCAAATGATGAATCCTCCGTTTTCAAAATACACTTTGCACCCATCCTCGTAATTTACTTTTTCTATTTTTTCACCGAAATCGGGAAGTGTCTTTTCATCGAAAAGTATTTTGTTGACTATATGTTTGTATTCAGGTTCAAAAACAAGGTTACCTTCTACCATAACATGTTTGCCGAATTGTTCCTGAAGCTTGTCGATTATTTCCGAGGGGGCTTTACCTATAACGCTTACCATTTCAACAAAAAGTGCTGCGGCATATACGGAATCCTTACCGTGGATGTGACCGCGTACTGTAAGACCGCCTGATGATTCACCGCCTAAAAGTGCATCAACCTCGTCTATTTTTGATGATATGTATTTAAAGCCTACGGGCACCTCGTAGCATTTTTCACCGAAGCTTTCTGCGATTTTGTCAAGTAGGTGTGTTGTTGCAAGGTTACGTACAACTGCACCTTTCCAGTTTTTGTATTTAACAAGATAGTAATACAAAAGGCACAAAATCTCGTTGGCGTTTATATATCTGCCGTTTTTGTCTATTATGCCGAGTCTGTCACCGTCACCGTCCATAGCAATACCAAGGTCGTAGCCGTCGCGTATTACCCTTTCACTTAAGGGACGTAAGGTCTGCTCCGTCGGAGCAGGCATCATACCACCGAAATATGCGTCTTTGTTAAGGTTTATGGTGTCTACCGTACATCTTGCGGTGTATAAAATAACCTGCAACGGATAAGCTCCCGAGCCGTGCATAGTATCAAAAAGCACTCGAAGACCGCGGTCACGTAATGCCTTCATATCAAGAAGCTCAATTATATCATCGAGAAAATCGTTGAATGGGTTGCGGATGTAAACAATTTTACCCTCGTTTACCGCAATATCGAAGCTTGCGGAATCAACGCCTTTAATGTTTTTGATTAACTCCTCAAGCTTGCTTGTAACCTCAAGTGAAGCATCTCTACCCTCGGCAGTAATAAGCTTAATGCCGTTGTAGTTCGAGGGGTTGTGGCTTGCGGTTATTTCTATACCGAAGTGCAAATCCTTATCCTTAACCGTATGCATAATAAGGGGAGTAGGGGCGGAACGGTTGAGGAACCATACGGTTATGCCCCCTGCTGCAAGAACCTCTGCTACCCATTTAGCCGCACTGATGGATAAAAATCTACGGTCATAACCTATTATTATAGGCTTGTCAGCTTTATTTTCCGCTTTTGCCATAGCAAGAATGCCTGCGGCAACTCTGCATATATTTTCTTTTACAAAATCATCACCGATTACGGCACGCCAACCGCCGGTACCGAATTGAATCATACAATCACTTCCGTTATTTTACTCTCCATATATTATATTAAATTTAACTTATATATTCAATAACAATAATAAATTTTTATAAAAAAATATTATCAGGAAACAATAGCATTAAGGAGTGATTTTATGAAAAAAAGAAAAACAATCGAAATGCGGAAAAGGAAAAAATCACGTGTTGATATCGCCGCCAATTCCTATGATGCATTTAACGGAAATTCCTTTGATATGGTTAACTCTTACGGTACCTATAATATCCAGCCCACAAGTGACACAAGCAACGTTTTTCCGGCAATTGCTCAAGGTAAAGCTGCTTATGATGAGAAGTTTGGAAAATCCGGAATCAGGCAGGTAGAAATGGATGATGACACCTTCTGAGGTCTTTTGTAACATAATTGTAGTTTTATTGTAACCGTCGGTTTAATTGACAACAAAAAAACCCTTTGCTATAATCCTTGTATAAAAATTTATAAGGGAGGGTTTGTTTTGACTGAGGTAACATCGGCTGATAGCTTTGTTTTAACTATATATGATGGCAATACACCCGTATCAAAACTTAATCTTTCTGATTTTAAAAAAAATCGTATCACCTTCGGTAGCGGTACTGGTAACGATATTGCTCTTGCTGAGTCGGGTGTAAACGACTTCTATGGTTATTTTCAGATGACTGCAGAGGGGTGGCGTGTCTTTAGCGCTAATACCGATGGTGGAATTATCATTAACGGTAACACGATGTTCGAATGTCTTGTTGCCAATGGTACCAACATCAAGCTGGGTAAATACACAATAGTCATTAACCAAACGGATACCATCCGTAAGCAGAGTGACGAAAAAAAAGTACCCGAAAAGAAGAGTAAACTACCCGTTTCCGTTATTGTTACAATCTGCATTTGCGGTACAATTCTTTTGGGAATTGTCGGCTGGTTTGTTTTTTCGACTATTTTCGGCTCATCTGAGCTTGAACCCGCAGATTCTTTCGGCGGTGACGATGAGAGTGTTGTAGTTGCAGATGCTTCATCTGTAGTGTCGCAGACACAACCGGTTGATGCAGTTGTTCCCGAAATGCTACCTGCGGACAAATCCTGCAATCAGCTTGTTCTTGTCAAAGCTGACGGCTCTTATGTTGATTTAGTGCTTTATGAAAAGGTCGGTGATTTTTGGGTAGAGAAATTCCAAACCTCTGGCAGATGCGGCACCAATGGCATAAGCAACAATAAAATTGATGGTGATAGTTGTACTCCTGCAGGTGAATTTCCCCTCAACTTCTGTTTGGGTATAAGTAAGCCTGAAACGAAAATGTCCTTTGAATGGGTAGATGCAAATACTGTATGGGTTGATGACAGCTCTTCACGTTATTATAACACCATTCAGCAGGGCGGTGGTGACTGGGCAAGTTCCGAGTATATTTATGGTGCATATTTTAACAATAACACCCACAACTATCTTATAAATATCGCATTTAACGGTGATGGTCTTACTCCCGGCAGTGCAACTGCAGGTAGAGGCTCAGTTATTACAATTTGCGGTAAATACGGAACTCTTGACAGTACACAAGGCTGCATTGACATAGGACCTCAGGATATGCTTACACTTTTATCGTATCTTGACAGTAACCAGAATCCGAGAATTATAATTTATTGATATGAAAAATAAGGTTAGTTATATTTTAACAATTGTGCTGGCGGTAATGCTTCTTTTCAATAGTTGTGGCTACAGCGGAATGGTGGAGGTACCCGAACAGGCACAACAACAGAATCAAACAGAGGCAGTGGCGGAGATGGAGCAGGAAGCAGAGGTTAACGTACCTTCAGCTGAAAGCTCAGCTAAGCTTGAAAAAGGGATGCCTGATTCACTTTTTTCAATACTCCAAAAAAGTGGTCTTGATGAAAGTGCGGTTTCGGTTTACAGCCAGCTTATTACCGTTACGGAAGAATTCGGCTCAACATATACAATTACCTGCTACGAAAATCAGCAGGGTAATTGGGCAGAGGCTGGCATAGAAAATCAAGCCTACGTAGGTGGAAATGGTGTAACCGCACGTGAAAATAAAAGGGAGGGTGACCAAAAAACTCCTCGTGGCTTATATCCATTGGGATTTGCCTTCGGTTTAGCCCCAAATCCCGGTACAAGCATCGAATACCGCAATGTTACAAACACCAGCTATTGGGTGGATGATGTGAATTCACAGTATTATAACCAGTGGGTGGATTCATCCGAAGCTTCAGTTACCTGGTCAAGTGCAGAAAAGCTTGCCGACCATCCGAGTAGCTACAAATATGGCGTTGTGGTCGAATATAATACTGACCCCATAGTAAAGGGTAACGGCTCTGCAATCTTCCTTCACGTAGGAAGTAACCCCACACTCGGTTGTATTGCAACCTCCGAAGCCACAATGGTTTCAATTCTTAAGTGGCTTAACAATGATGCGGCAATATTAATTTACTGATTTTAACCGAATATTATAAAAAACAAGGATTCGTATTCTTCGGAATGCGAATCCTTTTGACATTCTTGTAAATTAAAATATTTTATTTACACTTATTTGACATTAAAAGCTATATAACAACATTATAATGTGACCTTTTTTTCTCTGTTGCTTGTGTAAAATTGTAAAAAACAGAAGTAGGAGTATATTTATGGGCGTTACACAGGCAGTTGAAAGTATCAGGAGTACCCTGAATGTGCAGGATAAAAAAGGAATATTCAAAAAAATAGGGAAGCATATATGTATTTTTGTTTTAGGGATTTTATATAGTCTATCGGGCTTTGGTAAAAACTTTTCACCTTTCGGAATAGCTTTTGCCTGCAGTATGCATAACGGATTTCTGATTACTGCAACGGGCGGTGCAGTTGCAGGTTACTTTTTCTCGTTGGATTCAGTTACCGCTTTGCGGTATACTGCCGCCATTCTTGCCATGGTGGTCGTTATGACTGCATTGAAAACATTTTATTGGTTGAAGGATAATCCGATAACCTCGGTGGTTGTTGTGTTTATCTGTGTTTTTATAACAGGTATTGCAATAGTTGTTGCTGAGGGGATAACGGCTTTAGGGGTTTTATTGTGCTTTTCAGAGGGTGCAATAGGCGGTGTTACTGCATATGCTTTTATAAAATGCAAAAGTGTATTTTCAGTAAAAGGTGGTCTTTCTTGCCTTACATCCAAAGAGGCTACCGCAATTGTAATAAGTGCAGTTGTTTTGTTGTTATCAATAAACAGCTTCAATATCAATAATGTTTATCCCGCACATATTATTGCTTCACTTCTGGTGCTTATTTGTGGCTATTATGGTAGAGAATCGGGTGGTGCGATAGTTGGTGTTTGTTCGGGCATAGCAATGCTTCTTGATGACAGCAATATATATTTACTTTCATTTTATGCCTTGGGCGGTTTGCTTTCGGGTGCATTTTCTCAATTTGGGAGAATAGCTGGATTTTTTGCGTATTGCTTTTCGGGTGTTGCTATAACCATTGTGGCGTATAATTCTGTCAATGTTTTACCATTGGTTATTGAAACAGTGATTTCAGGTGTGTTGTTTTTGGTGATAACTCAAAAATTCAATAATAAATTGGAGTCGGTTTTTTTACCTGCAATTACGTCACCTGTTATTGAGTCCGTAAGGTTGGATATTGTATCAAAGCTTAAGCGTGCATCGGAATATTCGGCGGAAATATGCGAATCTGTATCAACTGTCAATAAGGCAATAACCAAATCGAAGCAGGAGGATGCCTCGGGCATAATAAGGCGTACCCGTGATAAAATATGCGGCTCCTGCGGCTTGTATGATTCCTGCTGGGGTGAATCACAGAAGAATACCGCACAGAATTTCGATACACTTCTTAATTTAAAAAAAGAGGGCGTTTATCTTGAGTATAAAACTGCACCTCAATCCTTTGCTTCGTTTTGTATTCGTACCGAAAATATATGCTCAAGCTTTAATAAATTATATGGGGAATACACCATCAATCAGCGTATGGAAAGCCGTATTCGTGAGATTCACTCGTCTGCGGCAGAACAGTTTATAAATGTCGCGGCGTTGCTTGACTCCTTAAGTGAAAGTGTAGCTAAAAACGTTCGGTTTGATATGGATATTGCCGCACGTGTACGTGCCGCCGCCTCAGGCTGTGGATTAAACCCTACGGAAAGCTGCTGTTATTATAACAATACGGATAAAATTGTTATTGAATTAAAAATTAAAAAGCCTTACGACAAAAGCCTTCTTCATAATCTTTACGTACAATTGGGCGTTTTGTCGGGTAGGAAGCTTGAATTACCTGAAAAAAGTGAGGATGATGAAGAATTAAGACTTTCATATAAGGAAAAATCAGATTATGTAATTGTCAGTTCTGTTGTTCAATACAATGCCTCTGAACAACGTTTTTCGGGGGATAGCTATACAACATTTCAGGATAATGACGGCTATTACTACGCCCTTATCTGCGACGGAATGGGTACTGGTACAAATGCTGCAGTTGCATCCTCACTTGCCGTAAGCCTTTTTGAAAAATTAATTAAAGCAGGGTTTGGAATAATTCCGTCAATAAAAACCGTGAACTCTGCATTGATTTCAAAATCAGGCGATGAATGCTCTGTTACCTTAGACCTTGCCTGTGTGGATTTGTATACAGGGCATTGCGAATTTTACAAATGCGGTGCAGCTGACAGTCTGGTAAAAAAGCATAATAAAATTGTTAATATCGGCTTCAGTACAATGCCGTTAGGAATATTGAGTGAATGTGATATAAAAAACGGAGGCGGTAGTCTTAGTGATGGTGATGTAATTGTGATGTGCTCTGATGGAGTAAGGGAGGAGGATTATTATCCCTTACGTAAGGAGCTTAAAGGCTTCAGCGGTGGAAGTGTACGTAATTTTACAACCTCCGTAAGTGAGTTAATAAGGCGTAACCAACCGCCTAAAAATGATGATATGACTGTTTTGACATTGGCACTTACTAAAAACGAGGATAGGTGATTATATGTATAAATTTACGGGTTTTAACGAAAGTGCAAATAACGCATTGAATTATGCGGTGGAAAGTGCGGAAAATATGGGGCATACCTATATAGGCACCGAGCATGTGCTTTTAGGCTTATTGACAGATACGAATATGGTTTCAACATCCGTATTGAATATAAAAAGAATAACACTAAAAAAGGCGGAGGAGCAGATCAAAAGTGCAATAGGTATGGGTCTTCCTACAAGCCTTAATCCCGATGATATAACACCCAGATGCAGAAAGATAATTGAAAACGCTTTATCCTTAGGCAAAACGTCGCCTATGTCAGAGGCGGGCACAGAGCAACTGCTTTTAGCTATTATTAACGAGGGTGATTGTGCTGCTTGTAGAATTATATCTGCTTTGGGTGTTCAACCCTACGAGCTTGTGAATCTTGTGCAGAAAAGTAAAAATCAGGTGGGGAATAAGGATGAAAAAAAGCCGTCATCACCTAAAAACAATCTTGCGAAATATGGTAAGGATTTAACTCAATCAGCACAAAAAAATCTTCTTGATCCTGTTATAGGCAGAGATAAGGAAATTCAGCGTGTTATAGAAATTTTGTGTCGAAGAACAAAAAATAATCCCTGCCTTATAGGTGAATCCGGGGTAGGTAAAACCGCTATTGCAGAGGGGCTTGCCTTGAAAATAAATTGTGGTGACGTGCCCGACATATTGAAGGATAAGCATATTGTAAGCATAGATTTAACCTGTATGGTGGCAGGGACAAAATACCGAGGTGATTTTGAAGAGCGTATAAAGAATATTGTTGATGACGTTTGCCGTGACGGTAATATTATTTTGTTTGTTGACGAATTACATAATATCGTCGGCGCAGGGTCAGCAGAGGGGGCGGTGGATGCTGCAAATATACTTAAGCCTTCTCTTGCTCGGGGTGATATTCAGGTGATTGGTGCTACAACTATCTCGGAATACAGAAAATTTATAGAAAAGGATTCTGCTCTTGAAAGACGTTTTCAGACGGTGTCTGTTGATGAGCCCGACTTCGAAACTGCCGTTAAAATGGTGCTTGGCTTACGCGAAAGGTACGAAAAGCATCATAATGTAACTATTACCGATGATGCGATACAAAAGGCTGTTGCTTTGAGTAGTAGGTATATTTCCGACAGATTTCTGCCCGATAAAGCCATAGACCTTATTGATGAAGCGGCGGCTCGTGTGAGACTGGAGGGCTTTACTCCGCCTCCAAATGTGCGTATGGCTGAGCATAAACTTTTGGCGGTAAGAAGAGAAAAACAGGATGCGATCAACAACCAGAAATTTGAAGTAGCCGCAACACTACGCGATAAGGAAAAACTACTGGCAAATGAATTGCGGAACAAAAAACAGATGTGGCAGGATACTCTGAAAAACACAGTGCCAACAGTAACGGGCGAACATATTGCAGATGTGGTTTCCGCAAGTACAGGGGTGCCCGTATCACGCTTAACACGTGAAGAAAGTGCAGATTTGCTTTCCCTTGAGGAATCGCTCCATAACAGGATTATCGGTCAGGATGAATGTGTTTCGGCTATTGCCAAGGCAATAAGACGTGGACGGTCTGTGTTTAAAAATCCCAAAAGACCTATAGGCTCATTTTTGCTTTTAGGTCCTACGGGAGTAGGTAAAACTGAAATGACAAAAGCTTTGGCAGAATGTCTTTTTGGCTCGGAACAAAAAATAATACGCTTTGATATGTCAGAATATATGGAGAAGCACTCTGTTTCGAAACTTGTCGGATCTCCGCCGGGATACGTCGGCTTTGAGGAGGGTGGCAGACTTACCGAACAGATTCGCCGTCATCCGTATTCTATAGTTTTGTTTGATGAAATCGAAAAGGCAGATTCGGAAATATATAATATTCTTTTGCAGATTCTGGAGGATGGTGTTCTTACGGATTCAAACGGCAGAAAAGCAGATTTTAAAAATAGTGTAATAATTATGACATCTAATATCGGTGCAAAGCTTATTTCAAATAACTGTAACTTGATAGGGTTCGGTGATTCTAATAATGCCGAGTTACAGCGTAAGCATATAAAAAAGCTTGTTCTTGATGAGGTTAAGCAATTCTTTAAGCCTGAATTAATAAACAGAATTGATGAAATGATCGTTTTTTCCACCTTATCAAAGGAGGAAGTGAAGAAGATTACTCAGAAAATGCTTGATGAGTTTTCCTTAAGGTGCCTTGAATCGGGTATAGAGGTTTCTTTTTCTGAATCGGTTGTTGATAATATTGCGAAAAAGGGAGTCGATACAGTTTACGGAGCAAGACCGTTGCGCAGGGCGGTAACGAGTCTTGTGGAGGATGTTTTTGCCGAAAAATATCTTCTGGGTGAAATTTCTGCAGGTACAAAAATAATTTGCGATTGGCAAAATGATTGTTTGGTCTTTGTTTAAGTAATCAACATAAAAGCATTTTAATACGAGGTTATGAAATTACCGCAAGGGGAACAGACTCCTTGCGGTGTTTTATGTTAATTAGTTTTGGTTTTCGTGATCAGTTCTTTTACGCTTCGTTTTTTCCTTTTTCTCTTGTTTTATTGACAATTATGTAAAATAAAATTATAATATTATAATATATGTAATACGGAGGGGTATAATGAAAAAACGCATAGTTTCTTTGTTGTTCATTTTTGTAATGCTAATAACATCAATATCGGCAATGGGCATTTCTGCTTCTGCGGAAAAAGGGGTGGAAAGCGGAGTTGTTCAGGATACATCCAAGCCGGGTAGTGGTGTTGTTAACTGGAGCTTTGCCTATAATACAGATACAGGCACCGCAACTCTCACCTTAAGCGGTAACGGTTATATGCCTAACGGCATTTATGAAGAAAGCTGGTTTCCCATTCAGCAGGAGGTACAGTGCTATGTTACCAAGGTTGTCATTAAAGATGGCGTAAAAAGTGTTATGGAAAGTGCCTTCAATGGTGAAATATACCTTAAAGAGGTGATTTTGCCGGAATCTATTGAAATAATCGGTGATGGTGCTTTTGCCAATACAGGTATCACTAATATCAATATTCCGTCAAAGGTGAACTACGTTTGTGCCTCAATGTTTGCAGGTTCACCGATCAACAATTATACTGTTTCTGCAAACAATCAGACGTATAAAAGCAACAACGGTTTTATTTATTCAAAGGATATGTCAACCCTTGTTCTTGCTCCCGCAGGTAAATGGGAAGCAAATCCCGGTTATAATTTTACTATTCCCTCAAGCGTTACACAAATCGGGAAAGAGGCCTTTTCCAATGTCAATATCAAAAGCATTACAATCCCCGGAAATGTAAAGCGTGTACGTGCAATGGCATTTTTTAATACACCTATTGAAAATGTAACTTTCGAAAACGGTGTTGAAATGCTTTATGACAGCGTTTTTCTTAATTGTCCTTATCTCAAAAAAGTTAATTTACCGTCGTCGCTTACATATATAGGCGCGAAGACCTTCGGTTACAGTTATAGTATCGATGTTTACGGCGTTGCCCAATTCCTCAGTGAAAACGGAATTGAATACTCCTCACTTAATGAGTACAACGTTGATTATTATCTTTCGTTGGCAGATGCATCACTCGATATGTTTGTATATCCTGAGGCGGATAATGCCTTTACTATTTATGCACCGCAGAATTCTGCAGGTCATAAATACGTACAGAATAACAATATGAAGTTTGTTAAATCCCAGGCACTTATTCCTGTACTCAAAAAGGTTGAATCTGCTATGGATGGTGTTTCAATCACATGGTCACGCTCAGGGGATGCAGAGGGCTATTATGTTTACAAAAACACAAGCAGCGGCTGGAGTAAAATTGCTACAATAAATGATAACAGTGTAACATCCTATACGGATACAAAAGCCACTCCTTTGACAACAAACACGTATACAGTTGTGGCATTCAACTCTTCAGGCAGAAGTGATTATAATAAAAAGGGCTTGTCCTGCTACTATGTTACTGCACCGAAAAATCTTACTGCAAAAAATACTGTAAATGGTGTCAGCGTTAATTGGTCTGCTTCAGGCGGTAACGATTACTTTTACATTTATCGCAAAACAAGTGCTTCTGATACATGGAAATATGTTGATAAGGTTGCAGGCACAAAACGTAGCTATATTGATACCTCCGCCTCTGCAGGAAAGCGTTATTACTATATGGTAAAAACCAAGAGCGGAAGCAATTTCAGTGCATATAACAAAAGCGGAGTGCAAATTGTTTTTGTAAGTGCACCTACCGTTACAAAAGTATATAACACTCAAAACAGCGTTGCGGTTAAATGGTCTTATTCAGGCTCTGCAGATTCCTTTATGGTTTACCGCAAGGCAGCTAACGGCAAATGGAAGCTTTTAAAGACAGTTGACGGCTCAAAACAGATTTTCTACGATGGTGCTTCTGTACGCGGAACAAAATACACTTATACTGTAAAGGCTGTTTATAAGGATTTTGTAAGCGGATATTATTCTGCAGGTAAAACTATAATTTCTATGGAATCACCGCTGAATTTGAAAATCAAAAACAAAATCGCAGGTGTTAATATCAGCTGGGAAAAATGCGACGGAGCAAGCGGCTATTATGTTTATCGTAAAACAAGCAGCGGATATAAAAAGATTGCTACAATAAACAAAAGTACTCAGCTTAACTATACCGATAAAACGGCAGGAAACGGCAAGACCTATACGTACACGATAAAAGCCTTTAACGGCTCTTACGTAAGCACCTATAACAGTACAGGTGTTAAGATGAAGTTCCTGAAAGCACCTGAGCTTTTATCAGGTGTAAGCACAAAGTCGGGTGTTAAGATAACATATTCTGCAACTGCAGGTTGTGACGGATATTATATATATCGCAGTACTGCAAATTCTTCCTATAAAAAGATAGGTACTGTTAAAAGTGGCGATATAACCTCATATACCGACAAAACCGCAGTTAAAGGCACTACATATAAATACACAATAAAGGCGTATGACGGCTCTTATGTAAGCGCTTGTTATTCCGCAGGTGTACAGGTTAAGGATAAATATTGATATGCTATTCAGAAAGAAAAAGCCCGAGCCACAAGGGTATGTTCATAAACCGAGGCAATTTGACCGAGATGAAAAAATCGCAATACAGAAGATAGTTTCTTCCATTCCGGTTACACGGAAATTGCTTACCCAGGATTTATTGGTTACGGCAATCAACAATTTTGTTGTCAAAAACATCAAAATCGGTTCAACTGCCGCACACCATATAAATACAACCAAGCATCCTCAATTGTTCTTTCAGTCAATGAGGGATCTTGAATCAAGCACCCAAAACCTTGCCAAGCTTGAACCGTATTGGCGTTTTGAGGGGCACACTCCGACAGAACAGCTCGAGGATTTAAAGGAGCGTCGTGATAAAATCATCAAAGGCTTTATTTACGAATCCTTTACCTCACTTGTTGCTGAAATTGAAGCCAAACGCAGTCCTTCGGCAAAGCAAAAGCTTTTCGATGAATACCAGGCTTCTTTAATGAACAATATTGATGTTTGCGGTGAAGAAAATTTTGAGTTTTTCAAGGGTCTTTGTCGCGACAAATTAAATATTACAGAATAGAGGGAATTGAAAATGGCTTATCTTACAGATATTGAAATTGCACAGAGCTGCGAAATGAAACCTATTTATGAAATTGCCAAAAAGGCAGGCGTAGGTGACGATTACCTTGAGCCTTATGGCAAGTATAAAGCAAAGGTTGACTTATCCTATTTGAAGAATGATAACAAAGAGGGTAAGCTTGTTCTTGTAACCGCTATTACACCTACACCCGCAGGTGAGGGTAAAACAACTACAACCATCGGTCTTGCCGATGGTATGAACCTTATCGGTAAAAATACTTGTGTTGCCCTTCGTGAGCCTTCTTTAGGCCCGGTTTTCGGTATTAAGGGTGGTGCCGCAGGCGGCGGTTATGCTCAGGTTGTTCCTATGGAGGATATCAATCTTCATTTTACAGGTGACTTCCACGCTATCGGTGCTGCTAATAACCTTCTTGCCGCAATGCTGGATAACCACATTCAGCAAGGTAACGCACTTAACATTGATGTTAAACGTATTACATGGAAGCGTTGCGTTGATATGAATGACAGACAGTTAAGAAATATCGTTAACGGTCTTGGCGGCAGAATGCAGGGTGTTCCCCGTGAGGATGGTTTCGATATTACTGTTGCAAGTGAAATTATGGCTGTTTTCTGCCTTGCAACCTCTATAACAGACCTTAAGGAGCGTCTTGCAAGAATTGTTGTTGCTTACGATTTTGACGGTAAGCCTGTTACTTGCGGTGATATTAAGGCTCAGGGTGCTATGACTGCTTTGCTTGTTGATGCGGTTAAACCTAACCTCGTACAGACTCTTGAAGGTACACCTGCTTTTGTACATGGCGGTCCCTTCGCAAATATTGCTCACGGCTGTAATACTGTACTTGCAACAAAAATGGCTCTTAAAACAGCAGATTATGCTATTACAGAGGCAGGTTTTGGTGCAGATTTAGGTGCTGAAAAATTCCTGGATATCAAGTGCCGTGCGGCAGGTCTCAGACCCTCTGCAGTAGTTGTAGTTGCAACTGTTCGTGCTCTTAAAATGCATGGCGGACTTAAGAAGGACCAGTTAGGTGAGGAAAATGTTGAAGCTCTTGAAAAGGGTATACCCAACCTTCTTCGTCACGTTTCAAACATCAAAAACGTATATAATCTTCCTTGTGTTGTTGCGGTTAACCGTTTCCCCACAGATACCGATAACGAAATTGATTTTATCATTTCAAAATGTAAGGAGCTTGGCGTAAACACAGTTCTTTCAACAGTTTGGGCAGATGGCGGCAAAGGTGGCGTGGAACTTGCAAAAGAGGTTGTTCGTCTTTGCGAGGAAGAGGATAATTCAAACTTCAGCTTCTCTTATGAGGATGATACAACTATTGAAGAAAAGCTTAATGCTATTGTTACAAAGGTTTACGGCGGTGAGGGTGTTGACCTTACAACCAATGCTAAAAAACAGTTGGAAACTCTTGTTGCAGACGGTTTCGGTAAGCTTCCCGTATGCGTAGCGAAAACACAGTACAGTTTCTCCGATGATCCCACAAAGCTTGGCGCACCCGAGGGCTTCAGAGTAACTGTTCGTAATCTTAAGGTTTCTGCAGGTGCAGGTTTTATCGTTGCACTTACAGGTGATATTATGACAATGCCGGGTCTTCCCAAGAGTCCTGCGGCAGAGCGTATAGATGTAACCGAAGACGGCAAAATTGTTGGTCTTTTCTGATGAAGGATGATGAATGGTGCAACCGATTTATTGGGTGTCTCTTGCGGTTTTGTGGTGGGTTATAATCTACCGCTATTGCCAAAAACGTAAGTTTATTAAAAACAGACAGAAAAACCGAAAGGACGGCAGAAAAGAAATGGAAGAGATTATCAGGAAATATATGAATAAGCCCGTTGTACTTTCACTTATTGAAGACAGCTTTGATAACGAAGGTGAAATAGTAAGCTATTCTGACGGTTGGATTGTTTTTAAAACCAAAAAAGGGGAGCACGCAATCAACTGCGATTATATAATTAAAATCAAAGATAAAAAGGTAAAAAACCAAAAATAATAATTACGGAGTAATACATACAATGGAAAACACAACAGTAGAAAAAAAGAAAGTTGTTTTAAGCTGTATCCAGCCTACGGGTACACCAACCTTGGGTAACTACCTCGGAGCATTAAAAAACTGGGCAAATATGTGTGATGATTACAACTGCCTTTACGGCGTTGCGGACCTTCATTCAATAACCGTTCCCACTTTCCGCGATAATCCCGCACAGCTTAAAAAGAATACTTTGGAGCTTTATGCTTTGCTTATTGCTCTCGGCATCGATCCCGAAAAGAATGTTATTTTTGTGCAGAGTCACGTGCCTACACACGCACAGCTTGGCTGGATTCTTAATTGCTACACACAGTTTGGTGAAGCATCAAGAATGACCCAGTTTAAAGAAAAAAGCCAGAAGTTGGGTGAAAACATCTCCGTAGGATTATTTGATTATCCTGTGCTTATGGCTGCAGATATTCTTGTTTATGGTGCGGATTATGTTCCGATCGGAGCAGACCAGAAGCAGCATCTTGAACTTGCAAGAAATATTTGTGACCGCTTTAATATGATATACGGGAATGTTCTTAAAATGCCCGAGCCCTTTATAGGCAAAAAAGGTGCAAAAATCACTTCACTTCAGGATCCTACCCATAAAATGAGTAAATCCGACGATAATCCCAAGTCATACATTTCTATCCTTGACGAGCCTAACGTGATTATGAAAAAAATCAGAAGTGCCGTTACCGATAGTGAGGCTTGTGTCCGTTATGCCGAGGGTAAGGACGGTATAAATAATCTTATGACTATTTATTCTTGTTGTACAGGCAAATCCTTTGATGAAATCGAAAAAGAATTTGAGGGCAAGGGCTATGGTGACTTCAAAACTGCAGTAGGTGAGGCGGTCGTTAACGAGTTAGCACCCCTTCAGGCTCGTTACAAGGAGCTTATTGCAGATAAAAAATATCTTGAAGAGTGTATGGCAAAGGGTGCGGAATTTGCAACCCGTCTTTCACAGCGTACACTTGATAAGGTAATGAAAAAAGTTGGATTCTACCCGGCTAAATGACTTTCTTGGGCGAAGCTGGAGCGTTTGCTCAACTCGGTGTATCTTGATACACCTTCGCATCGCAAAAAACATCGGCTTCATTACAACGATAAAAAACAAAACCGGCAGACAATGTCTGCCGGTTATCATTTTATTTATTGTTTTATCCGTTATCTTGAAATCAGATAAGTCCCTGTGCCATCATAGCGTCTGCAACCTTAAGGAAGCCTGCGATGTTTGCACCTGCAACAAGGTCATAGCCTAAGCCGTATTCCTCAGAAGCCTTTGCGGAGTTATCGTGGATATCCTTCATAATACCTTTAAGCTTCTCGTCAACCTCTTCTGCGGACCAGTTATATCTCATAGAGTTCTGGCTCATTTCAAGTGCAGAAACTGCAACGCCGCCGGCATTAACTGCCTTTGAGGGAGCAACAACCTTAACATTCTCTTTAAGATATTCAAGAGCATCGTTTGTTGTAGGCATATTAGCAACTTCGATATAGTATTCTACGCCGTTTGCAACAAGCTTTTTAGCTTCATCCATATTGATTTCGTTCTGTGTAGCACAAGGCATTGCAACGTCAACCTTTACGCCCCAGGGCTTCTGACCTGCATGGAATTCGCAACCGAATTTATCAGCATAATCCTGAGCCTTATCTCTGCCTGATGCACGCATTTCAAGAAGGTAGTTTATCTTTTCTTCTGTAACGATACCATCTTTATCATAAACATATCCGTCAGGACCTGAGATTGTAACTGCTTTACCGCCAAGCTCAGCAATCTTCTTAGCAGCGCCCCATGCAACGTTACCAAAACCTGAAAGTGCGAATGTTTTGCCCTTGATATCTTCACCGAAGTGCTTGAATACTTCACAAGTGTAGTATGTTGCACCATAACCGGTAGCCTCGGGTCTGATAAGTGAGCCGCCGTAGGAAAGACCCTTACCTGTAAGAACACCGTTCTGGAAAGCACCTCTGAGACGTCTGTACTGACCGAAAAGGTAACCGATTTCGCGGCCGCCTACACCGATATCACCTGCAGGAACGTCAACATCAGGACCGATATGTCTGTAAAGCTCTGTCATAAAGCTCTGGCAGAAGCGGAGGATTTCCATATCACTCTTACCGCGGGGGTCGAAGTCGGAGCCACCCTTACCGCCACCGATGGGGAGACCTGTAAGGCTGTTTTTAAAAGTCTGCTCGAAAGCAAGGAACTTCATAATACCTGAATAAACTGAGGGATGGAAACGAAGACCTCCCTTGTATGGGCCGATAGCACCATTAAACTGGATTCTGTAGCCGGTGTTAACGTTAACCTTACCGTTATCGTCAGTCCATGTAACGCGGAAACTGATTACTCTTTCGGGTTCAACCATTCTTTCGAGTAATGCTGCCTGCTCGTATTCGGGATGTTGTGCAATAACGGGTTCAATTGATGCAAGCACCTCTGTAACTGTCTGAACAAATTCAGGCTCGTTTGCGTGCTTCTTTGCAACGTCATCGATTACGTTCTGAATATAACTCATAATTAACACTCCTTAAATAGAGGATAGGGATTTATCCCTTTTAAAATACGCTAATCATTTTATACCACACTTTGTAAAAATGCAATAAAATTATAGCCCGCAAATGAAATATTGTAGGTATAACCAAAAATGGATATTTTAATCAAAAAAATTTTTTGCAAAAAATATACTCCGATACCCCACAAACCGCGGTGAATAGCGGTTCACCGCGGTTTTGCGTTTGTTAAAATTGTATCAAAATCTGTCGTTTTTTTGGTGAATAAAGCATATAGTATTTTGTTGACATAGGGTCGGTAGGGACTATATAATGAAGGTAGGTTGATAAACCGAATGAAATTTTGGAGGGTTATACTATGTTTTGTCCTTTTTGTGGAGCAACCAACAATGAAAATACTGCTTTTTGTGTGAATTGTGGAGCAGATTTATCTGCAAATCAGAGTGTTCAGCAGGGAGTCCAGTACACAACACAGCAAGTTGTTCAACCGCCTGTAAAAAACGAAACCGTTACTGTAGGTCAGTGGATGCTTACAATGTTTTTACTGATTCTTCCGGTTGCTAACATTATACTCACCTTTGTTTGGGCGTTTTCAAAAGGTGTAAAGCCCAGTAAACGCAATTTCTGTAAAGCAATGCTTATATATGAGCTTATTGCTATCTGTATAAGCGTATTTACGGCAATTATTCTCATTGCAGTTGGCGGTTCATTGTTTGGTATTTATTTCTGATGAAAATCTTGTGGCAGGGCAGAAGGCCCTGTCACTTTTTTATTGAAACCATTATTATAATATGCTATAATAGGAAAAAAATGTGTGAGGTAGTTTTATGCAAAAATATCTTATAAACCCTAATCAAAGAATTTCAAAAATTAATAAAGATATATACGGTACCTTTTCTGAGCATCTCGGCAGATGTATTTACGAAGGTACTTATGTTGGTGAGGATTCCGTAATACCTAATGTTAATGGTATGCGTAAGGATGTGGTAGAGGCACTTAAGGAAGTTGGTTTACCCGTTCTTCGTTGGCCGGGTGGTTGTTTTGCGGATGAGTATCATTGGAAAGATGGTATCGGTCCTAAGGAAAGTCGTAAAAAAATGATCAATACCCATTGGGGCGGTCTTGTTGAGGATAACTCTTTTGGTACTCACGAGTATTTTGAACTTTGCTCACAGCTTGGTTGTGATACCTATGTTAACGGCAATGTAGGTAGCGGTACTGTTCAGGAAATGAGCGAATGGATCGAATATATGACTTTTGACGGCTTATCACCTATGAGTGAGCTTCGTAAGGCAAATGGTAGTGAAAAGCCTTGGAATCTTAAATATTTCGGCGTAGGTAACGAAAACTGGGGCTGTGGCGGTAATATGATGCCTCATTACTATGCTGATGAATTCAGACGTTATCACGTTTACGTTAGAAACTACGATTCTAAAAAGCCTATCTATAAAATTGCTTGCGGTCCTAATGCCTTTGATTTTGAATGGACTGATGAGGTTATGCACTATGCAGGTAATAAAATGCAGGGACTTTCCTTGCATTATTACACAGTACCCGGTGATTGGGGCAAAAAGGGTGCCGCAACTGTATTTACAGATGATGAATATTACACAACAATTATAAAGGCTTATAAGATGGAAGAGCTTGTTCGCCGTCATACCGAGGTTATGAATCGTCACGACCCTGATAAGCGTGTTGACCTTATCGTTGATGAATGGGGTACGTGGTATGATGTAGAAGAAGGTACAAATCCAGGCTTCCTTTATCAGCAAAGCACAATACGTGATGCTCTTGTTGCAGGTATTACCCTCAATATCTTTAACAAGCACAGCGACCGCGTGCGTATGGCTAATATTGCACAGACTGTTAATGTTTTACAATCACTTATTCTTACTGACGGTGAAGATATGCTTTTGACACCTACATATCATATCTTTAAAATGTACAAATCCCATGCAGAAAACACATTGCTTGGTAGCTATATTACAACCGATTATCTCGATGATGAAAAAATTACTCCCGTACTCACTGAGAGTGCCTCTGTTAATGATAAAAACGAGATTGTTTCTACAATTTCAAATGCTTCACTTACAGATTTGCAGACCGTTAAATGTCAGATTGCCGATGATTTTGCAGTTTCCTCAATTGAAGCGGAAATTCTTACGGGTGATGTAAGAAATCATAATACATTCGACAATAAGGAAGTAGTTAAAATTGAGAGGTTTACAGACTTCACAATTGAAAAAGATGGCTTTGTTGCCAATGTTCCGCCGTGCAGTGTCGTTAAATTTATTGTAAAATAATGGAACACGATTGTAAAAGATGCTTACTGTACGAAAGTGCACAGAATGATATCCTTGTTGATATCAAAAGTCGTATAAGTAAATTTCCTGAAAATGAGAGGGTCAGCGATGAGGTCTATAGCAGCCGCCTTGCAAAATGCAAGGAGTGTGACCATCTCATATCGGGTGTGTGTATGAAATGCGGCTGCTACGCAGAATTTCGTGCAGCCTTCAAAAAACAAAAATGTCCCGATGCTTCGGGCAGAAAGTGGTAATATGTCAATAAAAAACAACTATAATCATACCGTGTTTGCTTGTTATTTCGGTTATATTGTTCAGGCAATGGTTAATAATTTTGTTCCTTTACTTTTTCTTACCTTCAGGGATGAGTTTAATTTACCTATGTCAAAAATCACTTCACTTGTAACAATAAACTTTTTGTTTCAGCTTTTTATTGACGTTGTTGCCGCTAAATACGTTGATAGAATCGGTTATCGCAAATGCATAGTTGCCGCACAGTTTTTTGCATCGGCAGGTATTGCAGGATTAGGCGTTTTGCCGGATTTGTTCAGTGATCCATATGTAGGAATACTTCTTTCAATTCTTCTTTATGCTACGGGCGGCGGACTAATAGAAGTGCTCGTAAGCCCCATTGTTGAGGCTTGTCCCATAAAAGCAAAAAAAGCGGCAATGAGTCTTCTGCATTCCTTCTATTGTTGGGGGCATTTGTTTGTTGTGCTTGTATCGACTCTTTTCTTCAATATTTTTGGTATTACATCATGGCGTACCCTTGCATTTATTTGGGCGATTATTCCTTTTATAAATGGTTTCTATTTTGCAAAGGTGCCTATTATGACTCTTACCACCGAATCAGAAAAAATGTCCTTCAAGGGATTGTTTACTTCAAAACAGTTTTTGATTTTTATTGTCGTTATGGTGTGTGCAGGTGCTTCTGAGCAGGGTATGAGCCAATGGGCATCAGCCTTTGCAGAGGCAGGTCTTAACGTTTCAAAAACAGTAGGTGACCTTGCAGGTCCCAGTCTGTTTGCGGTTACAATGGGCGTTTCAAGGGTGATATATTCCAAAATTAGCGAAAAGGTTGATCTTCCCAAATATATGGTGGGTTGCTCTGCACTTTGCATAACTGCTTATGCAATAGCATCCTTTGTGCCGAATTCCGCAATTGCTCTTTTAGGCTGTGCTTTGTGCGGTTTTTCCGTTGGTATTATGTGGCCGGGTGCCTTCTCAATGGCATCAGAAAGCTTCCCGAAGGGCGGTACCGCAATGTTTGCGTTACTTGCATTGGCAGGGGATTTTGGTTGCTCATTCGGACCTACGGTTGTAGGTTTCACTACAGACCTGCTTAACGATGACCTTAAAAAGGGCGTTTTTGCTGCGGTAATATTTCCGGTGTTAATGATTGTGTCAGTAATTGCTTTAAGAAAAAACTTCGCCAAATTTAATAAACTTGACATTAAAAGCTAAAAATTATAAAATAAATAAGATATGCAAAAATTAAAACAGGCTCTTGAAAGGAATTAAAATATGATAAAACCTGAAAACAGAAACTGTTATCAATTCTTTTGCGATTGTACAAAGGACTTCGGTATTTACGATGTTGCCGAAAGCTTCGGTAAGCTTATAAGTCGCAAAAAATTCATACATGATGTGGAAGCCGTTGCGGGATTTCTCAGTCATAAGGGCATCAAGCGTGGCGATGTTGTTACCATGTTTTTACCAAATGTGGCACAAAGCTTTGTTGCTTTTTATGCTATAAACCGCATAGGTGCTGTTGCTAACATAGTTCATCCGCTTACACCGGCCGAGACACTCGCGGACATTATGAAGGCTACTCACTCAAAGGCAGTGTTTGTGCTTGATATTATTATGGAGCCTTATGTGAATATTCTTCGCAGACTTAATAGGCTTGTTATTGTATGTTCAAGTTCAGATTATTCTTCATCTGTTAAAAAACCTGCCCTTAAGCTTTATTCAAAGCTTAAGGTGAAAACCAAAACGCCTTCATCAAATACTGCATATTTTCATACAGTATGCAACCTTGATTATGTTGCGCCTGATGTTAGGGATAATGGTGATGATGATGCCGTTTATCTTCATGGTGGCGGTACTACGGGTAAAAGCAAGACTATCCGTCTTTCTAATCACAATCTTAATTCTCTTGCATTTAAATTGAGCTTTTTCGATTCACCACATGCACCGGGCGAGGAGTTTTCACTTTGTGTTCTTCCTCTGTTCCATGCTTTTGGCCTTGGTGTTGTTCTTCATTTCAGTATGTGTGCAGGCTTTACCTGTATAGGTATGCCTACCTTTTCGGCAGAAAAAGCTAATAAATATATCAAGAAATACAATGTTACTTATATTGTCGGTGTGCCCAATATGTTTAAAAAGATGTACGAGGCATCAAACTTTGATGGCGAACATCTTAAAAAACTTCGTTTACTATGGGCAGGCGGTGATATCATCAGTGAAACCTTTCTTAATGCCTTTAACTCCAAGCTTGAAAAATGGGGTGCTAAGGGCAGATTATACAGAGGCTACGGCTTGACAGAGGTTTCCTCCGTATGTACTGCAAATATTGCGGGTGCGTATCGTGAAAATTCTATCGGTAAGCCCCTCGATGGTATGACTATTGAAATCTGGGATGATAAACAGAAAAAATTACCACCCAATACTATTGGTGAAATTGCGGTTTCAGGTTCAACAGTAATGAAAGGTTATTTTAATAGTGATGATTCCGGCGTTTATGAGGACAAAAAGGGTAAACGATGGGTACTTACAGGTGATCTTGGGTACCTCGATGAAGATGGTTATCTCTTCTTTACAGGAAGAAAGAAACGTATGATTATTATTTCCGGTTACAATGTGTACCCCAGTGATATCGAAAATCAGGTTTTAGAGCTTGATTATATCAATGAGGCTTGTGCCGTTCAGGGATATATTGATACAAAACCGATTATAAGACTTTTTGTTTCGCTTAATCAGCCTGTTGAGAATAAAGAGGAAACCTGCAAGGTTATAAAAGAGTACTGTGACAGTAAGCTTGAAAAGTTCTCAAGGCCGAGCACAGTTACAATTCTTGATGCACTTCCCAAAACACGTATGGCAAAGATTGACTTTATGAAACTTACCGATACGCCACCCGCACCACAACCTACCAAAAAGGAAATTCGTGAAGAGCGTAAAGCTCAGCGTGAAATCGTTAAAGCGGCAAATAAAGCAGGTAAGGAAGCTGAAAAACAAGAAAAGGAAGAACGCGAAGCAGCTGAAAAAGCCCGCGAACATAAAAATGATACGGAGGCTAAATAATGGACGATAATAAAAACAGCTTAGGTACTAAAATTCAGAAGAATCCTGCATTATTAGTTTTGCTTATTGTGGTTATCGGTGTTGCAATATTTGCATTGTCTGCACTTACAACCGCTATTAAAGATAAGGTTGCAGAGATGGAAAATACAACTGTTGAAGAAACAACAGAAACTACCACTCAGGTGATTGCTGAGCCAGATAATTTAATTAAAATTGACGGCTTGAAAAAATATTCTGAAACAATTGTTTCGGTTACTGCAGAGAATGAGGGTAACGGTGTTTCAGTTTTTGTTGAATTCAGCGATAAGGAAGCCCTTCTTGAAAATCATTTTGCAAAAAATCTTGGTGACTTCAACATAGTTCCTATGTTCTGCTTCTATGTTGGTAACGGTGTTCAGGTTAAATGCCCCGGTACCTTTGCGATTCTTGAGGATGAAAAAACCGCAAAGTACACTCTTACAGAGATTGGTGATTATGCAAATGCTGTAGGTCTTACAGATGAAATCACAGTTACTGTTGATAACGTTCTTCTTAACGGCTTCAACCTTTACGTTGAACATATTTCGAAGGATGGTGTAGGCAAAACAATTTGTGGTTCATATGCACAAACTGTTGAACAGTTCAATAAGGATCATGGTACTAATCCTCCCGAAATACTTGAAAAAATTGACGGTATTAAAAAGGTCGAAACAACGGTTTGTGATGAGTTCGTATGGGTTGATATCTATTTTGAAGATGCACAAAGCTACACAGACCTCCACTTAAGCTCAGAGGATAATATTTATTCCTTCGGCTTTGAAAAAGGCGGTAAGAATTTTAAACGTGATTTCCATATTACTGAATATGACAGCACCACAAATAAAGTTCCGCTTAATATGATCCGTTGTAAGTTCGATGCATATGATATCAAGGGTCTTGCAAAGGATATTGATGAAAAGGATATTACTGTTGCGCAGTTGTTTACAGATTACTCTATATCAGTATGGATGAGTGATTACGATTCAGCCCTTTTCTCAGTAAATAATACAACAAATGTTATGGAAAACCTTGAAGCAGAAGCAACTGCAGAGGAAACTACTCTTGAGGGTGAAGAAACAACTCTTGAAGAGACTTCAGTAGTAGAAACAACCCTCCAATAAAAATACGCCCGATGAGTTATCTCATCGGGCATTTTTGTATCATTATTCAGAATTCGATAAAATAATTATTGTTATCTAACGGTCCACCTGTCATTAGCTCGTGTGATGCATTCTTTAAATGTGTAAGAGTCCGTATAAGGCCGTTGTTTTTTATACGAAGCTTTTTGACAAATCGCAAGGGGAAGGCAAGTGCCTGAGTTACTACCGTGTAATATGCAGTGCCTTCAGGATGCTTTTCCAACGAGCCGTCAAGTATAGAATGGAACGTGGAGAAAATTATTGAGGTTACTTTGGTTGAGCCTATTTCCTTTGCAGCTTTTTTGTCTATAGCCTTACCGAAGGAAATGAAGTTGAATATACGAGCCGCCTTTTTTACGGTAAGCTTATCCAACCATTTAAGCAGAGGTTTCGCAAACTTCCACATCTTGAAGGATTTTTCTTCACTCATACCAACGGCTTCCATAAGTGCGGAGAAGCGACGCTTTTCATTGCTTTTTGCTGCATCAATAACCTTTGAGAAAAGACCGGTTGCATGTTCCTTCAGATATTGGTTGGTATAAACATCACCCTTATAGGTGAATTTTTCAAGGTTATGTGTTTTTATATCAACACCGTTTTCGTATGCGGTGCAATAGGCTATAGGGGAAGGATAGCCACTTATTGAGCCTACGTTAACCTCGTAAAAGGGCTTGTTGTTATCACTTGTGATTCTGCGTATATGCTGCATATGTGAGTGTCCCGTAAACATAAGGGGGAAACCAATATCAGCAAAATTCTGGCAAAGTTTTTCTCGGTATTCAACAGAGCCTTTACCGTTTATAACTCGGTCAAACTCGGTTAAATGAAGATGGTGGTGTTGCATACCGAATACAATGTCACCACGTTTTTTTGCTTCCTTGGTTTGCTCGGTTATCCAGCGGAAATGCTCGTCGGAATAACCTGATCCACCTTCACCGTTCTGGTCATCATCAAGGCAGAATACGGTAACACCCTCGCATGGCCTTACAACGTATGATACCTTGTCCTGATGTGTATGGAACTCACTCAAAGCTTCGGTTAACCCAAAATCTTTGTAAAATTCGTGAAGCTCCTCGGGCGGAATGGTATCAACGTCGTGGAAAACATTGTCGCCATCGTATCTTCTGGGGTTGCCGTCGCAACACCAGTCATGGGTTGCAGTAACAATGTAAACGGGCATTATTTTTTTGAATTCATAAAGAAGCTCCCGCATTTCCTCGTGAGAACAGCGTTCACCATCGTTCGAAAGGTCACCTGCAATCATAAGGAATTGCGCACCCGAATTTTTAATATGCTCCAGGGCGGCAATAACCGCACCCCTTGAGGGAGCAAGCATTTTTTGGTCAGAGCTTGCACGTCTTTCGTAAGCAGAGCCCTCACAACCTAATTTCTCGGAAAAATAGTGGGGATCAGCTATAACTGCAAATTTTGTAAGTTCTTTGTTCATATCTTTACCACACAATATGGAATTTTGAGCCTCTGCGCTCGTACTCAATGGGGTCGACAAGCGAATCTCTTGCCACATCCTTGAGTGCTTTCTGGAAGGCGTTTGCCATAAGGTTATCCTCGAAATCAAGATTCATATCCATTGTTATAAACATAGGTACGCCGATATGTAATACTTTGAAGCCTGTAAGCCACCAGTGCTTTTCAGGTCCTCGTGAGAAAACATATTCACCCTGATTATAAAAATCGAACTGCATTGTGATTAACTCACTGTCATCTGCGCAGTCGTATTGCATAACTCTGTCAGGATCACGGCTGTAAAGACCGATTTCTGCACCGGATGTCATACCGTACTGACCTTTCCAAAGCTGAATCATCCACTCTTTACCGCCGTATTCGAACTCAATACGCTTTGTATCATAAATCATACCTGCGATAGGTGCGGCAGTATCGTAAATGAAATTGAATCCGAATTTTCTCTGTAAAGGATTCATCTGCGAATAATAAATGCCCTGTTTTTCATCGTATTCGAAACCCGCAACCTTGAGGATTTTACTTGCAGTATTTTCGTCATTAGTTGCAAAAAGCAAATCCTGAACGTCCTTTACGGGCATTTCCTTGATGTCATCCTCTGTAAGATTGTCCTCGTCTACGTCGGGCATCTGGGGTTTAGGTGCAAGTGTTGTATCGTCTGTGGTATTCTGGGGCTTTGTCTGCTCCGCGCCGGGTGTTGATTGGTTAACCTTTGTGGTAGCTGAGGTAGAAGCAGATGTTGTGTTAGGCTTTGTTGCCGAAGCTGAGCTTGTAGGTGATGTTGAATTACTTGTTGTGCTCATAGTTCCGTTAACAGTAACGTTTTCTGTTACGGGTACAGGGTCCTTTTTAACAAGGGATCTTGCATAGTCTACAATTCCACAGCCTGATAATGAGATTACGGTAACAAGAATTACTGCAACAGCGGAAATGTGCTTTGCGTATCTTTCCATATCGAAATCACTCCTTCTAAAGCTATATAATATCATATAATAAGAAGAAAGTCACTAACTTTAATAGAAATTTTACAATATTGTACATCGTTGACAAAATAGTCGTATAAGTTATATAATTTAACTGATAAAAATCTATTTGTGAGGAAACATTTATGTATTCAGATCTCAAGAAAATTGTTTGTGATGCAAACGTAGAATTACACGCACACGGACTTGCGCCCTTTACCTGGGGTAATGTTTCTCAGGTTGATCGTGAAAAGGGTGTTTTTGCAATAAAGCCTTCGGGTGTTCCGTATAGTGATCTTACTCCCGAAAAAATAGTTATTGTTTCTTTAGACGACGGTAAGGTTATAGAGGGGAATTATAACCCGTCCTCCGATACACCTACTCACTATATTCTTTACAAAGAATTTGCCGAGCTTAACGGCATTGTTCATACTCATTCTGTTAATGCCTCAGCCTTTGCTCAAGCGGGTAGATGCATTAATGCCTATGGCACAACACACGCTGATTTTTCATATACTGCAGTACCTTGCACCCGTGCACTTACGGAAGAAGAGGTCAACACAGAATATGAGCTTAATACCGGCAAGGTTATTGCGGAGCATTTTAAATCAAATGGAATTGATGTTTTGTCAACTCCTGCGGTGCTTGTGCGCTCACACGCTCCCTTTGTATTCGGAAAAAATGCAAAGGATGCGGTTCATAATGCGGCTGTTTTGGAGATTGTTGCGGAAATGGCGTTGAAAACGGAGCTTATAGGTAATTCTGTACCCGAAATTGATAAATACTTATCTGATAAACATTATTTCCGAAAACACGGTGAGGGAGCCTACTACGGCCAGAAATAATTGATATGAAAGATTTTACACATTTACATCTTCATACTGAATATAGCCTTCTCGATGGTGCGTGTCGCATCGGGGAGGTAGTTTCTCTTGCCAAAAAATTGGGGCAGAAAAGCCTTGCCATAACCGACCATGGTGTTTTATACGGTGCGGTTGCGTTTTATAAGGAGTGTAAGTCGCAGGGTATAAAGCCGATTATCGGTTGCGAGGTGTATGTTGCCCCTCGTTCAAGGCTTCAGAAGGTGCATAATGTAGATAGCGACAGATATCACCTTATCCTTTTGTGCAAAAATGAAGTGGGCTATAAGAATCTTCTGAAGCTTGTTTCATCTGCTTGGGTAGACGGCTTTTACACCAAACCACGAATTGACAGAGATCTTCTTGAAAAATATCACGAGGGTATTATTGCACTTTCAGGCTGTCTTTTCGGTGAGGTGGCACAGCGTATTGTTCAACGTAATATGGATGAGGCTGTAAGTACGGCAAAATGGTATCGCGATTTGTTCGGTGAGGGGAATTATTACCTTGAGGTGCAGAATCACGGTATGATTGAAGAACGTGAGGTCCTTGACGGAGTTCTTTCTATAAGCCGTCAGCTTAACATTCCGATTGTTGCTACAAATGACGTTCATTATTGTGAAAAAAGTGATGCTGATATTCAGCGTGTGCTTATTGCGGTGCAGACCAATAAGGTGATAGGGGAAGAAAATGCCCTTGATTTCGGTAGTGATGAGTTTTACCTTAAAAGCGGAGACGAAATGCTTGAAGCTTTTGCAGAGTACCCCGAGGCTGTTGAAAATACAATGGTTATTGCAGAACAATGCAGCTTCGATTTTGAATTCGGTGTTACAAAGCTTCCTCTTTTCGATATACCTCATAATGACCATAAGGCGTTCCTTGAAGAAGAATGTTTAAAGGGGCTTACTGCATTGATGGATAGTATCCCCGAGGAATACAAAACAAGGCTTGAATATGAGTTATCCGTTATTGACCAGATGGGATTTAACGATTACTTTCTTATTGTTTCCGATTTTATTAAATTTGCAAAAAGTCAGGGGATTCCCGTAGGACCTGGCAGAGGTTCTGCCGCAGGCAGTCTTGCGGCATACGCTTTAGGTATAACGGGTATTGACCCCATTGAGAATAAACTGCTTTTCGAAAGATTTTTAAACCCTGAACGTGTCAGTATGCCTGATATTGATATTGACTTCTGCTACGAGCGTCGCGGTGAAGTTATTGATTATGTTACCGAGAAATACGGCACGGACAGAGTGGCACAGATAGTTACCTTTGGTACTATGCAGGCAAAGCAGGCTGTAAGGGACGTTGCACGTGCTATGGGACTTCCGTACAGTACCGGCGATATTGTAGCAAAGCAGATAACCCGCGATTACAGGGATATTGAATCTGCACTTGCTAAAAACAATGATCTTAAGGCACTGTATAATTCAGATGAAAATATTAAAAAGCTTATTGATACTGCCATTCGTGTTGAGGGTATGCCGCGTCACGCTTCAACTCACGCCGCTGGTGTGGTTATAACCCGTGACGAGGTTTCGTCTTACGTGCCTTTGGCTAAAAACGGTGATCAGACGGTTACACAATTCACTATGACCGAAATTGAACAGTTAGGTCTTCTGAAAATGGATTTCCTTGGTCTGCGCACACTTACGGTTATCAATGATGCAGTAAGATATGTTAAAAATACCGAGCCTGGTTTCGATATTTCAAAAATACCACTTGATTGTGAGGCGGTGTTTAGAGAAATGTCGAAGGGTAATACAATAGGTGTGTTCCAATGCGAAAGTGCAGGTATGACTAACCTTATTGTGAATATGAAGCCCCGTCTTTTTGCAGATATTGCGGCGGCAATTGCATTATATCGACCGGGACCAATGTTTTTCATTGATTCGTACCTTGAAAACAGAAAAAATCCTGAAAAAATATCATACAGAACACCGCTTTTGAAAAATATTCTTGATGAAACAAACGGTTGTATGGTGTATCAGGAGCAGGTTATGCAGGTTTTCCGTACCCTTGCGGGCTACTCGTACGGCAGAGCTGACGTTGTGCGACGTGCTATGAGTAAAAAGAAAAGGGACGTTATGGAGCATGAACGTGATATTTTCGTTAACGGTCTGAAAGATGAGAATGGTGATTATATAATCAAGGGCTGTGTAAATAACGGTATTGATGCCAAAACTGCCGATGATGTTTTCTCGGATATGATATCCTTTGCATCCTACGGCTTTAATAAGAGTCACACAGCGGCTTATGGCCTTATTGCCTACCAGACCGCTTACCTTAAGGTGAATTATCCTAAAGCGTTTATGGCGGCACTTCTTACAAGTGTTATCGGTGATGTTAACAAGACTGTTGTTTATATAAATGAATGTAACAGACTTAAAATCAAAGTTCTTCCGCCCCACGTGAATTACAGCGGAAAGCGTTTTTCGGTTAACGGCGATGATATTGTTTTTCCGCTTCTCGGCATAAAAAATATCGGCAGGGCGTTGATTGATAAAATAGTAAGGTGTCGTAAGGAGGACGGGGCTTTTAAGTCGTATTGGGATTTCTGCCAGCGTGTTTACGGCACGGAGCTTAATCGTCGTGCACTTGAATGCCTCATAAAAGGCGGAGCACTTGACGGACTTGACCTTAATCGTCACGAGATGCTTGTGAATATTGACCTTGTGCTTGATTGTGCCGCAAAACAGAATGATATGCATGCGGGCGGTCAGCTCGATATGTTTTCTGCATTCGGCGGAGAATCCTTTAATACAGATCCTGTTTTCGCAAGGTTTGAGGAATCGGAAAAAAATGAACTTCTAAATGATGAAAAAGAGGTTTCGGGTCTTTATTTCTCAGGTCATCCTCTTGAAGAGTACAGAAGCATTTCGGAGCGTTTTGGTTGCCCTAAAACCCATCAGCTTTTTGAAATGATTGAAAGCGGCAGGGAAGCGGAAATTGATAACAAAAAGGTCAACTTCATATGCATAATAAATTCCATTAAAAAGAAAGTTACAAAACGTGATGAAATTATGGCTTTTTGCGGTGTTGAGGATTTATACGGGGAAATTGAAATGATTGTATTCCCGAAAATTCTTGTGAATTGTATTGATAATATTGCCGCAAATAAGGTGGTTTACGTTGAGGGCAGGCTTTCCGTAAAGGATGATGAAATCAAACTTATTGCCGAAAGTATAGGTGATATTCCAGAAAACATTCCTGAAACCAAAACTGAAGAAAAAATGTCACAGCCCCAGAAAGCAGGCGGTAAAAAGGGTGTGTTTCTCCGTATGCAGACAAGGAATGATAAGATTTTAGAAAAAATAAAATGCCTCGCATCGATTTTTGACGGCAAAGCACCCGTTTACCTATATTTCAAGGATGAAAACAAATATGAGTTTTTAGGCACAGAATATCTTATGGATGTTAATTCACCCTTGGAAAAGGAGCTTAAATTCATTTTAGGTGAGGATAATGTGGTTATACGGCTATAATTTTAGTATAATTTTACTTTTTCTCTTGTAAGATTTGGTTTTGTATGATATAATTCCAAAGGTTTATATAACTAACGTGGTATGGAGGTACTGAAAGTGAAAACAATTGGTGTTCTTACAAGTGGCGGCGATGCCCCAGGTATGAATGCGGCAATTCGTGCCGTAGTCAGAAGTGGTTGTGAAAGCGGTATGCGCGTTATGGGTATCCGTCGTGGCTATAAAGGTCTTGTTGAAGGCGATATGTACGAAATGAATCTTCGTTCCGTTTCCGATATTATCCATCGTGGCGGTACAATGCTTTATTCTGCTCGTTGTCCTGAGTTTGCTGACCCTGAGGTTCAGGATAAGGCTGTAGAGGTTTGTCATGAATTTGGTCTTGATGGTATTGTTACTATTGGTGGTGACGGTACATTCAAGGGTGCTCGTGCACTTACGCTTAAGGGTATTCCTTGCATAGGCATTCCCGGTACTATCGATAACGATATTGCATCTTGCGATTATACAATCGGTTACGATACAGCTCTTAACACTGTTATGGATATGGTTGACCGTATCCGTGATACAACAGAGTCACACGACCGTTGCTCTATTGTTGAGGTTATGGGCAGAAACGCAGGTTATCTCGCACTTAACGCAGGTATTGCTGTTGGTGCTACATGCATACTTATTCCCGAGGTTGATTATGATATTGATTCATACATCATCGGTAGAATGAAACGTACACAGAAAACAGGCAAGGAGCACTTTGTTATTGTTGTAGCAGAGGGCGTTAAGGGTATTGATACAGCTTCTCTTGCAAAATACATTGAGGAAAAAACAGGTGTTGAAAGCCGTGCAACTGTTCTCGGTCACGTTCAGCGCGGTGGTTCACCCTCAGTTCGCGACAGAGTTCTTGCAAGTAAAATGGGCTTCCACGCTGTTCAGCTTCTTAAGGAAGATATAGGTAACAGAGTTGTTGCTACACAGAAGGATCATATCGTTGACTACGATATCATCGAAGCTCTTAATATGAAAAAGTCAATTGATCTTGAGCTTTACAGAATTGCAAACGAAATTTCAATCTGATTGTTTCTTAATTTGATTTTAAAATCCCGGTTAAGTTTATCTTAATCGGGATTATTTTTTTGCTTTTTTTAGCAAGTTTATTTTATCTCATATTACACAAATTATTTGTGTATGTGAGGTGTGAATAATGAAGTTTTCAAAAGTAGCCATATCTTTTTTATCTATAATTTTAAGCGGTGCTGTTATGATGGCGGTTTTTTCCTCTACCGCCTTTAATAATCCTACACTTGCCGATGCAAAAGTGGGTGGTGCAGGTGAGAAGCTTGCACGCTTCGGTAGAAGCATTTTTAGTAAAATTTATGAAAATGATAAGGGTAACAATAATTTAAAAAGAGTGGAGGAAGAAAGTACAAGCGTCTACCTTGGTGGTTATCCCGTAGGACTTAAGCTTTATGCTGATGGCGTTGTGGTTGTGGGCACAGAGCCCGTCGATACAAAGGATGGATATGTCGATACTGCCGGCAGAGCAGGGATTCTTATAGGTGACGTCATAAAGACAATAAACGGGGAAGTAGTTACAACGAATCAGCGTGTATCCCAGCTTATCGAGGAAAGCAGAGGGAATGAACTGAGTATAGGTGTTTTACGGAACGGCAAGGCTATGAATTTCACGTTTAGAAGTGAATTTTCCGCAAGCGAAAACAAGTATAAGGCGGGTATATGGATTCGTGACAGCTCAGCGGGTATAGGTACGGTTACATTCTGTACCGAGGATGGTTATTTCGCTTCTCTCGGCCATGCGGTGTGCGATATTGATACAAAAGAGGTTATACCCATTCTTCAAGGGGAAACAACAAGCGTAAACCTTACGGGCTTCAATAAAGGCACTACGGGTAAAGCAGGGGAGCTTTGCGGTATGCTTGAGGATAACGTGACGGGACAGGTGGATTATAACGGGGACTTGGGTGTTTACGGTCAGTTTGATTCTTTACCCGCTGCAACAATCCTTGAAATTGCGAATATCAATGATATTACCGAGGGGGATGCAGTTATTTACACCACACTCGAAAACGGAAAACTTGAAGAATATTCCATTAAAATAACTGAATTGGATTTTACGCCGGGTGAAACAAAAAATCTTGTTATAGAGATTACCGATCCCAGACTTATTAATAAAACGGGTGGTATAATTCAGGGGATGAGTGGCAGTCCTATTGTTCAGAACGGCAGACTTATCGGTGCGGTTACCCATGTGCTTGTGGATACACCCGAAAAAGGCTACGGAATACTTGCGACAACAATGCTTGGTGTTGTTGCTGAATTAAAACAAAATGAGCAGATAATCGGTGAAGCATCGTAAAGTATCAAAACTATGTAATGAAAAATATATAACAACGATAGTTTTTTGAAAGCTTATATGCGGAAAATCATTCATCTGCCTTTCTGTAATTTTTTATACCTCTTGATAATGAACTATGGTTTTGATATAATAAAACCATAGTTTAGTTATTAATCCAAAGGGGTTGTTAAAATGAAGAAATTATATTTTATTACCGGCAGCCAGGATCTTTATGGTGAAGAAACACTGAAGCAGGTTGCTCTCGACAGTAAAGAGATGGTTGATTTCCTTCAGGAAAAAATAAATAAGGTCGATATAATCTGGCAGCCTACCGTACGTAGCAGTGAAGAGGCGGAGGATGTTCTTATAAAAGCATCTGCCGATAAGAAATGTGTTGGCGTAATTACATGGATGCACACTTTTTCACCTGCAAAAATGTGGATAAAGGGCCTGCAGGCATTAACAAAACCTCTTTTGCATTTACATACACAGTATAACCGCCAGTTGCCTTACAGTACCATTGATATGGATTTTATGAATCTTAATCAGGCTGCACATGGTGATCGTGAATATGGTTTTATCTGCACACGTCTCGGTATTAACCGTGAGGTTGTTGCTGGCTATTATCAGAATGAAAGCGTTATAAAAAGAATTCAACGCTTCGTTGACGTTGCTTGTGCAATGAACTTCTCACATAATCTCAGGGTTGCAATGCTTGGTAACAATATGCGTGATGTTGCGGTTACCGATGGTGACAGAGTGGAAAGTGAAATCCGCTTTGGCTGGAATGTTAACTATTACGGCATAGGTGACCTTGTTGATATTATCGAAACAGTAACCGACGATATGGTTGAAGAAAAGCTTTCGGAGCTTCTTCAGATATATGGACTTAATACAGATGATATGGCATCAGTTAAGGAGCAGGTTAAGTATATCATTGCATTTGAGAAATTCTTTGAAAAGGAACGTATAGGTGCCTTTACTGATACATTCCAGGATCTTCACGGACTTAAACAGCTTCCCGGACTTGCAACACAACACGTTATGTCAAAGGGCATCGGCTTCGGTCCCGAGGGTGACTACAAAACAAGTGCACTTATGGCTGTGCTTTGCAATATGGCAGAGGGCAGAGATGGTGCTACTGCATTCCTTGAGGATTACACTTACGATTTGGTTGAAGGTCAGGAGCTTGAACTTGCATCACATATGCTTGAGGTTAGCCCTGTTTTTGCAGATTGTAAACCTCAGATTGAGGTTCATCCTCTTGGTATCGGCGGTAAGGAGCCACCAGCAAGACTTGTTTTTGATGGTATTCAGGGCAATGGTATTGCTGTTTCTATGGTTGATATGGGTGACCGTTTCCGCCTTATTTGTGCCGATATTGAGCTTGTTAAACAACCTCAGGAAATGCCCAAGCTTCCCGTAGCACGTGTTATGTGGAAAATTCTTCCCGATTTTTCCACCGGTGCAGAAAAATGGATTTATGCAGGTGGTGCACACCATGCGGTTGTTTCTACTGCACTTACTAAAGAAGATATAGCTCTTTTTGCTAAATTAACCAATACCGAGGTAGTCTTCATAGGTTAATATATTTACGAAAAAGGAGCGTCAGATAATGGCTAAATTTTGTGCCAGATGCGGCGTAGAGTTAAAACCGGAGGCAGTTTTTTGCCCCAAATGCGGTAAGGCTATTGTAGCAACCGAAAATCCCAAAAGACAATTGACAGATGATGTTATAAGAAAAGCTTTGCCTGCTAAAGGTGCATCCTGGGCGGACTATACTCTTTCGATTTTCTTTATTTTTTCAGCTTTTGGTATAATGTATTTTGGCGGTATTGTGGGTGTACTTATCGGTATTGCGATTATAGTATTTTTTTCATATCAGTTATACAAATGTATTAAAGGTGATTATTACAAGAAAAAAGGCGTATTTACCATTGAAGAAAGAATTTGTACAAGAACTGAAATTGATGAATACGAAGATACTGAAGCTAACCTGATAATTACTTATTACTGCTATTTTGAAGATGAAAAAGGACCCGAAAGTATAAAGGTCAGTGTAGAGCATGGGTTGTATCTGGAAATAAAACCCGGAGAAGCCTGTTATCTTGTTACTGCAGAATCAGATGATTCTCCTTGCCTTTGCTACCGAAAAAAAGATTGGATAAGATAAAATTTACTTGTTTTTATTTAATCAAACTTTACAAATTTTATAAAAATTTTGTGAAATATTGCCTGCTTCGATGAAAATCGAGGCAGGTTTTCCTTTGTTTCGACAATCGGATGTCAAAACTTTCGACATTAAAAGACAAATACAGATTTGTTTCAACTTTTTATTCGGCGGTATAAAACTGCTTTTTGTGTAAAAGCACGATTATATTCAAGCAATATTGAATAAAAATGACCTGAATGTTATAATTTAGACACTTTTTAGGAGGTGTAACTATTGGTCAATAATTTATCTGTTTTGCTGGCAGGGGAAAAGGACGATGCGGGCTTGAAGCTTTGTTCTGTACTGCGTAGCAACAAAATGGATGTGCGAATGTGTGGAAAGAATGGTGCAGAGCTTTTAAGTATTTATGAGGATAATCATCCCGATGTTATCATTATGGATGCGATTTTACAGCATATTGATGCAATGGGTGTTATAACCCGAATCAATATGGGTGAGCCTATAAAACGGCCGATTATAATCGTTATTTCGGGCATAGATAACATTAATTTTGAACGTGAACTGACAAAGCTTGGCGTGGACTATTATTTCCTTAAGCCTGTTGATCCGCAGATGATGGCGGAACGAATAGTCCAGATTTCGAGCTGGCGCGGTGTTGATGAATCATTCAGGACAGAGGCTATAGAAGATATATCTGTTGTAATTACAGAGATACTACACCAAATCGGCGTACCTGCACATATAAAGGGCTACAGATATGTGAGGGAAGCAATACGACTTTCTGTAGATAATCCCGAAATGCTTAATTCCGTAACCAAAATACTTTATCCCACTGTTGCCAAAACCTTTGACAGTACACCCTCAAGGGTGGAAAGAGCGATACGTCACGCTATTGAGGTAGCCTGGGACAGAGGTGACGTTGAAGTTCTTACATCTTATTTCGGTTATACTATACAAAGTGAAAGAGGAAAGCCAACAAACTCCGAGTTTGTTGCAATGATATCCGACAAAATCAGATTGAGAAGAAAGGTTTCTGTTTAATCATCTTGAATTGAAAATTTATAAGCTCTGTTTATCACCGTAAGGCAGTTTCCTTGCGGTGATTTTTATGTAGTGCTTTATCGTTTTCATCGAAATATTGACAACGCTTAATAATAGTAATAAAATAAAGATATACTTTAGTTTTAATAGAATTTCTTCTCTTTGAGGTGGTTATGTGAAACGTATAATAAGTGCTTTTCTTGCTTTTGTTATTGCTTTCGGTGTGTGCGTAAGTATGCCTTGTTTGAAAACCGAAGCAAAGGCAGTATCAGGCTCTCAGCTTTTTACCGTAAAAACAAGCGGATTTGAAAACGGCAAAATTACGTACAGAATTTACTATAACGCAGGAGTCAGAGTAATGGGGTCGTGCATCCATGTTGATTTTGATCCGAGTAAGCTTGCTATTGACAAGGAGAATAGCGGTGAATATTACGTGACTGATGAATATGGTGATAGCTACACTAACGTGGATGGTTTGTTTGTTGCCGACTTTGTCGTTGGTTCCGATAGCAGTTTTTCTATGGCGCATATAAGTGTTGATGAGCTTTATTTTTCAAAAACAAAACAGGTATTCCAGGTTGTATTTACCGCAAAGGGGGACGAAATCGAGGAAACCTTTGTTGAGTTTCATTGTGGCGAGTTCAACACATCTGATAAAGAAAATGAGATACTTTTCGGCCAAAAGAAACATATAGCCACAATGTCCACAATACACACCCATTCCTGCAGTAATTGGACAGTAGAAAAGAAGCCCACCTGCATTACAGAGGGCAGAAGAAAAGGTGTATGTGAAACCTGCGATAAGGAGTTTTTCGAGGTAATGCCGGTTGCAGGTCATTCCTATGATGAAGCGTTTACTGTCGATGTTGCTCCAACATGCACAAGGTCAGGCTCGAAATCAAGGCATTGTACGGTTTGTGGTGCAAAAACCGATGTAACTGAAATAGAGCCGACGGGACATAATGAATCTGATTGGATTTATACCCCGGGCACCTGTATGAAATTTGAAACCCGACATATTGAGTGTATGGATTGCGGTGAAAAGCTTGTAATTGAAGAGTTTTCACTGGGTGATCATGTTGAGTCGGATTGGATTATTGATGTACCGTCGACCTGCGTTTCAGAAGGCACTAAGCACAAGGAGTGTGCCGAATGCGGCAAGGTGCTTGTTACTGATATAATAAATTTTGCGGAGCATACTCCGTCTGATTGGATAACCGACAAAAAAGCTACAGTTAACACTGCAGGTGAAAAGCACAAGGAATGTACTGTTTGCGGTGAAGTGCTTGAAACTGCAACAATCCCTCAGCTTAAATGCTCTGCGGTTACAGTTAATAAGGTGGCAAACGTTACTACAGGTGTAAGAGTATATTGGTCAAAGGTAACAGGTGCAGATTCCTACAGAATTTACCGCAGACTTAAGGGCGGTAGTTGGAAAGCAATAGGCAATACCACAAAGGCGTATTACACCGACAAAACCGCTAAAAGTGGCACAACCTATTACTATTGTGTAAGAGCCTTAAACGAGGTCGGCCTCGGTGCTGCTTGCAAGACAACAAAGTCAATCAAATGCCTTGCAGACCCGACACTCAAAGTACCAACAAGCGCAAAGAGTGGTATTAGTCTTAAATGGACAAAAACTGCAGGTGCAAGTGGTTATGTTATCTACCGCAAGGCAGGTAACGGAAGCTTCAAAAAGCTCGTAACTGAAAAGGGTGTATCAAACCTTTCATATATCGACAAATCCGCAAAGAAAGGCACAACCTACACTTATAAAATAAGAGCCTACTACGGCAGCACCTACAGTGCATATTCAAATACAAGACAGATTAAGGATAAGTATTAATCCTTGTTAACAAATACCCGCCCTCAACAAGGGCGGGTATTATATTACAAAAACACTCGTCTTTTTTATGCCACAATGCTAATTGACAATATTTTACAATAGTAATAAAATAATAGTGTTAATTAGCAATGAAGCTGATTTCCCCGGTGCGTAGCTTTGTTGCTGTGCACTTTTTTGATTTTTTTGAGGTGTTAATTATGAAAAAGATTTTTAAAAGTGGTTTATCTTTACTGCTTGCACTAACTTTCGTTTTAAGCTCTGCATATGTAGGGCTTAGTAAGGTTGAGTTTAGTGGGCTTTTTGCGGTTGAAGCAAAAGCTGCAAGCACTGTTGATAATGCAGCATTTATAACTAAATTAAACAATGTAAAATCTCGATTTAGACAAAATGAGTATTTTGCGGGTAATGATGGTACAGGGCATAATTTAACCCAAACAACAACCACTTTAATATGTACAGGTACCAACGCTGGAGGAACTACATGCGTTTCGACAAATTACTGTGCAGGTGGAGGTTGGTGTACATGTAAATGTGGTACATATTATTATGGTGGTATTGCAAGGACTTGGCAATGTTGGGGATTTGCTTGTCAGGTAGGGTATGATATTTTCGGTGTTGACTCCTACGGAGGTTGGAATAAACACAAAAATGCTTCTAACATTAAAGCTGGAGATATTGTTCGCTTTAGTTGGTATACAAGCTATGCCCCACACTCTGTGTTTGTTACAAAGGTCGAGAATGGTACCGTTTATTATGCGGATTGCAACTCTTCAGGTCCATGTAAGGTTAATTGGAATAATTCAATGAGTGTTTCTCGAATTCAAACGCTTTTGAATAATCGCACAGATGGTGAATTTGCTGTATATCATGCTCCCAATAGTACAGTTTCAGCAAATCCAAACACCACCGTTGCATCATTAGTAACTCCCACGATTTCTTTCAACAAATCATCATACACAATAGGAGATACAATTGTGGTTTCTTGGAAACCTTCTCCCTCCAATTCTAATTTATCTCATTATTGGATAAGTGTATATGATTCTGATGATTATATGATTATAAATCAAAGCATTGATAAATCAAAAACTTCAATCAGTTTTTCAATTCCTAAAGTTGGTACATATAAAGTGAAAATATACGCTACACCCATTGGGTCTGTTTCGGGTGAGGGTAGTTTAACTGATACAAAATCGTTTACAATTAATCCTAAACCCGTAACATATAGTATTACGTACAATGCTAACGGAGGTTCAGGCGCACCGGCGGCTCAAACAAAAACCCATGGTGTAACATTAACCCTGAGCAGTACGAAACCAACTCGTTCGGGTTATACATTCCTTGGTTGGTCAACAAGTAGCTCTGCAACATCTGCAACATATTCGGCAGGCGGTAGTTTTAATATTAATGCGAATACAACTCTTTACGCTGTATGGAAACAGAATATTGTTAAGTGTAGTAATCCTACAATGAAGACCATTTCTAATAAGGTTACCGGTGTAAGCGTGGAATGGAATTCGGTTAGTGGTGCAGATTCTTACTATGTATACCGTCAGGTTGGTTCAGGCTCATGGTCACTTATTGCAAGTGGTGTAACTAAATGTTCATATCTTGATACTTCTGTTGTTAGCGGAACAGTTTATAAATATAAGGTAAGAGCATACAATAAAGCCGGACTTTCTGATGACCATAATAATTATCGTACAATCAAATTCCTTTCAGTTCCTAAGGTTTCAAAGGTAACAAATCTTGTTAGTGGCCTTAAGGTTCAGTGGAATGCAGTTCCCGGTGCTACAAAGTACTATATCCACCGTCGTGGAGCAAATGGTAATTTTGAATACATCACAGCTACCACATCAACAACATTTGTTGATACAGAAATAAAAAACAAAAACGGTTATGTTTATTGGTACACAATTAAATCAAGTGATGGCACAGATGTAAGTAGCTATTATGCCGCAGGCTCAGCGAACCTTATCAAAGCCAAAAGACTTAGTGCACCAAAGATTTCAAGCCTTAAGAATACAACTTCAGGTATTGAGGTTAAATGGAATAAAATCGGTGGCGCTAAAGGCTACAACGTTTACAGAAAAACAAGCAGCTCAGGTTGGAAGCTTATTGCAAAAGTAACATCAACCAGTTATGTTGATAAATCAGTTAAGAACTCAGCAGGAACAATTTATCAATATACAATCAGAGCAACATACGATTCATACATAAGCAGTTATTATGATGCAAATTCTGTAAACACACCTAAGATTAAACGTCTTTTAACACCTGATGTATTAAGTGCAACAAGCTATAAATCCGGTATTCAGGTTAAATGGAAATCTGTTAAGGGTGCAAGCGGTTACTATGTATACCGCAAAACCACAGGTGGTTGGCAGAAGATAGCAACCGTGAAAGGTGGCACGAAATATCTTTACACCGACAAAACTGCTAAAAAAGGCACAACATACACCTACACAGTTAAAGCCTACTCAGGCTCACATACAAGTGGCTATGAATCAGGTGTTAAGTGTAAGGATAAATATTAAGAAAAATAAAGGACGGGTTTTCACCCGTCCTTTACTTTTAGTTTAGTTAACGATAATATCTAAATGCAAAAAATATAATTTAATTGATCGATAATTGTTTTAAGAAAGCACCGTATTTAATAGATTGTTAAAAACACCGACGTTTTACTGTCGGTGTTTGATATTGTTATATATCCTCATCCCAACTATGGTTATGTAATTGACCTTTATTCTGCAGGGTGGGGTAGTCAAGTTGACGCAGTGCTTCGTATACGCCTATTGCAACGGAATTGGAAAGGTTAAGGCTACGGGCATCGTCAATCATGGGGATTCGTACACATTCATCAGGATGCTTCAATAAAAGCTCTTCGGGTAAGCCTTTTGTTTCCTTCCCGAAAAAGAGAAATGACTTGTCATCGTATGTTACATCGGAATGTGTTTGTCTTGCTTTTGTAGTAAAAAAGAAATATTTACCATCGGGGTTTTTGCTGAAGAAATCATCTAAATTTTCATAGTATGTCAAATCAAGCAAATACCAGTAATCAAGTCCCGCGCGTTTTAGCTTTTTATCATCTATGGTGAAACCCATAGGTTTTATTATATGCAGTCTTGCACCTGTTGCGGCACAAGTACGTGCAATGTTACCCGTATTCTGTGGTATTTCGGGTTCTACAAGAACAATGTTAATTTCACTCATTTTTGCCAAGTTCCTTTATATAGAATGGTATGCCTCTTTCAAAATCAACGCTGTATGTGATGGGGTTTTCCATTTGTTGTGTGCGTTCAATACAGTTGCATACAAACCTTACTGCAATTGCCATTGACTCCTCGAGTGAGAAATCATTAAGCAAAGCACCGCAGAAGGAACTTGCAAATACATCACCTGTACCGTGGTAAGCACCGGGTAATCTGTTTTGGAAATAATAATGTGCAACTCTGTCCTGACTCATACAAGCGGCACCGAGCTTTTCCTCCTCAAAGGAAACGCCTGTAAGTATAACGTTCTTTGCACCCATATCAAGAAGCTTGTTCAAAAGATCCTCAATATATTCTTTTGTTTGCACCCCTTCGTTGAATTCGCCGCCAACCATAAAGCAAGCCTCTGTGATGTTGGGGAGAATTATATCAGCCTTTGCACAAAGCGATGTCATGTGTTTTGCGAACTCTTCATTGAAAAGTGAATATAATTTTCCGTGGTCTGCCATGCATGGATCAGCAATAAAAAGGTTGTCATCGGTTTTGAAATCATCTGCAATTTTTTTGACAATATCAATCTGCTCAAAGGAGCCTAAAAAGCCTGAATAAACAGCATCCGGTTTTAAATCTATGGATTGCCAATGTTTGCTCATTTCAGGCATATCGCAGGTAAGGTCGCGGTATGTATAACCCGTAAAACCACCGGTGTGTGTGGAAAGCACAGCAGTAGGCATACAAACGGTTTCAATACCTGCTGCGGAAATAATAGGAAGAGCAACTGTAAGAGAACATTTTCCGAAGCCTGAAATATCGTTTATGGCAATAAGTCTTTTTTGATTTTTCATAAGTGTAACACCTCGATTAAAATCTTTTAAAAATATGAAAAATATTTTACCACTTAATTTTAATTATATCAAGATTTTTTTAGCACAAAATAATATTGGCATTGAATTGCCGAATGCATGAAGGTGGAAAGGAAAATGAATATGAAATCAATGGATATGGCAAAGCTTGGCGGTGCGGCTATGGCTATGGGCGTTGTAGCTGCCGCGGCAGTTACTGCAGGTATTGTCAATAGTAAAAAACCAAAAACAAAAATGAAGAAAATGGCAAAGAAATCTATAAAAGTCATAGACGGTGTTATTGATGCGTTTAAATAAGCCGTCTTGTAAGCCGCAAGGGGAGTCCCTTGCGGTTTGGGGAAGTGAAAACTTATGAAAAGATATCTATCACTAATTTTATGTATCGTTTTTGTTTTCTGTTTTTGGGGTTGCGGTAATGACACCGAGGGTAATACAACAATTTTTTCCTCCGAAGCCGTAACCTCGGAGAATACAACGGAACCCACAACCGATGAATCAACGGCAGAAAAAGCAGAAACTACAACTGCACCAGACCCGTCACCTATGGATATAGGCTCAAAAAGATTTGCATCGGTTTATGGTAAAAGAACGGGTACCGACAAAACCTATACGGGTCTCGAACCATTAAAGGAAATAACCCTGCCTATAATTGATCCGCTCAACTCTCGGGGACTGAATGAAACGGAAATTCAACACAGCTTTGGTGTTTCAGAGAATGGTAAGCCACATTCTATTTCGGTAGAAAATCAAAAGCTTTATGAGGAATATGGTGCAATATGCTATAATACAGACGGTAAAAAGAACTTGTACCTTACCTTTGATTGCGGTTATGAAAACGGACTTACTTCACAAATACTTGATACACTTAAAGAAAAGAATGTTAATGCCGCATTTTTCGTAACCCTTGATCATGTGAAATCCTCACCCGAAATAATTGCACGTATGATAAATGAAGGCCATATTGTAGGTAACCACAGTACTTCGCATCCGAATTTCTCGAAAATCAGCCGTACTGAAATGGCGGAGGAGATTCAGACTCTTGATAATTATCTAAGAGTGCATTTCGGTTATTCTTCACCATTTTTTAGATTTCCTGAGGGTGTTTGCTCGTTAAGTGCATTGGACCTTGTGCAGAATTGCGGATATAAATCTGTGTTCTGGTCAAGTGCTTATGCCGATTGGGATGAAAATGATGTGAAAGGTAAACAGTATGCTTTTGATATTGTTACCTCACGTCTTCACCCGGGGTGTGTGCTGCTTCTTCACGCGGTGTCAAAGGATAATGCTCAGGCTCTTGGGGATATTATAGATTACGCCCACGAAAATGGCTATACCTTTAAGTTGTTGTAATCGTAAAACCATCTCTTGCAGATGGTTTTATTTTTTTACAAATCTTATTGAATTGTTCATAAATTATGCTATAATTATTTCATCAAAACTTTAAGGAGGATTTGAATGAAAAAAATAATATCATTGCTTCTTTGCGCATCAATGCTTTTCACACTTTGCGCTTGCGGGGCAAAAAAATCAACAGGCGAAAAGGTGGTAAGTCAGATTTATGAAGATAACGGTCTGTTTACCGATGTTACATTAGGTAAGGTTGAAAATCCTATTGATCTTAATGCTATCAGAGCAGGTGTTACTTATGTACCCCAGATGTTCTATGGTAGATATGCCAATAAAGAAAGCTACTATAAAATTGGTGGCGTAGAAGAGGGTATTGAATTCTCAACAGTTGAAGATGGTGAGATTCTTCTTTCTAAACTTCCTGTTGGTATTGCTGCAGGTCCCACAACTATTTATGATGATATCAGCTTCTGTGAAGAATACGACATTATGCAGTTAAGATACATAACAGAAGACTCTAACATGGATCTTTTTGCTGCATACGAGGTTGAGGGCAAAACTCTCAAGCTTACATTTGTTAAAAATTATGAGTTTGATCCTTATACTCTTAACGCAAAGGTAAAACTTACCGATACAACCGTAACTTACGGCTTCAGCTTTGAGGGTGACACAATCACTCTTACAAGCGGTGACGAAAGCGTTGTTTTACAAAACGATCTTCTTGGTGAAACACCTTCTTTTGTTGAGGGTTATATGGACGATGATTCACCCGATAGAATGGGTAATATTGAATTCATCGATTTCGGTGTAATCGGTGGCGTAATTGTTGCCAATAAAGAGGCTACCGAAAGTAAGGTTATGCTCACTGCAGAGCATTCAAATGCCGCTTGTGAATATTCAACAGATGGTCGCTTCACACTCACTTATGAAGATCCCGATACAAAGGAGATTATTACAAATCAGTACCTTGCATTTATCTGTGGTTACGACGGATTGATTCTTTGTGACGGTCTTCATACATATTGCTTCACAAAGAGCTACAATCAGGTTGCTATTGAAGAGCTTAAGGGTAACCTTGCTCCCGAGCAGATAGCTGTTCTTAAGGAACTTGATGATTTCGAGCTTTCAGAATTAGTTGAAACAAGAAATAAGCTTTTTGCTGATCTTGAATCTGCACTTGATGATCAGGGCGTAAAGGCAACAATTAACCGCGAAAACGGTGAAATTGCTCTTGATTCCAATGTTCTTTTTGCAGTTGGTGATTCAACACTTTCTTCAGAGGGTAACGCAATTCTTGCAAAGTTTGCAAAAGCTTACGTTTCTGTTGTAACTAAAGAGGAATACAAGGAATTTATTTCTCAGGTTATGGTTGAAGGTCATACAGATTCAACAGGTGACGATGCATCAAATAAGGTGCTTTCACAGGCTCGTGCTGATTCAGTTCTTGATTTCTGCTTATCAGACGGAAGCGGCTTGAATGCTTCACAAATTAACCTTATTAAGGGTCTTATGGATACTTGTGGATATGCTTCAGAAAGACCTGTATTCAATGCAGACGGAACAGAAAATATGGATGCATCCCGTCGTGTAGGCTTCAGATTCCTTGTTAACGTAGACGTTTCTGAAATCGAAGCAACTGAAGAATAATATTTATAATTGAAATTTAGTAAAAGAATTAAAAAACGGCTTCTGTCATAGGACAGAAGCCGTTTAATTATAGTATAAATATAACCGGAATAATCTTTTATATGTATTTCATAATAAGCTCTGTTATAAAAACACCAACGCAGGAAAGCACCGCAACTTGTGTAAGGCTACGCTCAAAAAGGGCAGCCACAACTGCTATACAGAAACCCGCCAGTGCAGAAATCGGGCTTCCCGTTGCGTAAAAACAAGCAGGTACAGTCATAACACTTAATACCGTATAAGGGATATAGTGTAAAAAAGAAAGAATGAATTTGTTGGTTATTTTCTTTTTTATAAGCACCAGAGGAATTGCTCTTACAAGGTAGGTTACGCCTGCCATAACCAAAAGATAAACAAGGAATTTTTCGTTAGTCATTATCTGCAGCCTCCTCACTTGTGTTAACGGGGGCAATAATCGCAAATAATGCACTCGCTAAAACCGAGCAGATTATTACGGTGAAGCCTGAGGGAACAACCTTCAGGGCAGGGACGTAGTAAAAAACACAACTCAAAGCAATTGCAAGGGCAACACAAAGTGCGGTTGCCCTTTCTTTTTTCGCTACGGGTACAACTATTGCAACAAACATTCCGTATATTGCAAGACCTAAGGCTGAGGTTATCATAGCGGGTAAGATGTTACCTGCTACTGCTCCTGCAAAGGTGCCGCCAACCCAACCCAATATCGGAAAGCACATAAGTCCAAGCATATATCTTGTGCCTATTTCACCATTATTGGAAACGGCTACCGCAAATATTTCATCTGTGTTTCCGTAGGCAACTACCAGTTTGTCACGGAAGCTAATGGTTGGGGTCAATTTTTGTGCCAGGGATACTGACATAAGCGAGTATCTTGAATTAATAACAAGCTGTGATAAAGCTAACTCTGCAAAGGAGCCACCTGTTGCAATTATGGGTACACCTGCGAATTGACCTGCTGAGGTAAGGTTAAGTAAAGAGATGAGCACCGATTGTGCTACCGTAAGACCGCTTTCTACTGTGAATATACCAAAAGCGAAGGCAACCGAAAAATAGCCTATGCAAATCGGGATACCGTCCTTTAGACCTTTTTTATAAGAGTTTACTAATGCCATATCTTTGCCTTTATTGAACGAGATTTTCTAATGCTTCGAGGTAAATGTAATTTCGTGTAGCGGAAATATTACATAAGAATATTACGTCGTCAATCTTCTTATCCTTACAAAAGTCCGTTAGCGTGCCCGAGTAATGACGAGGGTCTATTACATATATCTTTTTGTAATGGGGGATGAGGAATGGTACAAAAGCGTTACCGTAGCTTTCCTTAATAACAATGCATGTTTCTCCCTTTTTCAGATCATTGTTAGTGATTGTTGTAAGGGCATTGTCACCGCCTATGAAGGTTAAGTATTTGCCGCCTGCATCATAATTTGTAACGTCGTTTATAATCTTCCATTCGAAAGAGTGACCGCCTGCTGATTCACTTATCTGGCATGTAACATCATTTTTGGGTAAATATGCGGTTACGTGGTCAGGGTTTTCTCTTAAAGCAGAATTCTGTCCTGAACTTGCATAGAAGGTGCCTATAAAGTTTTCAAACTTCTTTGTCTTATAATCCTTAAGCGGAACGGCATCAATACCTTTTTCAAAAGTGAATTGCTCATAGGCGTAGTATGCACCGCGTGCAGTCCAGTGATGGTCTGTACGGAAATAGATGTATTCATCACGATGGTCACGCTCAGCTTGATAAATACCGTCGACCGCAACTGCATTTTTAAATGAAGCGTTAAAATATTTAAGTGCTTTTTCCTGGTTTGCGGAGCTGACCTCTGCTCTTATGGCATCGTTAAGGGTGATATCCATACTTGTAGGAGCAATCATAGCATATACCTTGCCCTTCGGCTTAACTATGCCGTCAAGGTCGTTTACGCAGCTTATAAGTCTTGGTGCAATATCCTGAGCGAAGCTGTAGTATTCATATCCGCTGTCACCTGCAACGATAATGGCACTCATTGACTGAACCTCAATATCAGGCTTTTTGGCATTTGGGTCACCATTGTCGGAGTGGAGATCATCTTCGTCGGGCATTGTAACGGGCTCGGTTGCTTCCTCCGTTGCCTCTTCTTCAACGTCAAGAGGAGCATCAGGGATTTCGTCACCTGCTTCAACATCACCGTGAACAGTAACGGTATCAAAGCCGTAAAGTGATTTGAGTTGTGTATTAACCCTTGTAAGCTGTTCGCGGAATGGGAATGTATCGGAAAACCAGGTGCTGATGTCTGCAAAATAATCACCTGATAAAAGCGCCTTTGATGAAAATTCAGGGAATTTTGTAAGGTTACGCTTTTCAGTTTCTGAGTAGGTGGGACGTAAGGGAATAATAAACGCAATAATTGTGCTTAGATATAACACAACGAAGAAGGATGCAATTTTAACCTTACGTGTTCTTGGGATTTTTTTGTAAGAGTCAAACCGTGCAGAAAACCTCTTTTTGTAAATATCTTTTTTGCGTGCGATTTTCTCTGCACGTATCTTCTTTTCGGCAGATTTACGTACACGCTTTTCTTCTTTTTGGACGGCACGCTTTTTCTCTGCCTTTTCTTTCTCAACTTTCTTTTGTTGTGCCTTAAGAAGTGCCTGCTCTTTTTTCTCTTTTTCTGAAGCCGCTTTTTTTTCTGCTTTTTCACGAGAGATACGCTCTTTTTCAAGTCTTTCGGCATCTGCCTTCTCACGTGCAATACGTTCTTTTTCAAGTCTTTCGACTTCAGCCTTTTCACGTGCAATACGCTCTTTTTCAAGTCTTTCAGATTCCGCTTTTTCACGTGCAATACGCTCTTTTTCAAGTCTTTCGGCTTCTGCCTTCTCACGTGCGATACGCTCTTTTTCAAGTCTTTCGGCTACTGCCTTTTCACGTGCAATACGCTCTTTTTCAAGTCTTTCGGCTTCTGCCTTTTCACGTGCAATACGTTCTTTCTCAAGTCTTTCGGCTTCTGCCTTTTCACGTGCAATACGTTCTTTTTCAAGACGTTGCTCGAATTCATCATCATCGAATACGGGTCTGGGAATGCTTTCGACTTTTGATGTTGTAACCTTTGTGGGAGCGTAGTGGAATTCCTGTATTAGCTGAATTTTCTCGTAGCCATCGGTTGCTTTTGTGGGGAGTAAGGGTATGCCGTCAATATCAGGCATATCTGCAAGGTCAACAATCTGGTTTTTAGATGCAGATTCAGCTTTAGTTTCTTTTTTTGCATCACGAGACATTTCTGCCACGGATGTAGCAGTAGTCTCTTTGAAAAGCTCAGGCCTTTTTATACTTTTTTCCTCGGGTAAAACAAGCATAGGTATACCCTCAATAACGGGCATTTCCGTAAGATCGTAAACCTCTGCAGAGTTTTCGGGATTTAATATAATATCAAAATCCTTGGTGTTGTCTGCAGTCGGCTTTGACTTGCTTTTGAATGCAATCTTTTTGCCTGAGGGTATATTTGTAGAAGCCGTATCGGTGGTTTGGGATACAGCTTGTCTGATGTTTGTTGAATTGTCGGTGTTTTCCCTGTTAACAGTAGTCTTTTTGGATTTGCCGCCTACAAGACTGCTTAAGGAGGGGAGTGCGCGAAGCTTAATATCACGCGGCTTGTTATAAATCATTTATAAGCCTCCGACGAGTTTTGTGATTGTTATCAGAATTGGAAATAAAGGAAGGGGTTGTAGCTGTCACCTACAAGTGCGAGGGTTGAAAGAAGTAAAAATGCCAAAGGAATTATTGTTTCGGCAGTATGGTAAATTATATTGAATGTTTTGTTGCTGCCCGGTTTTATTCTTTTTGCAATATTTCTTACAAGGGGAGTTACGGCTATAAAAGCTGCAATCATAAAAACAGCGTTACCCGTAAATATTTTCTCGGTTTCAAAATCGGTAAACGGGTTACCGTTTAATCCAAACATACCTTTAAGTACCACGGGGATGAAATCAAAGTCTGAGAAACGGAACAGAATCCAACCGAATAAAACAACAATTAATAAATAAGCGTGGGAGAATATTGCGGGGATTTTATTAAGTGCTTTGAGAAGTCCTATCTTTTCTATAATAAGGAATATACAGAAGAATAAGCCCCACAGAACAAAGTTCCAGGATGCACCATGCCAAAGACCCGTAAGTAACCATACAACCAAAATATTGCGGTATGTTTTGAGTGTACCTTTACGGTTACCGCCAAGTGGGATGTAAACGTAATCTCTGAAAAATGTGCCGAGACTTATGTGCCATCTGCGCCAGAATTCAGTAACAGATTTTGAGGTGTAGGGATAATCAAAGTTCTCTTTGAAATGAAAGCCCACTATCTGACCCATACCTATAGCCATATCCGAATATGCGGAAAAGTCGAGATAAATCTGCAATGCGTAGAAAATAACACCAAGCCACAAGCCTGCAACGGAGCGTTCCGAAAGCTCTGCAAGTGCAGTTGCTGCAGATGAATTTATGAGGGAGTCGGGAACCAAAAGGGAATCGGAAAGTGATCCGCAGGTGTTGGCAAGTAACGCTTTTTTTGAAAGACCTACGGTGAATCGCATTATTCCGCCAACGACCTCATTGGTTTTGACCTTTCTGTGAAGAATTTCATTTTCTACGTCCTTATAGCGTACAATGGGACCTGCAATGCATTGGTGGAATAAGCTTGCATATAAAAGCAACCAGAAGAAGTTCTTTTGTGCAGGTACCTCTTTGCGGTAAACGTCAACGACATAGGAAAGCAGCTGGAAGGTGTAAAATGAAATACCTATCGGCAAAACGATTTTTGGTATAATTTCGGGAATGCCGAAAATACTTTGAATGTTACCGAGCACAAAGCCGGTATACTTAAACACACCGATAAGACCGATGTTTATAACACAGGCAATTATTAAAAGTGCCTTTCGCTTTTTTTGTGAGTTTCCGTCTTTGTCAATGAGCCTTGCAATAAACCAGTCGCAAAAGGTCATGAAGATAAGAAGCGAAACATACACAGGCTCACCCCATGTATAAAAAATCAGCGAAAATATTAAAAGCACAATGTTTTTGGTTTTTATTTTATGTGCTATGCCGTAAAATGCAAGACACAACGGCAAAAATGCATAAACAAACAAAAGGCTTGAAAATACCATCTGTTACCTCACAAGTAATATATTGTAACTAAAATTACATTTTATATATCAATGAAATCGACCAATATATCATTATACAATGTATCTATAAAATTTCAAGTGTTTTTATAGAAAATATATAAAAACTTTGTTATCTTTTTATCAAAATTATATTTGTTATTGAGAGGTTTGCTCTTGACTTAATTGTTTTTTTATAATAGAATATATAGCGGTAAAAAATTAACATCCGAAAGGAGTCAAAATTTAATGAAGTATTCACATGAAGTTGAAACAATGTGCCCCATCAAACAGGGCGTTGCTCACGGTGCTGCTCCCATTCCGGAAGAAGCAAAATGGGTAAAAGCCAGAGAAGTTAAGGACATTTCAGGCTTTACACACGGTGTGGGCTGGTGTGCACCTCAGCAGGGCGCTTGCAAGCTTACACTTAACGTAAAAGAGGGTGTAATTCAGGAAGCACTGGTTGAAACATTGGGTTGCTCAGGTATGACTCACTCAGCAGCTATGGCATCTGAGATTCTTCCCGGCAGAACAATCCTTGAAGCACTTAACACAGACCTTGTTTGTGACGCTATCAACACAGCTATGAGAGAGCTTTTCCTTCAGATCGTTTACGGTCGTACACAGTCTGCATTCTCTGAGGATGGTCTTGTTATCGGTGCAGGTCTTGAAGACCTCGGTAAGGGCCTTCGTTCACAGGTTGGTACAATGTACGGTACACTTGCAAAAGGTCCTCGTTACCTTGAAATGGCAGAAGGCTACGTTACAGGCATTGCCCTTAACGAAGATGATGAAATCATCGGTTACCAGTATGTTAACTTTGGTAAAATGATGGACTTCATCAAAGCCGGTGACGATGCACAGACAGCACTTGATAAGGCAAAGGGTCAGTATGGCCGCGTTGCTGATGCTGTTAAGATCGTTGACCCCAGAAAGGACTAAGGAGGTATAACAATGGCTTTATTTGAATCATATAACAGACGTGAGAAACAGATTCTCGAAGTTATCAATAAATACGGCATCAACACTATTGAAGAGTGCCTTGATATCTGTAAAGAAAAGGGCTTTGATCCTTACAAAATCGCAGAGGGTATTCAGCCTATCTGCTTTGAAAATGCAAAATGGGCTTACACAGTAGGTAGCGCTATCGCTATCAAAAAGGGTTGCACAAAAGCAGCTGATGCTGCTGCAGCAATCGGTGAAGGCCTCCAGGCTTTCTGCATCCCCGGTTCAGTTGCTGACCAGAGAAAGGTTGGCCTTGGTCACGGTAACCTTGGTAAAATGCTTCTTGAGGATGAAACAGAATGTTTCGCATTCCTTGCAGGTCACGAATCATTCGCAGCTGCTGAAGGTGCTATCGGTATCGCAGAAAAAGCTAACAAGGTTAGAAAAACTCCTTTAAGAGTTATCCTTAACGGTCTTGGTAAAGACGCTGCACAGATTATCGCTCGTATCAACGGTTTTACTTATGTTGAAACAGAGATGGATTATTACACAGGTGAGGTTAAAGAGGTTTTCCGTAAATCTTACTCTGATGGTCTTCGTGCAAAGGTTAACTGCTACGGTGCAAACGACGTAACAGAAGGCGTTGCAATTATGTGGAAGGAAGGCGTTGACGTTTCTATCACAGGTAACTCAACTAACCCCACACGCTTCCAGCATCCCGTTGCAGGCACATATAAGAAAGAATGTGTTGAAAAGGGCAAGAAGTATTTCTCAGTTGCATCAGGCGGCGGTACAGGTCGTACACTTCACCCCGATAATATGGCTGCAGGTCCTGCTTCCTATGGTATGACAGATACAATGGGTCGTATGCACTCTGATGCTCAGTTCGCAGGTTCTTCATCAGTTCCCGCTCACGTTGAGATGATGGGTCTTATCGGTGCAGGTAACAACCCCATGGTTGGTATGACAGTTGCTTGCGCAGTTGCAGTTGAAGAAGCAATGAGCAAATAATCAAATTCGATTAATAATCAGACACGTCATTTCGGAGCTTCCGTTATGACGTGTTTTTTTGTCAAATTTTGTAAAGTGAATGTTTCATATTTATGTTGTAATTATTTCTTGCTTGTTGTATATTGTAATTAGAAAATAAAATAATCTGAAAGGAGAATTGCTATGAAAAAGATGAGCAGGTTTTTGTCACTGTTTTTAGTTGCAATTATTTTATTTGTCACACCCGTTACTGCGAGTGCAGTGACAACAGGCGTTTGTGGTGATAACGTTTCTTGGGTGTTAGATGATGGGGTTCTTACTATCAGTGGTACAGGTCCTATGTATGATTTCACTTCTCATCAGGAGCTTCCTTGGGGAAGTATGCGCCACGACATAATAATTGTTGTTATAGAAGATGGTGTTACAAGCATAGGTGATTATGCTTTTTCGAACTTCAGTAATCTCATATCACTTAATGTGCCTGATTCGGTTACAAGCTTTGGTGACTATGCATTCTATCTCTGTTCAAGTCTTGGTTATGTAGCTGTTTCCGAAAATGTAACGGCAATTGGGGACTATGTATTTACCGGTTGTTCAAACCTTTATTCCGTAGGTTTTTATGGTGATATTAAAAGGTTAGGTGTTTCGGCTTTTGAAAGCTGTGGTAATATGGAATTTATTACTCTTCCCGATAGCTTAACAAGTATAGACGACAATGCTTTTTATTCTTGTGTTAGCCTTGAAGAAATTGTGATTCCCGATAACGTAAAAAGCATTGGTGAAGCTGTTTTTGAAAGCTGTGTCAGCCTTAAAACTGCAGTTTTTGGTAAAAGTGTTGAAACTATAGCTCCAAGAGTTTTCTATAGCTGCACAAATCTTAAATCGGTTACAATTCCTGCAGGGATAAAACACATAAGTGATTCTGTTTTTGTTAACAATCCTAAATTGAAATGTGTGTTTTTTGAGGGCACAGAGGAAGAGTGGCTTTCTTTGGATATAGCTAATTACAATGATGATTTGTTTAAAGCAACAATGCATTACGAATCATCAACACATACTCCGTCAAAATGGATAACCGACAAAAAAGCAACAGCAAACGCGGAAGGTAGTAAGCATACGGAATGTACTGTTTGTGGCGAAATCCTTGAAACTGCAACAATTAAACAACTTAAATGCGGTGCAGTTACACTTACAAAGGTAACTAACGTTGCTACAGGTGTAAAAGTTTACTGGTCAAAGGTAACCGGTGCAGATAGTTATCGTGTATATCGCAAGGTTAAAGGCGGTAGTTATAAAGTAATCGGTAACACAACAAAAGCCTATTATACCGATACAACAGCAAAGAGTGGGACTACATATTATTACTCTGTGAGAGCGATAAATGAAGCAGGTCTTGGTGCAGTTTGTAAGACAACAAAGTCAATCAAATGCCTTGCAGACCCAGCATTGAAAGTGCCAACAAGCACAAGAAGTGGTATTACACTTAAATGGACAAAAACCACAGGTGCAAGTGGTTACGTAATTTACCGCAAGGCAGGTAACGGAAGCTGGAAAAAGCTCGTAACCGAAAAGGGTGTATCAAACCTTTCATACGTAGATAAAACTGCAAAGAAGGGTACAACCTACACTTATAAAATTAGAGCCTACTACGGCAGCACCTACAGTGCATATTCCAACACAAGACAGATTAAGGATAAGTATTAATCAAACATATAACCGCCCTTAGGGAGTGTAAATTAGGGATTTAATAGCCTTAAATCATTAACTTTGGCGCATAGCTATGTTAAAATGCTTGAAACCCGTCAGGGTTT
>JAZRLZ010000009.1:0-1369 GCA_045647125.1 Acutalibacteraceae bacterium | reverse complement strand
GTTTCACCCTTTGTTTTGGGTGTTATTTCATCCCCGTCAACAGATATGATGCTTTCATCAAAATCTGTAAGGGTTATCCCCTTCTTAACCTGCTTATCGTCCTTATTGGCATCATATTTATAAACCTCAACCTTGAAGGTGCCGTCTGCAAGATTTTTCTCATAAATATGAGGGTCGGTTGTTATACCGACAGCCGCAGTGTAACGGGATTTTGAAACAGGCTTGAAATTCTCTTTAACATTATCATTTTCCTTATCACTGAAATCAGGTTCATCAATGAGAGAGAATTTCACCTCCTGAATTCTTGTTGCCCAAGTGCCGAATTCTTCACCGTAAGCATAGGAAAGATAAATATTATCACTCAAACGGATATGACCGTTTTCTCTTGAAGTGATACCGCAGTTATGAAGGTTATGTATGGTGTTTGTTTTAAGGAAATAAGATTCCTCAAACTTAACACCGTCGTTTGACATATACACCTTAATATAGCTATCGGTTGTGAATCTTGAAGCGGTTGAAACTGCTATAAATTTGCCGTAATCCTCGATAAATTTCACGTCAGCAGAGTCGGTATCACCTTGAATATGGTCTATTGCAATGCCTTTATATTCAAGTGTCTTCGGCCAGTTTTCGTCTCTGGCATCTGCAAGGGAAAGCCTTGTCTGATTCAATTCACCGTCACGCCACGTGTAGTAAAGATAAAGAGTATCATTCAAAACTACCATTGACGGCTCACCTGCACCGTAAGTCTCGGGATTGCCTGTATATTCAATGATGGGAGCAGGCTTTCCGCCCCAACCCTCACCATTCCATTTCTCATAAGGTCCGTCAAGATTTTTACTTCTTGCAACAAAAACGTCGTTATCAACGCCACCCTCAACAACAGTTGATGTATAAGCAAGGTAATAGTAATCTCCGAATCTTACAACACCGGGGTCACAACAGGAATAAAAATCAGCAGAATCGGGAGTTGGTGCTAAAACAGATTTTTCTGTTGTCCATGTTTTACCGCCATCTGGAGAGTGTCTGTAAAAAAGATAATCCCACTCATCAAAAATACCGGGAGAAGAGAAAAAAGCATCAATGCTACCGTCGGCATTTCTTATTAAAGACGGTCCGTAGCGATAAACATAGTTCTGCTTTTTAGCAGGAGTATAAATATCGTTGCCTGAATCGAGGGCAACCATTTTCACATATTTTTCTGTATCGGGCTCAACCGAAAGTTCTTTATCTGTATATACTCTGTTTTCAACAGGTGTAAATTCAACGGGCTCATCCTTATTGATAAGCACAAAGGCAGTAGCTACACCACCCACAATAACAAGCACGGCTATAATAATAGAAATTACTTTTTTCATACTCCACCTCA
>JAZRLZ010000008.1:0-2149 GCA_045647125.1 Acutalibacteraceae bacterium | reverse complement strand
ACGAAACGCAGAGTTCTTTTAGGTGGTTATAGCAGTGAGGTTCCACCTCTTCCCATTCCGAACAGAGAAGTTAAGCTCACTCACGCCGATGGTACTGCCTATTTAGGTGGGAGAGTAGGTAGCCGCCTCTTCAAGCCGAGTTGGATTTATCCGACTCGGCTTTTCCTTTGTATATGTTTCGGAGGAGCTGGATGCTTTGTGGTGTGATTACGGTGGGATAATCTTTGACCGCCGAGTCGGAAAATCTCAACTCGTAGCTTGAAGAGGCGTCCAGCCGCCAACCATATTGACATTCCCTCCCCTCTGTCCCCTCCCTTTGTCAAAGGAAGGGGCTTTTATCCATCGCAGTTCGGTCTTCTTTTGAAGAGGAAGGCTACCTAAATTCTTTTCCTTATGTAGCAGTATTATTGGTATGGGTTGAGCTTAATTGCTCTGTGAAACAGAGGACGGTTGTGCAAGCCGAATGCAGAGGGGATAAATCTATACCTTATATATTATATATACAAGTTTATCCCCTCTGCTAAGGCGCAGCCAACCGAAGCCGAGAAATAGATTGCCTCTGGCAATCCTCGGCAAGTTAAGCATACTCGCTTTTAGTTCTTGTATTGTTAAAGAGGTATAATCTTAAAGTTGTATATTGTATTGCAACAAAGTCATAACTTAAAAGGCAGTAAAACAATATTGTCCTACTGCCTTTTTTAGCTCTATCTTTCGTGAAGTAGAGGTCTTATTACCACATATCACATAGTAAAATCCCCTGTATTATATTTTGTATTTTATGGAAGTCCTGGCTATTTTCATCAGAGAGTGTAAATTTGAAAGTATTACCACCGCCTGTAAATGTACATACATTTTTATTATAAGAACAGGTAAAATCATCATCAAAATAATTAGATGTAGCTTGTATTAGTCTTCCTGATTTATCGTAAGAAAATGTAACATAATCATTGTCACCATCACATATATAACTCATACTTCCTATATTTTGCGCTAAACTTGCTTTCTTTAGAGATTGCACCTCTTCTTCAAGGTCAGCAATTTTTGCAACAAGAGCATCGATGGTATCCTCATCGTTGCGATAGTCGGAAATATCGTCAGCACAAGCTATGATAGATATGCTGATGATTAAGCCTAGGATAAAGGCTGCCAAAATAGAAAATGATTTTTGAAGCATAATTAAAAGTTTTTGTTGGTTTAATATATTAGTCCATAGAAAAGCGATAATTAAGACCAAACAAAAAGCGCGGACTACACTTGTATTGTTCATTCGCAGGTCTTGGACTACCCAATAAAGAAACAATAAAGTAAATGCCCACGCCGATAAACAGCGAGTGCATCAACCTTTATTCCTCTTTATTCATACAAAAGTGTCCAAGTTTTGCGAATGCGAATAAAAGCTAACGCCTTTTATTTATATGTCTTTTTGTTGTTATTTAATCATAGGCAATTGTGTTTGTTACTACAAATATAAGAAGAACTCGCGAGAAAAAGGCAGGAAATTGGGAAATAATGCAATTCGTTGGTAGATTGTTTAATACGCAACGGGCTTCCGTGGTTGTAATGCGGTCCTGAAAGACCGTATATAGATGAGTTAAGATGTAGATTTGCTACTAATCCGTTGCCTTTTTTGAGGGCAAAAATCGGTCAGAAAAATCGTTCTTAATCTCCATCGGCATCCCAATAACCGCCTCAAAGAACGCGTGTTTTCCAATCTTTGCTATGACAAAGGTAAGCATTTTTTCTTGAAGTGAGAAAAAATATAGGCTCAGATATTGGGGCATAGTACTTTATTCTATATTCCGCTATATTATTCATGCCTTTCATTTGCTCTTTATACTTTAATTTTGCAACCAAAGTAAAGAGTTATGAATCAGGTAAATGTAAAGGTGGCGTTCTACCTCAAAAAGAGCGAAGCGGATGCCAAAGGCAATTGCCCTGTGATGGCGAGATTGACCGTCGGAAAATACTCCGAAGCGGCATTCAGTTTGAAGATGTCGGTGCCTCATACGATGTGGCACTCAGGTCGTGCTACGGGTAAGAGTGTAGCTGCCCGAGAGATCAACCGTCAGTTGGATGAGATTCGTGCTACGGCACTCTCCATCTTTCAGGAGCAGATAGCCATACACGATATTGTAACGGCAAAAGATGT
>JAZRLZ010000007.1:0-1574 GCA_045647125.1 Acutalibacteraceae bacterium | reverse complement strand
AATATCTCTGTTTTGAATATACACCGCTTCAGTTTATTCTCGGCTTTGTTGTTTGCCTTGGCGGAGCATTGCTTTCGATACCGCTGAGCAAAAAAGCGGATAAAAAGAAAACAGCATTGAATGCAGTTTTAACGGCTTTGGGCTTTGCGTTTGTCCTTATCGGACTTATGTTTTTAATAAACGCTATAATCGGCAGCGGTGAGCTTGAGTTGGCGGCAATGGTTATTCCCGTGTATCTCACATTCATTATCACATCTGTTATGGCTTTGTTATGTGTGTTAAAAACATTTAACAGCAAGGCTTTAAAAGCGATTCTTTCCGCACTTATCGTTATCGGTTTTCTTTTTGGAAGTCATACATATATCAAATCGCACATTTATGTTTTGCTTTACGAAAATTACACTGCTCCTACACCTATTATAACAACAGTATCGCAAGAAAAGGATGATGATAAAATGATTGTCGGAGATTTTTATGTAAGCACAAATGGCGATGACAAAAACAGCGGTACAAAAGATTCGCCGTTTCTGACAATTGAAAAAGCGGTTGAAGCTGTAAGAAATACAGATAAAGCAGGCAAAAAGGGAATTACGGTTTGCATAGAAGGCGGTGAATACCGTGTGTCTTCTCTTGACTTTACCAAAGAGGATTCAGGCACAGAGGAATGTCCCGTAACATACTTTTCTTATAACGGCGAGGTTATTATCAATGGCGGTATAACACTTAATACCGCCGATTTTAAAAATGTAAAAAGTTATCCCGAAATTGCAGAAAGACTTTCTGCCGATGCTCAGGAAAATGTTATGGTTGTTGACCTGACAAAAGCACCGTATTCGCTCACAAGCGATGATTGGGGTAAGATTTACGCAATCGGCTCTTACCATACAGCAGATAACTATGACGGCAATTATACAGGTCCTCTTTATTGCGAGTTTTTCGTGGATGACATAAGACAAACCATTGCAAGATATCCCGATAATGAATATCTTTATACCGAAGATGTTGTAAAAACAGGCTTGGGCAAGGAATCCGACGGTGCGCTTACAGAGGTTAAAGATTGGGATAAAATCCGCAACCCCGAATCCGATGTTTACAAAGTTAATTCTGAACTTGCAAATAGAATTTCAGGCTGGAAAAACCTTGATGATGTGTGGATGTTCGGCTATTGGAAATATGACTGGGCGGACGCTTCAACTCCCGTTGGAAGCTTTAATAAAAACACTTGTGAACTTTCTCCCAAGTTCGTTAGTCTTTACGGAACAAAAACCGATGCACCGTACTATTTTTTCAACGTTCTTGAAGAACTTACAGCAGAGGGTGAATGGTATCTCGACAGAGAAAACGGATTGCTTTGTATGTGGGAACCTGAAAACAAGGATAATGCAGAAATTATTCTTTCACTCTCACTTGATCCCGTAATAAATTCCGAGGCCGATTACATCACCTTTGACGGATTAACCGTAAAAGGAACACGAAGTGACGGCGTAGTTATAACAGGCAATAACAATACCGTTCAGAATTGTCTTATCAAAAATGTTGCAGGCAATGCTCTTATTATGAACGGAAGCAACAAT
>JAZRLZ010000006.1:0-5920 GCA_045647125.1 Acutalibacteraceae bacterium | reverse complement strand
CTGTTGATGCGGAAACAACCCTCCTGCCTTCCCAAGTGAAGGCGTAGTGCTGACCGTTATAGTAGGTAAGCGGATTACCTATCTCATCATAAGTTATAGCTTGACCTCGGTAGGACGTGAGCTGATCGCCCCATGCAGAATTTGTATATCCGTAGGTATACGTAATTCCACCGGTGGGAGTTACGCCCTCAGCGGTATAACCGTATTTTGTTGCAGCAACTATATTTCCTGCATTATCGTAAGCATATACGTACGTTGAGCTTATGAACGGATTGTCCTCACGAATAAGCTGGCCGAGATCATCGTAATAATAGCGAATTTCCTTGCCGTTGCTATAGCTTATCTTAGTGATATTGCCGTTAGCATCATAACTATACGTATATACAAGACCGGCACCACTCAATGCATGCTGATACGTATGCACTAATGCCGATGTATAATCGCCATTATCCTTGTAGGTATAAATGGTCGAGCTATCGACCATTTCCGTACCCGTAGCATCGGAAACGGTTTTGTGCTGCTCCGATACTCTTCCGTAAGAATCATACGTATACTCTTCTGTTACGTTGTTTTGCGCGGTACTTATATCTATGTGCGATAGCTTTCCGTCACCGGTATAGCGGTAGTTATATGACCAGAATGTATTATTAACGTTAGTTCCGTTATAATGGTTGATGCTGTATAACGTTTTTGAAAGGTTTCCTTCCTCATTGTATTCCACACTGTTTTGGAACCCATAATATACGTTATCATTATCATACTCGGATATTGATGATAACCGCTTATCAAAATCGTATTTGTAAATAACGGTTTTACCAGAAACGTTATCCTTGTATTCGTATAGCTGACCGTTCGCGGTGTATACATACTCGTGCGCTTTGTATCTTACGTCATTTTCAGTATACCATACTTCCGTCAAAAGTTCAAGAGTATTGTACACATATTCCACAACAAATCCGTTGCCGTAAGTAATTTTTTTAAGTTTTCCGTTTTTGGGATTATACTCATAGGATGCAAGTGTATCATCGCCAATCCCTACCGACGTTTGATTGCCAAAGGCGTTGTATGCGAAATCGTACGTTGTTGACTCTGTAATTATACTGCTTAACAATCCGTTTCCGGTGTACGTATATTCTACCGATTCGGCATTGGTTACGGGAGTATAAGATGTGTTTGATACGTACGTGGCAGGAGTTACGTTGGTTAATCTGCCCATAACGTCATAAGTATAGCACAATCCCGTGTTAGCCGAGGAATTAACCGTTGCCAACAGCTTTCCATCGGTATTATCATAATAATATACAATACTTTGACCGAGGCTGTCAGTTTCCTTAATCAGTGCACCGACGATCTTCTGATTATTAAACTCATAATTGTACGTTGTAATAATTGATTTGCTACCGGCGAGCTGTTGTCCATCTTCACCCAAAGGATATTCAAGAGTTCTGGTAAGCAAGCCTAACATACTGTAAAGTCTCTCGGAATAATACTTAGGCTCTCCATCCGGAATTTCCAAGGTACCAACAGAATATCCGTTGTTCTTAATGCTTTCGCTGTGGTATCGCTTTTGGATATGCTGCATATTATCATACGAGTATTCGTAATCAACGTATTCGCCATTACTGTTTACTATACGTGAAATCTTTCTGTCCTGATTGTACTCGTAATACTCGGTATAATCCTTGGTTTTGCTGATCTTCAAAAGACCGTTATCGTAATACTCATTTTTTAACGTCGATGCTTCTCCGGCATAAACAACGGAAAGATTATCGAACAAAGCGTATCCGCTTGCCTGATACGAATACTCACAATACAGATCAATGTATTTTACACAACTGAAGTCATACGTGGAATCCTGTGCTCCTTCGTATGCCGTAGTGAAATATCCGCCGGTAAACTGCCATCCTTTGCAGCTCGGCAAGAAATTATACGTATACGAAATGATAACATCTGCATTTCCGGCCCCTTGATAATATACTACGTCTACCATCAAACGGAACGGTGCTGTATCAATAGGTAATGCATTTTCAGCATATGCAAACCCGGATACTAAATAATCCTTTCCTGCATTGCTTACAAATTCCGGAGTGCCATAGCTTGCAAGTATTTCATCAGAAGCTGAATATACGTGCTGCTTTACGTATTTCTCTGCTGTTATATCGGCAGTAATCTTTACGGAATTGCTGAAAGGCGCTTGAGAAGTAACGAGCTCAAGATCAGATGCATCATCATTCTGCCAATAGTAGTCGTTTTCTATTGCTTCTAAACTACCGTTCAGTGCGCTTGAGTCAAAGCCTCCGTACGTTACAAGATTGAAATCGGATGCTCCGATAGATTTCTCAAGCATTACCTTGTCAATATCAATCAACGTATCATTGATAACGCTATCGTCTGCTGTGAATTTGATTTCCACAACGTACGTGGATGTAGCTGTACCGCTCGGAATGGTAAACGTTGTTGTAAAATACGATTCTGCTCTTACGTCCCATGATTCATTGATCATTATGGGCTCGCTATGATAATAGCTATCGCCCTCTGCAGATCTTACTATCGCAACACCGCTTACCAAAGCAGACCTGTAGGTTGCATATTGCATTGATAGCGTATAAGTTCCTGCGGCGAGAGATACGTACTGATATATTGACGATGAATGTCCTTCAACGGGATAAAACGTAACACAATCCGATGAAATGCCGTTAAATGTAGCACCGCTTTTTTGATCAACGTAATCACCGCTAACGATCCACTGCTCAATACTGTTCTCAAAATCTCCGTTTACTAAATAATTTACAGTCGTTCCGCCAAAGACGGTTTGTGCCGTTAAACTGTTTTTTGCATTATTTTGATCGGAATATTCTCCTACGGTAGCACCGTAAACCGTCTTCTTATCCGCAGACATAGAGGTTATGCTTTGGGTTCTTCCGTATTGATCAAACGTGTATCGGTTTATAATATCGTCGCTTGTATTAATTGTTTCATCATTACCGGTGCTCCTTACGTCTGTATAGTAAGTAGCTTTGACAAATTGTAATACCTGTCCCAGCGTTGTCCCGCCATACTCGCGAATGCATGATATAGCATTTCCTGACCATTCATATGTTAGCTTTTGATTCAACAGATTATCTTTAACTTCTCTTATTGAACCGTCTGAGGTGTATTCATAGCTTGCAGCTGCTTTCACTGTAATATTTGTTGCTTGAGATCCTCCGGATTCTATAAAAGCATTCCAATTATCCATAGTTACCGCAGCACTTCCGCGCGCGTGATCCACTCTTCGCAGATAATATGTACTGGTAGTCGACAATGTACTCGAAACGTATTGTGAATATCTTAAAATAACTGCATCCTTACTTGTAGGATTGTACACCATTTTGAGTTTACCGCTTGAATAGTAGTATAGTTCAAGCATATCTATAAGATTTGCACTGCTATTCAAACGTAAGGATATCTTAGTAGGCTTAAGCTCGTTATCAAACGTAAAGACCACCTTAGCTCCGTACTCGCTTTCTATCTCGCTAAGATACCACGACAACGGTATCGCAGTTGTTGAAGATACCGGCACTTGAGAAAATCTTTTGATTATTTTACTATCATCTGTAATCACAAGAGCTCCGCTATCCTCGATATACAGTTTTTTCTGTAAGCCATCCTCGTCAACAAAAATGGTTTGATCATCCGCCGATTGCACAAAAGCATGTTCTGTTCCGTCAGAATCGGCATAGATATAGTATTTTACAGAAGTTCCTTGATAGTTAGTATAGTTTTTCTCAACAACCGTTTCGCAGATATTCAGCTTGAATCCGTGCGGCATATATGATGTTCTGTATCCCGTTTCGGCATTTGAATACATATATGCTCTGCCTCTTAAATCCGAGCTATACACAAGAGTGGGGGTATACGGCATAATGCTATCCGTTGTAGTAAGAGTAGGAATACCTAAAATCACTGCTCCGGTTGACGGCTTAACGTACCCGTTTCCTGCCACTCCTACACTATGTGGTAACGTGGACCAATAATCCTCTAATCCTTTATTAAACGAATAGCTTACACTCAAATACGGCTTGTTAGTTGAGCTGTTAGCTGATCTGAAATTGATCGTTCTGTTTACACTCTCCAACGTTTTAAAAGCAACACCGAAATTATCGTTGTAATTCCAATCATACCATAAAGGCGTAACGTTGAATGCAACGTATTTGCCACTCGGAGCGCGCTTGTAATCTAAAACAGAAGTATCAATTCTTCCGATTGATGGATTATCTAATTTTGCTTGATATGTAATAGTATCATCCCAATCTTCCAATACTCTATACATTCCTACAAGAGGCTTACTTGTGTTTCCATAAGAGTAGAAGTTTAATGAAACGTTACTGACACGAGCGCTTGAGGGCACGTTTGGCAAGGTCGTTATTTTCCAATATGCCGTTCTTGATATGTTTACGGAAAAATACAATGATGTTCCGTATGATGTGGTTTTGTTTAAGCCATCAACGTACGTATCTACTATTGTGTTGTTTGCTACACTTGTATTGGTGACCGTCGGATCTACCGTTACGGGGTAAGCTCTCGCCTCGTCATTCATCCACTCGGCGGACACGCTTACGGTGAGGGTATATTTGCCGTTGCCGCCGTCTTTGAGGGTATAGCCTGCGGCGGATGCGGGGGCATAGATGCTGTTTGCATCAAACACAACGGGTGCGGGGATAGTATACTGCACCTTGCCGCTTGCCGTGTTGGTTATAATAACGTCACCGTTATTCGAAAGGGTTGCGGTAAGACCGTTAAGCTTTATCTCAAAGGCATAGCTGTAGCTATCCGTTTTTTCCTTTACTATAATGTTTTCCTTAATATTAAGCGACTCGGCAACGTACTCGATATCTACCGAGGGAAGAATGTCTCTATAGATGATTCGAGACGAGAGATTTTCAAGATTCATCATCTTTTGCAGCTCTGTTTCGCATTCGGCATCCGTGCCGTTTATGACCTCTCCCACGGTCTTTTTAGCAGCGCCAATAAGCTCAAAGGTAAGCTTTGTGTTGCCGTCATGGATAGTGAAAAGCTCACCGTTGCCGGGAGTTTTCTTTGAAAATTTTATTCTTGCACTCGGATTTGCATAAAAGCCGCCGGATATTTCCGAAAGGCTGTTATCTATATCTACGAGCTTGCCGTCCTCTCCGACGGTATGTACGGGATAGGCGTATTGCGCGGCAACGTAGCTGCCGTCTTCAAGGCGGAAGTGCTTGGCACTTTCCTCGCGCAGCTCGGTTGCCTCGTATGCCACGCCCTTGTATGAATATATGTCCGGAGCCTCGCCCTCGGCAGGCTCTGCCGCGGTTGCACCGTCCTCACCCGAAAGGGATGCTATTGCATCCGCCACCTCACCGTATATTACGGTGGGGATTGCATAAAAGCACAGAAGGAGAATAAGAAAACAGGATATTGCCTTGACGTGCATTTTACTGCTGCGAATGAAACTAACAATGCTTTTTGCTGTTTTTTTCATAGTTTTTCTCCTTGATATTAAATTTTGTAATAACGTCTATAGTCTTTAGTGACAGAATTTAACCGTGCCTTTATACATTTATCATTGGCATGTACCCCCATCGTGTAGAATATTTAAACTCATAAATGGTATATCTACTATAATTATACAACAAATTGCGACCAAATGAAATAGTTTTCAAGCGCAAAATGCTGTTTTTTGCAATTTTGTACGGATGCACAAAAACATTATTGCTGTTTTGTGTAAAAACACATATGGCTTTTAATCTTTAATATGTAGTGTTTGGTGCTGTTTTCGCCGTTCTCGGAGACGAGCAACAATCAATGGCACGATCTTTACAGATGATCAAAAAGTGCGAATAAAAAACGTCGGGCAGAGCACCGTTAGGTAGGCTCTGCCCGATCCTTTATTATCCCTTGT
>JAZRLZ010000005.1:0-1113 GCA_045647125.1 Acutalibacteraceae bacterium | reverse complement strand
GGCAGATTTCACGGTATCGGTGCGAACATCATCGGTGCTTTGCTCGGCACGGTCACACCGTTCTGTTCTTGCTCGTCTATTCCGCTATTCATCGGATTCACGAGTGCGGGGCTTCCGCTTGGCGTTACGTTCTCCTTCCTTATTTCCTCTCCGATGGTCGATCTCGGAAGCCTTGTGCTTTTGATGAGTATTTTCGGATGGAAGGTCGCTGTTGCTTACGTCTTGTTTGGTCTGGTGATTGCCGTCCTCGGTGGTACGCTGATTGAAAAACTCCACCTTGAAAATCAAGTCGAGGATTTTATAAGAAACGCAAAGAGCCTTGAAGTTGAGGGGGAAAAGCTGACCTTCAAAGACCGTATCCAATACGCTTGGGAGCAGGTGCTATCCACAGCCAAAAAGGTATTGCCTTACGTTCTCGTTGGTGTAGGCATCGGTGCACTCATTCATAATTGGATACCGGAAGAATGGATTGTAAAAGCACTTGGCGGCAATAACCCGTTTGGCGTTATTCTTGCCACGATTGCAGGCATTCCTATGTATGCCGATATCTTCGGAACGATACCGATTGCAGAAGCGTTGCTTGCAAAAGGAGCGTTGCTCGGTGTGGTACTGTCCTTTATGATGGGCGTTACAACGCTGTCCTTACCGTCAATTATAATGTTGCGGAAAGCAGTAAAACCCAAATTACTCGGCATTTTTATCGCAATATGTACCGTAGGTATTATCCTTGTAGGATACTTATTTAATATAATACAACCCTTAATTGTCTAACGGAGGTAAAAGAAAATGGCAACACAAACAAAAAAAGAGCCGGTAAAAAATGATGATATGCTTTGGCTAAAGATACTCGTTCCGATGCTTATCATTGTAGTAATAGCGGTTATATTTATCGTTAAAAACGTTCCCGAAAAGGAAGCACAACAGCCCGATCTTCCTGAAGGAATATTTGATTTGAACGCCACGGAAGAAATAGACTTTGCCTCTCTTTTCAAATATGATCTTCCTATTATCGTAGATTACGGTGCGACCTCTTGTATTCCCTGTAAGCAAATGGCTCCAGTTCTTGAAAAGTTAAATGCCGAGATGAAGGACAAAGCTTTTATCAAGTTCGTT
>JAZRLZ010000004.1:0-98707 GCA_045647125.1 Acutalibacteraceae bacterium | reverse complement strand
CGCAACCAACAATGCGAACCGATTTAGATATCGGCACAGAAAAGTGCGAAACCACAACGGTTTCGGACTTTTTCTATACAAATTTTCACAGTTAATTTTCATAGATATCCTATAACTAAAACGGGTTTTGGGGGGGAGGGTATCTATGAAATTTAACAAAAAAAAACCGAAAAGAAAAAGCCCGAACCCGTTGTGGTTTCGGACTTTTCTGCGCCGATATCTAAATCGGTTCGCAATGTTGGTTGCGGAGAGGGGATTTGATGGGCTCTGCCCATCATTCGTTCGTTTCACTCACGAACACCCGATTATGTTCGCCTTCGGCGAGGGAGGTTCAAATCCCCTGCATTTCTTTTAATCAACAAAAAAATAAAGGGCACTCTTTTGAGTACCCTTTATTACTGGTTGCGGAGAGGGGATTTGAACCTCCTGACCTCCGGGTTATGAGCCCGACGAGCTACCAAGCTGCTCTACTCCGCGATATCTAAACACTCTCTCGAGTGCTAATGAATTATAACACTATAATTATACGTTGTCAAGAGTTTTTTATACATATTTTTTCAAAAATTTTAACAACCACAAATTTTATATTTAAAACCAAAAGACAGTATCTATAAATAAATGAGCAAGGATTATTCCCTGCTCATTTAAAGAAATACAAATTATATTTTTTCCTGATTCTGGGATGGAAAACAACACCCACCGCACTTAAGAAATCATTAAGACCGAAGAAAAATGATTTTATAAAATGAATTATTCCGTGACCAGAAAGTGAAACTATTGCATTATTAATTATTTTCACAAACAAATGCTTATCAGTATCATCCTTGAATTCACTTTTAAAAAGCAATGCCCTCATCTGGAAATAATTCTTTATAACCTTTAATTCCTTATCAGTAACCTCTGATACGTTAGATGAAAGCTTTTCGCCAAAAAAGGTATCTGCATGCTCTTCTAAGGTTTTCGGAGGAGTATACTTCCCTGCTTTAACTAATTCGTCAAAAATCTCTGTACCGGGAATCGGTGTAAAGTGCTGAAAGCCTAAAACTGTTGATTTCAAGCTTTTGGCAAACTCAATTGTATAACAAAGATCCTCTACAGTTTCACCGGGTAAACCTACCATAAAAGAGGCAATAACAGTTATGCCGTTATTATGACACATATCAAAGGTTTCCTTTATCTGCTTTGCAGGGAAATATTTTTTTATTTCCTTTTGCACCTTCGGTGAAGCTGTTTCAACACCAATCAAAAACCATCTGCACCCCGCTTTATGCATAAGCGCAAAGGTTTCTTCATTTTTAATGATGCCTACCCTTAATCCTCCGCCCCAATAGAATCTAAGATTTCTTCTTAATACCTCATTGGAAAAATTGATAGCGTCCTGCTCATTACAGAATAACAAATCATCAGAAAAATTAACGCCATCCATACCATATTTATTGATAAGATACTCTATTTCATCAAACAGATAATCTTCATTGCGGGAACGAAAGTGTGAGCAATGATATTTGGGATTATAACAAAAAGTACATCTGCCGATACATCCTTTTGATCGATACATATAAAGCATCTTCTGACTTTGATAATACTGTTGGAAATATTTGGGCGGATCAATAAGCTCCCAATCAATTGGAGGTAGCTTTTTCAAATCAATAAAAGGTCGGCTTTCTGTTTTAACATAAACGCCGTCTTTAATATATCCAAGTCCCTTAATCTCATTAAAGCTTTCCCCTTTTCTGAGTGCTTCTGCCATTTCAAGCCATGTTTCTTCACCCTCGTTAAAGCTTATGTAATCTACAACACCACTTCTAAGTGATTCTTCAGGAATCTCTGACGCCATAGGACCACCCCAGACAACAGGAATGCCGATTTTTTTTGCTGCACGTGAAATCTCAATAGAGTCCGGCAAATATTGATTTGCAACAATAGATATACCAATAATATCCGGATTATAATTTTTGATTATTTCCTCTGCAGAAGCATCTGTAAAAAATCTTTCACAAATAATTGCCTCGTGTCCGTTAGCATTAAGATATGATGCTATAGACATTAAGCCTAACGGACAAGTTACTCTTTTATAGAACAACTTGAGCATAGGCTGGAATAATAATATTTTCATAATCTCTTTCCTTTTCGCTATTTACTAGGAATATAGCGTAACTTTTCCGTACTTAAACTATATAAAAAATGTATAAATTAAGTCAATAAATTTACCCCTTGGTGTAACAAATTACAAAGATTTGACACACTGAAATTTGTTGAATTTGACTGATATATATGATAATATTAATGTGTGGGTTTGTATAATTACAATAAAAACACTTGGAAGGAGGTAATGTAAATAGCACAATTATCAAACAAAGAGAGTAAAGATTTCACAAAAGAGTGCATTTACGAAGCTTTATGGGAACTTTTAAAGATGAAACCCTTTGAGGAAATAACGATTACTCAGATTGCTGAAAAAGCAGGAGTTTCAAGGAATGCAATCTACAGAAAATTTTCATCAAAAGAAATGATTATCAAAAGTCGTTTATACGAAAAAAGCAAAGAGTTTGTCGAACTTTTCAACAATTCTGTAATAACAAGTCACAAAGAGTATATTCGTATTGTTTTTAGTTTTTTATGCAAACAAAAGGAATTAACGAAAACACTTGTTGATTCAGATTTGTCATTGTTTTTATTGGAAGCATTCACCCACGCAAAAAGGTTTTATACCACAGAGACGAGAAATGATTATTACGAGTATTACAGAATCGGGGGAACATATTTTGTTTACATAACCTGGTTAATTAATGGTTGTATAGAAACTCCCGAACAATTAACAGAAATTGTAAGCTTTATATGCAATAACAATCCGATTACACCAGACATAACAATCCAAACATGAAGAAAAGCCGCTTTAATGCTTCATTGCATTAAGCGGCTTTAATTTTAAACAAAATTCTCACATGCAATTTATACACAGTGAACAAAATTATTGATTTAAAATTTATATTTTCTAAAGAAATTGACTTAATAAATAAAAGGTGATAAAATTTACAAGATGTTTAATAACGTCAAAATTTACGATGTTAGGGGTATGAAAATGGCTAAAAATTTAGTCTATGACATTCACGACAAACCAAAATTTAATCAGATTATTGTTTTCGCATTCCAGCAATTACTTGCTATTATGGCAGCAACAATTGCAGTACCCACAATAGTCGGCAATGGTATGTCCATTTCCGCTGCTCTTTTCGGTGCAGGTGTAGGTACACTTGTTTATCAGCTTTTCACAAGGTTCCGTAGCCCTGTATTCCTCGGCTCATCATTCGCATTTATAGGATCAATGTGTGCGGCCTTTGCAGGTGCTACATCAATGAGTCTTGGTTATTTAGGACTTCTTATCGGTGCCGCTTTCGCAGGTCTTGTATACACAATAATTGCTATTGTTGTTAAATTTGTAGGCGTTGGTTGGATCAACAAGCTTATGCCTGCTGCAGTTATCGGACCAACAGTTGCTCTTATCGGTTTATCTTTAGCATCTGCTGCAGTTAATGACGTTTTCTCATACGGTCCTAAGGATGCTAACGGCTCATTTATTATGAGTGGTAACATCTGGGTTTCCCTTATCTGTGCATTAGTTACACTTTTCATCGTTATGCTTTGTGCTACATACGGTAATAAAGCTGCGAAGCTTATTCCCTTCATCATCGGTGTTCTCGGTGGATATGCAGTGGCATTGATATTCACAGGTATCGGTTACTATTTGGATATGGATTCTTTGAAGATAATTGACTTCACACCTTTCACAAACCTTGTTGCTGACGGTGTAAATCTCAGCACATTTATTGATGTTCCCGAGTTTACATTTACTATCGCCCTTAAAGGTTTTAAAGATTTCGACGTAAACTACCTTGTTACTATCGCAGTAGCTTACATTCCGGTTGCTTTTGTTGTTTTTGCAGAGCATATCGCAGACCATAAAAACCTCTCAAGCATAATTGATGAGGATCTTCTTAAGGATCCAGGACTTCATCGTACACTTCTCGGTGACGGTATCGGCTCTTTTGCCGGCGCAATCTTCGGCGGTTGCCCCAATACAACATATGGTGAATCTGTAGGCTGTGTTGCTATTACACGTAATGCTTCTGTTGCAACAATCACAGTTACTGCCGTGCTTGCAATTTTAGTATCCTTCATCTCCCCCTTCGTTGCATTCCTTGATTCTATACCCGGTTGCGTAATGGGTGGTGTTTGCATTACACTTTACGGCTTCATTGCAGTTTCAGGTTTAAAAATGATTCAAAAGGTAGATTTAGAGGATAACTCAAACCTTTTCACAGTATCCGTTATATTAATCAGCGGTATCGGCGGTATGGCTATTGCAATCGGTAAGGTTACAATTACTGCTATTGCTTGTGCATTGATTCTTGGTATTATTACAAATATCCTTTTGAATAAATTCAAAAAGACTGAGAAAAAATAATTTTGGAGGAGCCTATGAAAGATTACGATAATGTAGTTGTATTCGACCATCCCTTGATTCGTCACAAAATTGCAATTTTACGTGATGAAAAAACAAGCATGAAGGAATTCCGTGAGTTAGTTGAGGAAATCACAACCTTAATGACTTACGAAAGCCTTAAGGATGGCGTACAGACAACAGAAATAGAGGTTAAAACACCCCTTGAAGTATGCACGCAAAGAGTTGTTTCTGATAATTCCATCGTTATTGTACCCATACTTCGTGCAGGTCTTGGTATGGTTAACGGTGTTCACGTGCTATTCCCCTCTGCAAGAGTCGGTCATATAGGAATGTTCAGAAACGAAGAAACATTAGTACCCGAAACCTATTATTGCAAATTACCTGAGGGTATTGAGGAAAAGCTTGTTGTTGTGGTTGACCCTATGCTTGCTACGGGCGGAAGTGCCTGCGATGCTATTGAGCTTTTAAAGAAAAAGGGTTGCAAAAACATTAAGTTTATGGCAATTATCGGTGCACCCGAGGGTGTTTCAAAGGTTGCAGAGGAGCATCCCGATGTTGATATTTATGTTTCGACACTTGACAGATGCCTAAACGAAAACGGATATATACTTCCCGGTCTTGGTGATGCCGGTGACAGACTTTTCGGTACAAAATAAAAAAATACGAGGATATCCTTTCGGGACGTCCTCGTATTTTTAATTAATAACGTTTATTTATTCGGTTTACATTTCACAACAGCTTCCGCTACACCCGTAAGCACAAGCTCATTATTCTGATTATAAGCTTCTATAGTGACCTCAGCAAGACCATTCTTCTCACTACGTGGTGTAAGTTTTGTAAGCTTCGCTTTACCTCTTAAAACATCGTTAGCATAAACAGGTTTTATCCATTCTATTTTTGTTGATTTACCTGCTACCAAAGCATCACCGAAAAAGTCAACCTCAAGGTATTTTGACCATACAGACATATACGACATAATACCCGGAGCAATCAAATCACCAAAGTGAGTAGATTTTGCATACACTTCATCTGTATGAAGCGGAATATTATCATAATCGTAGGCAAAAGCCATCATTTTGTCTTTTTTTATTACAGTAGGAGCTAAGTCCTTTTCGAGACCTATCTCAAGTTCATCAAAATACATTTAATTTCCCCTCTTCATCTTTAATATACGTTTACATATAATATTTGCATATTATACAATAAAATAAATAAAATTACACTACTTTTGTTTACAAGAATAGATAAAAATGTTAAAATTTAAATAATTATAAATTCATTGATAAGGTGACTGTATGAAAACTTACGGAACATATTTTCAAAATGATGAAAAAACACCAATAAAATATGGAGAAATAAATCTAATTAATCCCGAAAGGCAAAGACTCCGCGGTGAGCCTATGCATAAAGGAATCGAAGCATATCCCGTTTTTCAGGGTTTTTGCGGTACAGATTATGAGCTTATGAAAATGGGAAGAGAGAGTAAACTCTCCCATAAATTTCCTGAAGGTGAATCCAGGCTTATTAACGGGCACGAGGGTGTTGTTTGGGTACCATCAGAAAACCGCTTTGCTATTGTACTTATACGTGGTGGTGATAGTTACGACCCGACACGCTACACCGAAGATGAAACATACTTTGAATATGGTTGTGATAAAGCTGACGGATTATTTTGTGATAAAAACTATTTTAATCCCGATATGCTTCTTCATCTTCCTGAAAAGTATAATAATATTGACAAATTACCATTGTCGGTTGCTAAAAAACTATCATTTGCCGATCCTTACGCTTGTGCTATATTCCAGCTTGAAAGAATGGAGGATTTAAGTGAAGCACAAAACTTCCGTGTAGAAATGGCAAAGAATAAATGCTCTGAAGCGGAAGCACGTAGACTTGCAAAAGAAAATATATTTTCAAAAACAGTAGTATTTGGTCTTGGAATGACAGGACTTTTTATTGCAGACCAAATAAAACGCAAACATCCCGATTCAAAAATACTCTTCGTCGGAAGAAGTGATGAAAATTGTAAAAAAGTGCAGTTTTCAAAAGAGATTACAAATGCAGACTATCTTTGCACAAACGGACTCAACGAGGAAGAAACCGCAAAGAAAATCATTGAAATGCTTGGTGGCAGAGCAACGATGTTTGTAGGTACCAGCGGTAGCAATGTTGAACACAGAATTGCTTTCCAACACAAAGTACTTGGTTGCAACGGTGTATACAACAGTTTTTCATTAGGTCCGCAGGTTACTTATGATACTATGCCCTTCGGATTTGAAAACCATCTGATATTTGCATCTATCAATTTCCGTCAGGAGCATATGGAAAAAGCAATAGAGGTTCTTGTAGACAGCCGTTACGATGAGGTAGTTGAACTTATTGATAAAAATGAATTCATATCCTCCCCTCTTGACGCATATGAAAACAAAATTTTCTGTAAGGGTGCGCCTCTTAAAACTGCAGTAATATGGAACACAAAATATATTGATGAGGAAAAAATGAAATGAAAGCAATAGTTATATCAAAACCAAATGAAATAGATATAAAAGAAGTACCTATGCCTGAAGTAAAACCCGACGAGGCACTCCTTAAAGTAAAATATGTTGGTATTTGCGGAGCAGATGTTGCTTCATTTACAGGTAACCAGCCCTTTACAACATATCCCCGTATACCAGGTCACGAATTTTCAGCAGAAATAGTAACCATACCGAAAAATGATAAAGGGTTAAAAACCGGTGACATAGTAACCTGCAACCCGTATTTCAATTGCGGTAGCTGTTATAGCTGCAAGCGCGGTTTGGTAAACTGCTGCACCGATAATCAGACAATGGGTGTTCAACGTGATGGTGCTTTTTGCGAGTATATCGCTATGCCCGTTGAAAGAATATATGACGGAAAGGCTCTTTCAGCACAAGAGCTTGCATTAATTGAACCTTTTTCAATTTCACAACACGCAATTTCACGTGCACCGATCAAAAAAACTGACAATGTGCTCATAATCGGTGCAGGTCCTATAGGTCTTTTTGCACTATTAGCAGCAAAACAAAAATGCAATAGAGTTGCTGTTGCAGACATACTCGATAACCGACTTCAATTAGCCGCTCAATACGGTGCAGATGCGGTTATAAACACAAAGAAGCAATCTCTTGATGAATTTACCGATACATTCACAAACGGAAATGGTTTCGACGTTTGTATTGAAGCTTGCGGTGCACCGGAAACATTCCTCGGTTGTATTGATAGTGCCGCTTTTGGTGCAAACATTATCCTTATCGGTAACGGCAAACGTGAAACAAGCTTTGTTCATTCAATTATTCTGAAAAAAGCGCTTAATATTTTTGGTAGTCGAAATGCGCTCAAAAACGATTTTTTGGATAACATTAATATTGTAGCAAATGGCAAGGCAGACGTTATGAAAATGGTTAGCGGAATTTATGAAATGAATGATGCTCTTGACGCCTTCAAGGCACTTGCAAATAATGACGGAACACTTGCAAAGCTACTTATAAAGATTGGTGACTGAAAATGAAAGAAACTATAATTCAATTCGGTGAAGGCAACTTTCTCCGCGGTTTTTTCGATTATTTCTTACAGAAAATGAACGAAAGCGGTTTATATGACGGAAAGGCTGTTGTCATACAACCGCGTGCAGGAGGAAAATGTGCCCTATTGAATGAGCAAAATTGCAAATACAACTTATATTCAAGAGGAATTGATGATGGTAAAATTATAAATGAACATACATATATAGAATCAATTTCAAGGTGTATTGATCCTTACAAGGATTATGATTCATTTATTTCACTTGCTCAGAACCCTGATTTAAGATTCATTGTTTCCAATACAACAGAAGCAGGAATCCAATTCGATGACAGTTGCAAACTAACGGACAAGCCCGCGTTATCTTTCCCGGGAAAAGTGACTCAGCTTTTACACAAACGTTTCAAATCAGGACTTAAGGGTTTTGTTATACTTCCTTGTGAACTCATCGATAATAACGGTGATGAGCTGAAAAAATGTGTGCTTAAGTACTCTCAGCTCTGGAATTTAGGTAATGAATTCAATGCGTGGATAGAAAATGAAAATCATTTTGTCAATACACTTGTTGACAGAATTGTTACGGGCTACCCCGACGATGAAACAAAGAATTTACATCACGAAGATAAATTTCTTGATACCGCAGAAATATTCCACCTTTGGGTAATTGAGGATAATTTTGAAGAAGAGCTTCCGTTAAAAAAAGCGGGCTTCAATGTTATATGGACAGATGATGTTAAGCCCTATAAAAAAACAAAAGTAAGAATACTTAATGGTGCTCACACTTCACTTGTTGCGGCCTCGCTTCTTCAGGGAATCGAAACCGTAGGTAAAACAATGAATAATGAATTAACCTCCACATTTTTAACTAAATTAATGACAGAGGAAATTCTACCTACAATTGGTGAAACAAAAGAAAGCATTGCGTTTTCCAATAGTGTTTATGACAGATTCAGAAACCCATTCATACAGCACAAGTGGCGTTCAATAGCACTTAATTCAATAAGTAAATTTTCAGTAAGAGTTTTACCAACAATCCTTGAATACAAAGATAAATTCGGTAAACATCCGAAGTATCTTTTACTTTCACTTGCATATCTTATTTATTTTTACAAAAAAGAAAAGCCTGATGATAACAAAGAGGTTATTGATTTTATAAAAAACAACGATATCAAGGATATACTCGGAAATAACGAATTGTGGCAAAATGACTTAAGTGATATGACTGAAATAATAACCGACTATTATTCAAAAATCGAGAATCTCGGTGCAAAGGAAACAATGGAATGGATACTTTCATAATCAATGAAAAGGATAACGTTTGTGTTGATCTGAAAACAGGTTACAAAATTGCGTTGTGTGATATCCCGGAGGGTAGTGATATCATTAAATACGGCTACCCTATCGGCAAATCAACGAAGGATATAAAAAAGGGTGACTCCGTTCACACACATAATATGAAAACAAAATTAGGTGATATTCTCGATTATGAATACACACCTGATTACGTTGAGTTACCGAAAATTCAGCCAATTGTCATTAAAGCATATATACGTGACAACGGAGATATAGGAATAAGAAACGATATTTTTATTATACCTACAGTAGGATGTGTAAACAGCATTGCAAAGCAATTAGCAGATAAAACAGGAGCTTTACATTTTCCACACCCCTACGGATGCAGTCAGCTTGGAAACGATAACAAAATAACCCAATTAATTCTTAAAGGTCTTATTAATCATCCCAATGCAGGCGGTGTGCTTGTTTTAGGGCTTGGGTGCGAAAACAACAATATTGCTGAAATGAAAAAAATTCTCGGCACTTATGACAACAAAAGGATACGATTCTTATGTGTTCAGGAATGTGATGATGAAATCACCGAGGGAATAAAAATCATAAACGAACTTAAAGGAATCACATCAAAGGATACAAGGAAAGAAGTCCCTGCATCTAAGCTTAAAATCGGGCTTAAATGCGGAGGAAGCGATGGTTTTTCAGGTATCACCGCAAATGCTGTAGTCGGCAGAGTAACCGACAAACTTTGTGCTATGGGTGGTACTGCAGTATTGACAGAGGTACCTGAAATGTTCGGTGCTGAAACCATACTTTTCAACCGATGTACAAACGAAGAGGTTTTTGATAAAGGCGTTAACCTTATCAACAATTTCAAGCAATACTTTCTTAATCACGGAGAAAGTGTTTCAGAAAACCCCTCACCAGGAAACAAGGAGGGCGGTATAACCACCCTCGAGGAAAAATCCTTGGGCTGTATACAAAAGGGCGGCACTGCACCTGTTGTTGACGTTCTTGATTACGGTGACAAAATCACAAAAACGGGACTTAATCTTCTTAACGGCCCCGGTAATGATATTGTATCAATCACAAACCTTTCAGCTATAGGATGCCACATGGTGCTTTTTACAACGGGTCGCGGAACTCCTCTGGGTGGGGCGGTGCCAACAATAAAAATCGCATCAAACGACCATATAGCGAACAAAAAAAGTCATTGGATTGACTACTCCGCCTATGGTTTTGATATAAATGAAAAAGCAAACGAATTGTTTGATTTAATAATGAAAATAGCAAACGGTGAAAAAACGAAAAACGAAATTTACGGCAACAGAGAAATCGCTATATTTAAAGATGGAGTAACCTTATGATTATAGATGCACATACACATTTATGGAAAAAGCAGTCAGGAATGGTTAACGGTAAACCTGTATTTGATATAGGTGGCGGTAAGAGTGATTTTGGCGGTGAAATAAAACAAATGATGCCACCATATATGACCGATGGTGAAAACACCGTTGAAAGACTGATTTCCAACATGGATTATGCCGGTGTAAGCGGTGCAGTAATTACACAGGAATACATAGACGGAAACCAGGATGCTTACCTTTTAAAATGTAAAAGCGACAGAATTAAAATCTGCGCTTTATACGAAGAAAAGAAGCTCGGGTGCATTGATGAATTCGACGGAATTAAAATTTGTGCAGGAAGGCTCAAGGATAAGAATCTTTTAAATCACATCGAGCCTTTCAAGATTGCAAATGACAACAGCAAATTTATTTCCATTGACCTTGCAGACGGAAATGAACAAACGGATATGATGCAGGAAATAATCAATATGTTTCCTGATTTGAAAATTGCAATAGGTCATTTCGGAATGGTTACAAGGGATAATTGGAAAGAACAGATAAAATTAGCACGAAACAAAAACACGTTTATCGAAAGCGGTGGTATAACCTGGCTTTTCAACAGTGAATTCTACCCTTATCCATCAGCAGTAAGAGCTATAAATGAAGCCGCAGAGCTTGTCGGCTACAATAAGCTTATGTGGGGAAGTGATTACCCCCGCACTATGACAGCTATTACATACAAAATGAGTCTTGATTTTATTGAAAAATCAACCGAAATATCAAAAGAAGACAAAAAACTATTACTTGGAGAAAATGCAAAAATCTTTTACGCATTTGGAGATTTAGAAATACCGAAAAAAGTAAAAAATATGGTAGAAGATTAAGAGGATATATTGTGACAAAAGTATATGCAGCACACGTAAAGTGTATGGATGATAGACAGCTTTTTGATTATTTTTACAAAACACTCCCCGACTATCGAAAGAAAAAAGCGGATAAAATACATTACGAAAAAGAAAAGCATCTTTCTGTAGGTGCATGGGTTTTATTAAGCCATGCACTAAAAAGAGAGGGGTTAACAAATATTCCTGAAATACGCTTTAGTGAAAAAGGAAAACCTTTTTTTCCGGAAGCTCCTGATATACACTTCAACATTTCACATTCAGGTCAATGGGTAATGTGTGCCGTTTCCGACTCCCCTGTTGGATGCGATATCGAAAAGATAGCTTCAATTGATTTAAATATTGCCGACAAATATTTCAGTAAACAAGAATACGAGTTTATTTCTTTGCAACCCGAAAGTCTTAAAACCGATGCATTTTTCAGATTTTGGACACTTAAGGAAAGTTTTTTGAAAAATATCGGCAAAGGATTAACCGTAAAATTGCATGATTTCGATATAACAATTGATGATGAAATAACAGTTACACAGTCACTTGAAATTAACAAAAAGTTTTATTTCAAAGAATTCAGTATTGATGATTACAAGCTTGCTTGTTGTTCATCATCAAAAGATATTTCAGATATCAATATAATTGATTTATCAAAAATAAAGGAGTGATAATATGCACCGAGAAGATTACTTCAACAATGCACAATGGATAAGTGCGGAAAACAGCACATTTGACGATTTTTATGTAGTACGTAGTTATTTTAAATTAAATGATGCAACTGACGTAAATTTAAACATAATAGGTCTCGGTTTTTTCAAATGCTACATCAATGGTAAACTCATAAACCCTGACACTTTCCTGCCGTTATCATCAGATTTCGAAAACACATGCGACCCTGTTGATGAGGTTATTTCTAATCATAGGGTATACGTATCCGCTTTTGATATCACACCATTTGTTCAAAAGGGCGATAACCTTATTGCGATACACTTCGGTGGGGGCTGGTACACCTTCAAAAACAGAACATTCGGTATACCAAAAGCTATATTCTGCATTAATGCAGGAAACGACTATTTTGTTTCCGATACCAATTGTAAAATACATAAAAGCTACATAACTGACTATTGCTTTACAACTCACGAGGAGCATAATTACACCAAAATAAACGATTGCTTCTGTGTTGATTACGATGACTCCGAATGGGATAACGCTGTTGTCACCGAGGGACTTGACACAGAATACTGTTCAACAAATTGTCCCATAGACACCTTGTGTGACGAATTATCATTAAGAGAAACATATCGGGATGATGAGGGTATAGTTTACGATTGCGGCATTAACACAACGGGCTACCCCGTTATCGAACTTAACGGAAACAAAAATGATATTGTTGAAATATCATTTTCGGAGGAAGCACTTCCTGATGGCAACCTTGAAAAAGAGCACATGCAAGATCAGAAATTCAGAATTATTGCCGACGGAACAAAACGAACTGTTCAGCCCGATTTCACCTGGTACGGCTTCAGATACCTAAAAATAAAAGGAAATGCTACAGTTAAATCGGTTAAGGTCATTCATTCCGACGTAAAGGTTACATCAACCTTTACAAGCAGTAACGAAACACTTAACTGGATATACAAAACATTCATAAACACTATGCTTTGTAATATGCATACGGGTCATCCCTCAGATTGTCCCCATCTTGAAAGAAGAGGATACACAGGAGACGGTCAGTTAACATGCCACGCAGCATTGACTATATTCGACGGAAAAGATTTCTATGAAAAATGGATGCAGGATATTGGTGACTGTCAGGATATTAAAAGCGGTCATATACAATACACTGCACCATATATACAAAGCGGCGGTGGACCCGGTGGATGGGGTTGTGCAATTGTTGAAGTCCCCTATCAGCTATACCGCCACTACGGAAATATTGACATATTAAAAAAATATTACTTCAATATGCGCAGATATATTGATTACCTTGAAGAACACTCCGATTTTTACCTTGTTACAAGCGATAAAAAGGGTGAATGGTGCCTTGGAGATTGGTGTGGTCCTGTTATTTTATACCCGGATAAGGATATAACATCACATAATCAGCAAGTTATGTTACCCGCACCTATGGTTAACAACTATTTTATGATTAAATCATTAAACACAATGTGCAAAATAGCTGAGTTAATCAACAAGGAAGAAGATATTCCCGAATATATGGATAAAATCGCTACACGAAAGAAAGCAACTACTGCCGCCTACTTCAACACATTTGATGATAATTTCGTTATGAACGTTCAGGGGGCAAATGCTTTTGCGGTAGATATCGGCCTTGGAAATAAAGAAACATATAAAAACATTGTCAGTTATTATAAAAAAACGGGACACTATGATACAGGGATTTTTGCAACAGATATTCTTACAAGGGTACTTTTTGAAAATGGTGATGGCGATCTTGCATCTCAGCTTTTAACAAACGACGGTGAACAAGGCTTCGAGCATTGGCGTAAAAACGGTGCAACAACATTCCATGAATATTGGGATTCCTCTCGTAGCCGATCACATAACCACCCTATGTTCGGTGCAGTTGTTGCATACTTCTTCGAGCATCTTTTAGGAATTAAACAAACAGAAAATTCCGCAGGCTACAAGGAGATTCTTATAGAGCCGAAGGCATACAAAAGATTTGAACACAATGAAGGTAGTATCTTAACGCCTCAAGGAAGAATTGAGGTAGGTTACAAAAACCACAAAGACAAAACAATATTCACCATTACAATTCCTGAAGGGACTAAAGCAGAATTCAAAGCAAACAATAACCTTTTATCACTTGAATGCGGTAAAAACACAATAGAGATTTAACAGGAGATTTTACTATGAAATCATTACGTTATCGTCAAGTCCATCTTGACTTTCACACCTCAGAGGATGTAAAAGTTGGCGAGAAATTCAACAAAGAGCAATTTCAGGCTGCTTTAAAGGCAGGTCATATTAACTCCATAACTGTATTTTCAAAATGTCATCACGGTTGGTCTTATCATCCCACAAAGGTAAACAAAATGCATCCTAACCTAAAGTTTGATTTATTACAGGCTCAACTTGACGCCTGTAAGGAAATCGGTGTAAATGCCCCCGTTTATATTTCTGCAGGATATGATGAAAAATATGCACGTGAGCATACAGACCATATCGTTAAACACACACCTGATCATGCACCCGATTTTTTAAGACGCGCATATTATAAGCATCTTTGCTTCAACTCACCATATCTTGATGAGCTTTGCAAACAAATTGAGGAGGTTATGGAAAACTATAATCCCTCGGGTATTTTCCTTGATATCACATCCCCGAGAGTATGCTATTGCCAATATTGTATTGAATCAATGCGCAAACTTGGTATGAATCCGTTAAATCCTGATGATGCAAAAAAGCACGGTGAAATGGTATATGAAAACTACTGCAAACGAACTGCAGAGGCAGTAAGAAAATATAGTGATGATGCAACTATTTTCCATAATGGCAGTCACATCACACGCGGTAGAAGAAACCTTGCTTATTACAACACTCATCTTGAGCTTGAAAGCCTTCCTACAGGTGGTTGGGGCTATGACCATTTCCCATTATCAGCTGCGTACGCACGTACTCTTGACCGCGACTTTTTGGGTATGACGGGTAAATTCCATAAAAGCTGGGGTGAATTCGGCGGCTACAAGCACCCTAATGCTTTACGATATGAGGCAGCATTATCAATGGCTTTAGGAGCAAAATGTTCAATCGGTGACCAGCTCCATCCCTCCTGCGAAATGAATATGTCTACATATAACCTTATCGGAAAAGCATACAAGGAACTTGAATTAAAAGAGCCTTATCTTGAGAATGCAAAACATATATCTGATGTTGCAATACTTAGTGCAGAAGCATTTAATTATGAGGCCGATGATTGCGGTACAATTGACGTTGGTGCCTCAAGAATACTGCTTGAAGGTAAATACTTATTTGACGTAATTGATTTCGAAAGCAGCTTTGATGAGTACAAATTAATAATATTACCTGATATTGTAAGGATAGATGAAAAGCTCCGCAACCGCATTAATGATTACATAAATAATGGTGGTAAAATACTTTGCACAGGTGAATCAGGTCTTTACACAGACCGAGATGAGTTTGCTATTGATTTCGGCGCAGAATTTTCAGGTAAATCTCCATACACACCATCATATATGGTACCTGGGTATCCATCTGTAAACGGTGAGACCGCTTACGTGATGTATTCCGACAGATATGACTTTAAAACAGAGGAAAACACCCTCGCTTTAGCACAAAACCCATACTTTAACCGTACACCCGAACACTTTTTCTCTCACCAGCACACACCAAACAATGATATAGAGAGCTTATCAGGTGCAGTAATAACTGAAAACGTAGGCTATATCGGTTGGAAGGTATTCAAAGAATATGCTCAAATGGGCTCATACCACATTAAAGAGCTTGTTATTAACACTATCAAAGCTTTACTTACAGAGCCTACAGTTGACGTTAACCTGCCTGACAGAGGTGTTGTAACCTTCACAAAGCAAGAAAACAGATATATTGCCCACTTGCTTTTCGCACACACAACCATTCGAGGTAAGGATACCGAGGTTATCGAGGATGTCATTCCCCTTTCAGGCATCACCCTTTATGCTAAATTGCCCCAGGCACCAAACAAGGTATATAAGGTAAGCTGTGAAAACGGTGAGCTTTCTGAAACACCCCTTGATTTTTGCTATGACAACGGATATGCAAAAACAATAACCGATGTAAATATGCACGCTATGATTGTATTTGAATAAAATGATAGTGTAAAACTACACAAAAATCACAAGGATTGAAGCATAAATATGTTTCAATCCTTGAATTTTTTAAAGCAGAAAATTTAATTGCTTTATTTCATTGACATATTATTGATATGGTGGTATCCTTGATTTAAGTTAGTTATGACTAACTGCATTTTCGGAGGTGAGGCTAATGACATTGCGTGAAGCAAAAGAAGGTGTTGAATATACAATAAAAAGTATAGTCACAAACGATGACGAATTAGACTCTTTCCTCTTTTCTTTAGGCTGCTATAGCGGTGAGCCTATTACAGTAATATCTCAAAAGAAAGGCGGCTGTATTGTTTCCATAAAGGATGCAAGATACAGTATCGATAAATACCTTGCCGCTGCAATTACTGTTTAATATAAAAGTGCAATTACGCTCCCTTTAGGGGGCGTAAATTTAGTTTTAAAGTTGTAATCAAAATTCATTTGTGATAAACTATGTTTTATCGATTCAAAGGTCGGGTGACAAAATGTATTATGCAATTATAACCTGCTCCGTAATTTTATTCGGAGTGCAGTTTTTATTTAATAACAAATACCAAAAGGCTTGCGGAAGCACAATAGGCGCAACTTTTATATTTACACTTTTAAGCAGTATTGCAGGTCTTATCTGTTTATTACTGATAAACAAATTCCAGTTTGGCTATACTCCGTTCACCATTATTATGGCTACGCTGGCTTCAATAAACATAATAGCTTACAATTTCTGCTCACTTAAAGCTTTCGAACACATTAACCTTTCTCTTTACTCCTTATTCGCCATGCTTGGCGGTATGGTGCTTCCTTTTGTAACAGGAATATTATTTTATAACGAACCACTTACTCTCAACAAAATACTGTGCCTTGCCGTTATATCAGGTGCATTACTTTTAACAATCAAAAAAGGAGAAAAGAAAAAAGGTACAATTTATTATATTGGTGTGTTTATTCTTAACGGTATGTCAGGCGTATTATCGAAGATTTATGCTGATGGTCAATACAACAAATGCAACGAAGCAGTTTACAGTATATGGATAGCAATAATTACATCAATAATTGCAGGAATTATTCTTATTTTCATAAGAAAATCTGTACCGAAACTTGATGTTAAATGCTTGTTTTACACCGCAGGCTATGGTGTAATTAACAAGGTTGCAAACTATTTACTGCTTATATCTCTTGCGGTGCTTCCCGCATCAGTGCAGTATCCCTTTGTTACCGGTGGCACAATGATAGTTTCCACAATTATCAGTGTATTAAGCAAACAGAAGCCGACCAAAAAGGAGCTTGTTGCCGTTGGTCTTTCCTTTGTGGGAATAATGCTTCTTGTGTTGATTTAAGAGGTTAAAATGACTATATCCGCAAAAACGAAAAGAATAATTATCAGCCTCGTTGATATCATAGGAATATCAGCAGCTGCTTTATTGCGTCATTATATTCCTCATATTATGGATGCTTTACCCGGTTGCAGTTTAACAGCTAATGGCTTCCCCTGCCCCGCTTGTGGTGGTACAAGATGCGTAATGAATATGCTTGATTTAAAGCTGATTACCGCATTCGGATTTAATCCTTATATTTTTATGCTCGGACTTTATCTAGGCTTCATTGTAATAACATGGAATATTGCGTGGCTTTTTAATAATAAAAAGGCCGCAAGACTATTAAAAAAAATCGCAAACACAAATGTTATTATTATATGGGGCGTTTTATTCCTCTTATTCTGGGCATACAGATGGATAATCCAGTAAATTCTTAGCTTCATCACATACATAAAACCATTGATTTTCAGGAAAAATAGTCTTATAATTAATATACAAAAACAAACAGAGGCGATATTATGAATATTTGGCACGACATTAACCCAAAGAGAATTTCTCGTTCTTCATACGCTGCCGTTATAGAAATAAGTAAAGGTAGTAAAATGAAATATGAATTAGATAAAGAAACCGGTCTTCTTATGCTTGACCGTGTACTTTATACGTCAACACACTACCCTGCTAACTACGGCTTTATTCCCAGAACATATGCAAAGGATAATGACCCACTTGACGTGCTTGTACTTTGCTCTGAAAAAATTGAGCCTATGGCAATAGTTGAATGCTACCCCATCGGTGTTATTACAATGCTTGATAATGGTGCCGCTGACGATAAAATTATATCTATCCCCTTCAACGACCCGACCTATAATTCTTACAAGGATATAAGCCAGCTTCCGCCACACGTTTTTGACGAAATGAAGCACTTCTTTTCTGTGTACAAAACACTCGAAAGCAAAGATACTGCAATAGACGAGGTTAAGGGTGTTCTTGAGGCAGTTTCTATAATTGAAGATGCAATTCAGGCATATAAGGATAAATTTGAAAAATAAGAAAAAAACTTGAAACTTTTATCAAAAATCACTTGCAATTAGACACAGTTCGTGATATTATATATGACTGTATGAGTATGAAAAAGGAGGTGCCTACGGATGCCCAATATTAAGTCTGCTAAAAAGAGAGTTCTTGTTAATGCAACAAAGGCTGCTAACAACAAGGCTACAAACTCTGCACTTAAAACAGCTATTAAGAAAGCTAATGCAGCTATTGATTCAGGTGATGCTAACAAAGCAGAAGCTGTTAAAGTTGCTGTTAAGAAGCTTGACCAGGCTGCTGCTAAAGGTCTTCTTCACAAGAACAACGCAGCTCACAAAAAGTCACAGCTTGTTAACAAACTTAACAAGTCAAACTAATTTTGGCTGAAAGAAGAACCCCGCAACGTTCGTTGCGGGGCTTTCTTTATGCTTTTTATTTTTCAACTTTCAAATCAGTAAATGAACCCACGTTACATGCACCATAAGAATTACTACCAACTGCAACAACAGTACCATCCGATTTCAGACCAACAGTGTAATTATAACCCGCAGAAATATCCACAACATCTCTCCAACCGCCAACTTCACACTGACCATCGTAATACTTTTTATCACCGTTATATTCCGTGGCTACAACAGTACCATCATTTTTAAGTCCGACAGTAAATGAATTGCCGCATGAAATATCCGTTAAACCGGACCATTCATCAACATCACATTGACCATAACTCTTCTCACCAACAACAATAGCTTTACCATCATTGGTTACACCGGCCATATTGCCTCTGTTAGATGAAATAGCAGTAATATTTTTTAAATCATCTGCAATCCATGTATCACCGAAGTCCATACCTGCACCAACAACAGAGCCATTCTTATGTAAGCACATAGTATATCCTTTACCTGCAGAAATTGCTACTATATCAGTTAAACTACCAACGTTACACTGACCATTTTCATTGTTACCCACAGCAACAAGAGTACCATCTTTTTTTAGTCCTACAGTATGATCTTCACTAACTGAAACAGCAATAATATTCGTCCAATCATCAACATTACATTGACCATAATCCTCATAGTAATCACTTTCAACTATACCGGTAGCAACAACTGTTCCATCATTTTTGAGACCCACTGAATAATGTTGACCTACAGCTACGCTTTTAATATCAGTCCATGATTTAATATCTGATTGATTACCCATATGATCACCACAGGAAACAACCGTACCATCTTTTTTTACACCTACGGTCAAAGGTGAGAATGATTCAGGATTAGTAGATATTGACACAATATCAGTCCACGCATTAACATCACATTCACCATAGTAATACTCCATATCACCTTTGTATTCAGTTGCAACAAGTGTTCCGTCCGCTTTAAGACCTATAGTATGATTACTACCGGCAGAAACAGCAACAATATCGGTCCAATCTTCAACATCGCATTGACCATAATGTTGGTCGCCAACCGCAACAACTGTACCATCACCTTTAAGACCAACAGTATGATTATCACCTGCGGCTACAGCTACAATATTAGACCAGTCAGAAACATCACATTTATCATCGCCCTCGTAACCGCCGGCAATCACAACTGTTCCATCTTTCTTAAGTCCAACTGTATGATTATACCCTATTGAAATATCAACAATATCTTTCCAACCATCAACTTTACACTGACCGCTACAATAACTATCTTCATTTATTGAGCAATCGGTAGCAACACAAGTACCATCTTTTTTTATTCCTACAGTGTGTTCACGACCGGCGGAAATGGCAATAATATCCGTCCAATTTTCAACATCACATTCACCATAGTAATAGTCCTTATCACCTAAATACTTGGTTGCAACAACGGTACCATCCTTTTTCAAACCAACGGTATAACTATCTCCGGCGGAAACTTCAATTATATCCGACCAATCTTCCACATCACACTCACCATCATAATCACTGCCTACAGCAACAACGGTTCCGTCAGATTTAAGACCTACAGTATGGTTACTACCCGAAGATATCTTTTCAATATCACTCCATAAATAAACGTCACCAACACCGTTACCAACACCTACTACGGTACCATCCGCTTTAACGGCAACTGTGCAATTATCTCCACAGTCTATAGTGCCTTTAGTTAAAACAAATTCTTGCTTAAGAACACCAAAGGGTTTTTTACTCGTATTTTTTGATGAATCTTCACCATCCCCACCTGAAAGAAGTGCAGGAATATTAAAGGTTGCAAGAATTATAGCAAAAACAATAAAAACCGAAACAACAGGGATAGCAATCGCAAGAATTTTTCTGATTAATTTTTTGTTTTCATCAGCACGTTGTTGATTCATTACACGAATTTGTTCCGCTTGCTGTTTTTCAAAAGCTCTGAAGCTCTCGTATTGTCTTTCAAGATCTTCAATACGCTGAACACATTCTAAATACTTACTTTTAGAGTCACGCCATTCTCCGAGATGCTGAAGAGTAATTGATGCATCACGAAGAGCGTTAATATCCCCTTCTTTACCACGCCATTTATAGCTTGCTGCAATAACAGAACAAGCGTAATTGTAAGACTTATCTTTAGCTGTATTTTCGGCATAAACACGGGCAACTTCGCCACGTTCAAAGCACTCATCGGCTTTAGCCTTAGCATCCTTATAATCTTTCACTTCGAGGAAAAGGTATCCGGTATTTTCAAACATTTCCTCCGTAGTGGCATTTGCCATCATTTCAAGAGCGTTTTCATAAATATCCTTCTGACGATTTTCTTCGTTTCGTAATTCGATTATATGGTTATAATTCTCAAGCTTCGATTTAAGCTCATCATCGGCAAAACGCATAATTTTCTCATAATTTGCATTGCCGAAAAACGGTAACGCAAGTTCAGAAAGCTTATCTACACCCGTAACGTGTAAATCACCGAGAAGCTTACCCAAATACGCATTGACATTACGAGGATCCTTGTTGAGAACAGCTTCAAAAAACTCATCAGCCTTATCCCAATTTTCATCCTCAACAAACATAAAACCGCGTTCAAGAAGAGGTGAAACATCATTGGTTTTATTATCAGACACAATTCCCGCTGTTTTATCAGGAGTTGATTTTTTCAAAATGCGGTTAATGTTATCGGTAAGACTGCCAAAGAATGTTACATCGCCCATATCAAGAGCCTGCATATTCTTAAATTCCTTAGGCATATCGTAAGCATCCATATTACGATAGCACGGGATTAAAACCTTGCTTGTGTTGTCATTCATCATGGAAATAAAACGTGACCACTCATTTTTAACCCATACGGAATCATAATATTCGTGCTTTGTGCCGATAGCTAACATTAGCTTTGAAGAGGAAAGTGCTGCATATATGTAAGGCTCATATTCAGCACCAGCTATGCTTTTAAGGCTGTCACGAGCAAAGAACACCTTATAACCTGATTTAATAAGCCTTGTATAAATATCCTGTGCAATTATACTATCCTCGGTACGATTGCCCGTTATATCATCAGTTTCCTTATAGCAAATAAAAATATCGTAAGGGTCTTCGTTAAGGGCAATATTAAGAATTTTTCTTTGAATTGAATCAACAACCTTTGCCTCTTCGCGATAAATATTTTTTGCTTCTAACGATGCATATTCGCAGGCCTGCTGAAAGTCATCATCCTCCATAATAGATACAGGTAATGTTCTGTGACAGGTAGGCACTCTTCTGCCTTTGCCGTCGTCAACATATTCCACACCGTATTTACAAAGAACAAGTCCCCAATAAGCTTCTGCCTCATCACGAAATTCGGTAACTATACTTTCATAGATGCCCTCAGCCTTGTCAAATTCACTTTTAATACGTAAATTGTTTGCACGTGTAAAAAGTGCAATTTTGCGGTCATCATCGAATCTCGGAAGAGTCTGATACGTTCCGCAAAAATTACATATACATACTGATTCTGTGCCTTTTAATTCGAGATTAGCACCGCACATTTTACATTTAAAAACCGCCATATTTACTCCCTTTTAATTCATAAATATACATTATAATTATGAACTATTTTACAAATATTTCAATTGACATTTAATACAAATTTTTAAAAGTATTTTTATAATAAAAACCCGCATAAAGCTATGCGGGTTAAAAAATCATTTATAATCATCGAAAAGCGCTTTAAATGCAGGAATTGAACGCTCAATCAAATCAGTATCAACACAATAAGAAATTCTTACAAAGCCCTCAACACCGAAGCTGTCGCTTGGTACAACAAGCAAATCAAATTTCTTTGCTCTTTCGTAAAAAGCGTTTGCATCATCCTCCAGTGTTTTAACAAACATATAGAAAGCACCATCCGGCTTAATAACAGTATAACCTATATCTGATAATGAATCATAAAGAAGATTTCTGTTCTTTTCATAAATGGAAATATCTGCTGTATCGTTAAGACACTCACCTATTGTATACTGCATAAGGCTTGGTGCACATACAAATCCTAATGCTCTGCCCGCGCCACAAACTGCGGCATAAACATCATTGCAATCCTTCATTGTAGGTGAAACAAAAATATAACCAATTCTTTCACCGGGTAATGAAAGTGCTTTACTGTATGAATAACACACAAAGGAGTTATCATAATACGAGGGAATATATGCTACCTTTTGACCTGTAAACACAAGTTCACGATAAGGTTCATCGGAAATAATGAATATTTCTTTTCCGTATTCCTTCTGCTTCGCATTAAGAAGATCCGCTAATCTGATTATATCCTTTTCAGGTACAATAACACCTGAGGGGTTATTGGGTGAATTTATGATAATGGCTTTTGTATTTTTATTTATTGCTTTTTCAAGCGCTTCAAAATCAATTTGTAAATCTTCCTTTTTACAGCTTACGGTAACAAATTTCGCACCGCTTTGTTCAACAAAAACACGATATTCGGGAAAAAACGGAGCAAAAGCGATAACCTCATCCCCATCCTCTGCAATTGCATTAAGCGTAATTGTAAGGGATGCAGCTGCACCGCAAGTCATATATATAAGACCGGGATTTGCTTCAACACCGAATTTATTTCTTATATTTTCAGCAATGGCGGAACGCACATTCATATCACCCGGAGCAGAAGTGTAGCCGTGCAAAACCTCGGCAGGTGTTTCTGAAACAAGCTTTTTGATAGTATCGGTAACACTTTCGGGTGCAGGTACGCTAGGATTACCGAGGCTGAAATCATAAACATTTTCCGCCCCGATTTCTGCTTTACGTTTTTTACCATATTCAAAAATCTCGCGTATAATTGAACTTTTTTTGCCTAATTCAAGCATTTTAGATGAAATCATATATAAACTCCTCTGTGAAAAAATCTCAAATAAAACGTCCGCACACCATTACACCAAAAAGCGTAGTAGAATGCGGACAAACAATCTACGTATTTGTGTTTGACTGATATAAGTTATGCAAACACTGAATTACTTCTTCTCAGCCTTTTCAACTATAATGGCAAAGCCATACACAAAGGCGGAAACACAACGCGCCAACACAACAAGAATAACAAAAAGTGTTACCAAGGGTAATGCAAGCAACGATAACATATCAACACCCACAGACACAACAAGAAGCACTGCAACTACACCCGTTATTGCAACTGAAAGAAAAACATTTACTATGAAAATAAGAATGGAAAATCTTTTAAGCGATGTAGAACAGGATTTAAAAAACTTAATTCCCATTGTACCGTTATCCGCAAGAGGCTCGGTGTTTTCTTTGATAACCTCTTTTTCAGGCTCTACTACCTGACTCTGAGCTGTTTCGACTGTATCCACAGTTTCTGTAATTTCATTGTTTAAAATTTCGTTAGACATAACATCCTCCTATAATCTTAGAACCAACCTGATTCCGGATCTGAACTTTCAAGAACGATATCGTTTACCGGTGTTGTTGTAGTAAGCAAAGGCTTGGTTGTGCTTGGTTTTGTTGTTTTATCTTCCTTGTTGGGCTTTTCGTTCTTATCGGGCTTATTGGGTTTTGTTGTTTTATCCTCTTTGCCCGGTTTATTTTCATCTTTTCCGGGTTTATTATCACCAGATTTTTTGGTTGTGGTTTCTTCTTTATCCGCTACTGTTGTTGATACTTCTGTCACCTTTTCGCTATTGGAAACCTCACCAATTTTATTATCATTAAAAGAAGAAGTTACATTTTCGGGAATAGCACCATCATTTTCATTATACTTCTCATTGAAAACAAGCTGACCGTTATCCCATGTATAAACTGATATCTGTCTTCCTCCATCAAACTCTGTTTCTGAAAGGATAAGCTGTTCGATGCTATCAACAGAAATATTCTTAAGCATAGAAAGATATGCGGAGTGCTCGAATTTCTTTGCGGTAGCATTATATATCCAAGCATAGTAACTGATTACACCATCAACATTGCTTACTGCAATGTAGAAGTCTTCATCACCATCGAAATTCATATCAATAAATTCATAATGATCCTTGGCATACTCCAAAACGAAAGTATGACCAATATTCTGAGGATATTCAACAGTCTGGAATTTTTTTCCATCCTTAGAAATCACAGCATTTGATTCATTAATCACCGCAGAATATCCGCTTTCGGAAACAATTTCCGAAACAGACGTTTCATCATTTGAATCAACCTTTTCCTTATTACATGCAGCAAAAGCAGTAACAAGAACACATAATGCAATTATCAAAGCAATAATAGAATAATTCTTTTTCATAATATCCTCCGAATTAAAAAATAACATTTTGTTCATTAAGTGCTTTTTCCAAACCGGCAAAATCCTTAGTATCAAAAACAAAGCCTTTCATGCCACAATTGATCGCACCCCGGATATTTTGAGGAAGATCATCAATAAAGAAACATTCTTCCGCTTTTAAAGAAAATTTCTCACAAAAGGCTTTATATATCTGCGGCTCCGGTTTAAGCATTTTATAAAGGGCTGAAATAAAGAAACCATCAAGCATTGTAAGTGACGGCACATTAAGGTACTCATCAAAAAAACGAGCAGAGGCATTTGATAAAAGATAAACTTTATATCCCGCCTTTTTTAAACGAGTAATAAACCCTTCCATCTCTTTAATTGGTGGCATATAGGGATAAAAATTGGAAATCATACGGGTAAGCAGCTCATGATGCTCCTCGGGAATACCTTTAAGCATACAAGGAATCGCATCCTCATAACGGAGGGTGCCTCTGTCCATCGCTTTCCAGCTGTCACTATAAAAGATATTTTCGCGGATAGTGGTATGAAGCTCCTCGGGGAAATACTTGTTAAGAGTGCGATCGATGTTTAAATCAATAAGCACACCACCCATATCAAACACTATGTTTTTTATCATTACATATCACCACTTATTCATTATAGCATCTAATAAAAATTTTTCAATAATAATGGAAAAAATTTAAAAAATGTATTTAAAAATTTAAAGTATATGTTATAATTAAAGCCATAAGATGTATGAGGGTGATTTATTATGATTATTAAAACTTTTAAAACTGCAGAAGAAATCGGTGTTGAGGTTGCAAAAATCTTTACAGATTTAGTTAAGGAAAAGCCTGACTGTGTATTAGGTCTTGCAACGGGTGCAACCCCCATTCCTACATACAACAACATCATCGAAACCTTCAAAAAAGGCGGCATTTCATTTAAAGATGTAAAAACCTACAACCTTGATGAATATTGCAACTTACCGAAAGAGGATAAAAACAGTTATTACACTTTTATGCACGAGCAATTATTCAATGGTCTTGACATCCTTGAAGAAAATGTTCATTTCCTCGATGGTAATGCAGAGGATACTGAAGCGGAGTGCAAACGCTATGACGACGAAATAAATTCTGTAGGTGGTATTGATATCCAGCTTTTAGGTATCGGCAACAATGCTCACATCGGCTTTAACGAGCCTGCCGACGAGTTTACAAACGGCTCTTTTAAGGTAACACTTACACAGAGCACAATTGATGCTAACAAAATTTATTTCGACGAAAATCCGATGCCTACACACGCTCTTACAATGGGTGTTAAGCAGATTATGTCTGCCAAAAAGGTTATTCTTATTGCAACAGGTCCCAAGAAAGCAACTGCTATAAAAAATATGGTTGAGGGTCCTGTTACACCTATGGTACCTGCATCAGTATTGCAGGAACACGATGATGTTATAATCTTCCTTGATGAAGAGGCTGCATCACTTTTAAGCAAATAATTTAAGGAGGGGTATTCCCCTCCTTTTTCATTTAATAGTTATTTTGTATTTTCCGCTTTTTCCTGCAGAATCAGTTGAAAATGATACAATGCAATCCCCCACACCTTTAGTTATGTATTGTGTATCCTTGGATTTATTAGTATCGGTAAATTTTAGTGTATTACCAAAGGATAAGAAAAAATCGTATATAACACAGGGCATAACATTTTCGTTTTCATCGTTTCTTGTATAATTACGTTTAATTATGCCATAGGATAAAGTATATTTATCAGGTGAAACAACAAAGCTTAATCCGTCAATTGCAGAATTGTTGTTTTTAAATTCGAGAATCATCCTTGAATTATTAAATCGAATTAACCCCGAATATAAATTTTGCCTGTACTGAATTTGTACAGGCATTTTTTTGTTTAAATCAACTTCGGAATAATTCACTTCACTTCGGGTTTCACAACCGGAAAAAAAGGCAAATAAAATTATAAAAAGTAACGTTAAAGATATTTTTTTAATTATTACCACTCTTTTCGATGGTTAAATAGACTTTACCTAAATTATAAGCACAGTCTGAGGGCAAAATTGAATATTCGGACATTTCTTCAGCTAACAAATCGGCAGACAGCCCATGAACAAAAGCGCCTAATACGGCAGATTTAAAAACATCTCCGTTTAGTGAAGGTGTGAGACCACCTATAATACCTGCAAGTAAATCACCTGCACCGCCCTTTGAAAGCCCTGTATTTCCAGTTTGGTTGACATACAATTCAGTACAATTACTGTTACAAAGAAGGGTTTCATGACCCTTCAGAAGTACATTAACATTATATTCTTTACAGAAGTCGGTTATAACAGAAATACGATCTTTTTCTATATCGGCAACATCAATACCAGTAAGGCGTGACATTTCACCGGGATGTGGAGTCAAAAGAACATTGGCTTTTGTTTTCTTAAGAATTTCGGGTGCCATAGAAAGACAATTCAATCCATCGGCGTCAATAATTATAGGTTTATCTTTGATATCAAGTAAGGCTCTAATTATGAGACTCTGTGAATATCCTACACCTATACCGCAACCGACAACAACAACATCTGATGTTTCCGCCTTTTCTAAAATCTGCGACAAAGCAAGATGACTGATAAAACCATTTTCATCAGTAGGTAAGGGTAAAAAAGTTGCCTCGGTAATCTGAGAAGTTATAGAACTGTATATTACATCAGGAAAAGCAACGGTTACAAGACCTGCACCACTCCTTAAAGCCCCGAGTGTTGCAAGAACACAGCATCCAACCATATTTTTACTACCACAAATGATAAGAACCTTACCAAATGACCCTTTATGGGAAAAAGGCTTACGTTCAGGCAACAATTGAGCTGCTGAATAAATATCAAGGTTTTTTAGCTGCATGGTAACACCCCTTTTTTTAAGGTGATTATATTATTATAACCAATTAATGTCAAGCAACCATTATATCCTCAATTTTTGAAGCCTTATTGAGATTTGCAAGCATTTCATCGTATTCAGGATTTCTGTAGGTAGAAACCTTAACAGTTTTGTTATTATTCTTTCTATTCCTCTTTTCAAGAATTGTATAATAGCAAGCTTTGATAAAGGCCTTAACATATTTTGCAACTTTACGTTCGAAGCGTATTAAATCTTTTTCTCTGTAAAGAGCATATCCACCAAGAAGAATCATACCGATTTCAAAAAATAATTTTATCATTTCAACTGTTGTCATAATATTACCTCCGAACAAACAACGAACATTTGTTTTTGTGATTTCATTATACCACCTTTTTTACAAATGTCAACAAAAATAATACAAATGTTCTGTGTAGATGGGTTGTATAGTCCCGTTTTTTGTACTCTAAAGCGTATTTTTAGCGTTTCAGGTCGTTTTATGCAAGTTTTTAAGATATTCAATCGAACAAAAACGAACAAACAACCGAACATATCTTCACATAATCAATCAAATTACGAAAACGAAAAGAGAATTTAATTTAGGTATTTATTTTTTTATAATAATATAGTATAATAAATTGAATAATGCTTAAAAACAAAGGTTGAGGAAAATAATATGTTTGTAGATAAAGCAAAAATACAAATAAAAGCAGGTAACGGTGGCAACGGTGCCGTTGCATTCCACCGCGAAAAATATGTTGCTGCAGGTGGACCTGACGGTGGTGACGGTGGCAGAGGCGGTAACATTGTTTTTCAGGTTGATGACAACATCTCTACCCTTTCCGATTTCAGGTATAAACGCAAATACAAAGCCGCTAACGGTGAAAACGGAAGAGGTTCACACTGTAACGGAAAAAAAGGTGAAGACCTTGTAATTAAAGTACCCCGCGGCACAGTTATCAAAGAGGTTGAAACCGGCTACGTTATGGCTGACATGAGTATAGAAGAAAGTTTCATTGCTGCAAAAGGTGGCAAAGGCGGTTGGGGTAACTCACACTTCAAATCAGCAACACGTCAGGTGCCTCGTTTTGCTAAAGACGGTGCACCCGGTGAAAGTTGGGAGGTTACTCTCGAACTTAAGCTTCTTGCTGACGTTGGTCTCATCGGCTTCCCTAATGTAGGTAAATCAACACTTATTTCTGTTGTTAGTGAAGCAAAGCCCATTATTGCCGATTATCACTTTACAACGCTTATACCCGTACCCGGTGTTGTACGTATGGGTCCCGAAAGCAGCTTTGTTATGGCAGATATTCCCGGTATTATTGAGGGTGCAAGTGATGGCGTGGGACTGGGCCACGAATTTTTGCGTCATATAGAAAGGTGCAGACTTCTTGTACATGTTGTTGACGTTGCAGGAAGCGAAGGCAGGGATCCTATAGAGGATTTCGAAGCCATCAATGACGAACTCAAGAAATACAATGAAGAGCTTTGCAATTATCCGCAGATAGTTGCAGGTAATAAGATCGACCTTGCAACAGACGAGCAGCGTGAAGCTTTCAAAGATTATATATGCAACAAAGGTCTTGAATATTACGAGATTATTGCACCTATCGCAGAGGGCACACAAGAGCTTATAAATGCTGTTGCAAGAGAATTGCAGAAACTTCCGCCTGTTAAGATATATGAAAAACAGGAAATCACACCTAAGGATATAATCAAATCTGCAAAGCAGGATTACAAAATCCGTGTTGAGGATGACGTATTCATTATTGAAGCAGAGTGGTTAGGTAAAATTCTTATGAAAACAGACCTTAACGACTATTCATCCTTACAATATTTCCAGAACGTTTTACACACAAGCGGTATTATACAATCACTTATAGACCACGGAATTACCGAGGGTGATACAGTAAGCATTTATGATTTGGAGTTTGATTATGTACCCTGATGAAGAAAATCTTACAAATAACATATACCCGAATTTAACAGAGCCTCAGGCAAGAATGTACAGCCCTCTTACCCTTGCATTTTTAGGGGATGCAGTTTATAGCTTGCTTGTACGAAATATGCTTACCTTATACGAAAACAAGCCAACAGGTAAGCTTCACAAAGAATCTATAGGCTATGTCAACGCGGCTTTTCAGGCACAGATGATCAAGGAGCTTATGCCTCACCTTACAGAAAATGAGATCACCGTTTTCAAAAGAGGAAGAAATGCACACAGCTCCCATTCACCGAAAAACCAAAGCGAAGCCGACTACCGATATGCTACGGGATTCGAATCATTATACGGATACCTTTACTTACAAGGTGATCTGAAAAGAATTAATGAGCTTTTTAATATAAGCACATATAAAAAATTCAAAGAAAGCAAAGAAACTCAAACGGGAAAGGAATAAAACAATGTCCCTTCAGAAGAAAAATCACATCAGAAATTTTTCAATAATTGCCCATATCGACCACGGCAAATCCACACTTGCAGACAGATTGCTCGAAATAACCGATTCTGTCGCAAAGCGTGATATGGAATCGCAGATTCTTGACGATATGGATCTTGAAAGAGAGCGTGGTATTACAATTAAAGCCCACGCAGTTAAGCTCAATTACAAGGCAAACGACGGTGAAACATATCAGCTAAACCTTATTGATACACCCGGTCACGTTGACTTTAACTATGAGGTTTCTCGCTCACTTGCGGCTTGTGAGGGCGCTATACTTATAATTGACGCTTCACAAGGTATTGAGGCACAGACCCTTGCAAACACATACCTTGCCCTTGACCACAACCTTGAGCTTGTGCCCGTAATCAATAAAATCGACCTCCCCTCTGCCGACCCCGACAGAGTTGCAGCCGAGGTTGAAGATATTATCGGTCTTCCTTGTGACGAAGCGCCCCGCGTTTCTGCAAAAACCGGCCAGAATGTTGAGCAGGTGCTTCAGCAGATAGTTGAGCTTGTTCCCCCGCCCGAGGGTGATGATGACGCTCCCTTAAGAGCATTGATTTTTGACTCTGTTTATGATAACTACAAAGGCGTTATTGTATACGTAAGAGTCATTGACGGCACCATCAAGGTTGGCGACACCATGAAAATGATGTCAACCGGAGCAGAATTCAACGTTGTTGAAGTAGGTACAATGAAGGCAACGGGATTACAACCCACAAACAAGCTTTGCTCAGGTGAGGTTGGTTACATTACCGGCTCAATTAAAACAGTACGTGATGCGGTTGTGGGTGATACGGTTACACTTGCAACAAATCCGGCAAAAGAGCCTCTTCCCGGATACCATAAGGTTACCCCTATGGTTTACTGCGGTATATACCCTGCTGACGGTGCTGATTACGAAAATCTTCACGAGGCACTCGAAAAATTACAGCTTAACGATGCGGCACTTTCATATGAACCTGAAACATCAGGTGCTTTAGGCTTTGGTTTCCGCTGCGGATTTTTAGGTCTTTTGCATCTTGAAATAATTCAGGAACGTCTTGAGCGTGAATATGATCTTGATCTTGTTACAACAGTGCCGAGCGTTATTTATAAAATACACCTCACCAATGGTGAAATAGTTGAAATCGATAACCCCACACACTATCCCGACCCTGCAATTATTGACTATTGCGAGGAGCCCGTTGCAGATGCACACATCTACGCCCCCACAGAATATGTAGGGGCAGTTATGGACCTTTGTCAGGAAAGACGCGGCACATTTAAAAATATGGACTATATTTCGGGTGACCGTGTGGAAATAAAGTATGATTTACCCCTTAATGAAATCATATATGACTTCTTTGATGCTTTGAAATCAAGAACAAGAGGCTACGCTTCTCTTGACTATGAAATAAGTGAATACCAGCGTTCTAATCTTGTTAAACTTGATGTTTTGCTTAACGGAGATATTGTAGACGCACTTTCATTTATTGTTCACTCTGACAAAGCATATGGCAGAGCACGTAAAATCGCCGAAAAGCTTAAGGATAATATCCCGAGACAGATGTTTGAAATACCCATTCAGATTGCTATCGGCGGTAAGGTTATTGCACGAGAAACTGTTAAAGCAATGCGTAAAGACGTTCTTGCAAAATGCTACGGTGGTGACATTACACGTAAAAAGAAGCTTCTTGAAAAACAGAAAGAAGGTAAGAAGAGAATGCGTTCCTTCGGTACTGTTGAAGTACCACAGGAGGCATTTATGGCCATTCTTAAGCTTGACGAGGATTAATTTCAAAGGTGTGATATTGTGGCAAACAATAAGTTTTTTGATATATTTTCAAAAAAGCAGGATAACAGAATACTCTTCACCTACAGAAGCGGAAATATGGTGTATGAAGAGATATTTGAAGACGGTGCATTATTAACCTTCGGATACAATGCATCAGGCTATTCCAACGTTATTTTGTGCAATTGCCCGTCGGGTATAAACCGCAAAAGATTCGCAGAGCCTTTTTGCTTCAACCTTGAAATAGACGGTCAAAGCATTGATTATGACCTTGAATTCTGCGACTTTGAAGTAAAGAGAACAACCGACCAAGCCTCATCCGTACTCACCTTAAAAAGCAAAATAAAGCCCGTTATAATAAAGGTGCATACCCTTGTTTGCGGAGCCGAAATGTTCACAAGATATCTGGAAATAGAAAACAGGGTTGATGACTGCTTTAACCTTAGCCGAATTTCAGTTTTCAGTGGTGCAATGGAAGAATTTGACGGCTCTGATGTTGCTGATACATACAACATAGACGATTATTATTCCTTAGGTTATTTCCAGAACGATAACTGGGGTATGGAAGGACAATTCAAATGGAAAACCCTTCCCTCTGAAGTCACATGCATAGACGGAAGATTTAATCGTAATCGTTTCCGTCATCCTCTTGTTTTTATAAAAAACAACTATAGAGGCGAAATGTGGTATTGCCAATTAGGTTGGTCAGGTGGCTACAGATTCACCATCGACAATAACTCAAAGCCCTTTGACGGTACATCTCACCTATCCTTTAAAGCAGAAATTACAGGTCATAATCCCCTTTTGATTTTAAGACCCAAAGAGGTTTTCATTACACCGAAAATTTATATGGGTCTTACTCACGGTGATATTGATAAATGCGTTAATGAAATGCACAATCATATAAGAAAAACAGTTCTCAACATGACTGAATGTGACCCGTCACCTGCCCTTATAAACTGCGGTATGGGTGCAGAGCACACGATGAACGTTGAGGATTCAAAGGAATTTATACGCCAATTCAAGGAAATGGGCGGCGAAATATTCACAATAGATGCAGGATGGGAATGTCCGCCCAACAAACAGATGCAATGGTCTGATTACAACGGCAGAAATATTCCCGATAAAGAAAGATACCCTGACGGAATTGATGAATTATCCGACTATTGTCATCAATGCGGTTTAAAATTCGGTTTATGGGTTGATATTGAATCAATCGGTCACGAAACAACTGTGTATAAAGAGCATCCTGAATGGCTTACCCTTGACCCCATAAGTAAAAAAGGCAATAAGTTTATGGATCTTTCAATACCCGAATGTGCCCAATGGTGTGAGAATGAGTTAGCAAGGATAATAACCAATTACAAGCTTGACCTTTTACGTGTTGATCACAACGTTGATTACACAGAGTATTTCGGTATGCGGGATATGGGAGCAGGCAGACCCGAATGCGTTTGTATCCGTCATAATATGGCTGTATATAAAATGTACAATAATCTCAAAAAGAAATTCCCCAATGTTATTTTTGAGAACTGTGCAGGCGGAGGCGGAAGAACTGACCTTGGTATGATGGAAAACTTCAACCACACATGGGTATCAGATAACCAGAAAATGCCCCATTCTGTAACAATTACAAACGGAATGACAATGGCATTACCACCCGAAAGAGTAGATCGTCTTTTTGCAGGAATGGGTTGCCACACAATAGGTGATTTCAAAGCACATATCCGTAATACTATGCTTGGTCATATCTCACTTAACGTTATATCCCCTGCAGGAATGAGCGTTAATACTGAACAGATGGATTTCGTAAAGCATTGTACAGATATATACAAAAGCTTTATAAGACCATTCCTTTCACAAAGCAAGATTTACCACCATACTCCCGACCTTAGTAAAGGCACTGCTTCAATATTAGAAATATCTGCACCCGACAAAAGCCGAAGTGCAATAACCGTTATTGAAACAGTATGCAACTCACCTGAAACGGTTGTTGTTAAACCTAAAGGTATTGATGGAAGCAAAAACTACAAAATCATACTTGAGAATGATAACACAACCTTCACTTTAACGGGATACCTACTCAAATCTCGGGGAATTGAGGTATATATTGATTCCTCACTTTCTTCCGAATTAATACTTATAGAAGAAATATAATTTAATATTAAGCACAAAAACACCGCATTTTCATAAGAAAATACGGTGTTTTACTATTAAATCATTCGATTTCCAATGCATAGCGTACTGCTTCCATTGCATCCTTACAATATTTATGAGCACCGATATCATCGGCGTATTCCTGCGTAAGCACTGCACCGCCTACAACCACCTTACATTCAGGTGCTTTTTGACGAAGCAATTTTATTGTATCTGCCATAGCAGGAACTGTTGTAGTCATAAGAGCACTTAAACCCACAAGCTTTGCATTAAGCTCAATAGCTTTTTCAACGATTACCTCGGGCGGAACATCCTTACCCAGATCACAAACATTGAAGCCGTAATTTTCCAGCAAAAGCTTAACGATATTTTTACCGATATCGTGAATATCACCTTTAACCGTAGCAATAACAATAGTGTATTTAGAGTTTTCTGCACCATTACTCATTGAGGCTTTTATGCATTCAAAGGCAGATTTTGCCGCCTCTGCACTCATAAGAAGTTGAGGAAGATAAAGCTTTTTATTCTCAAAGCCCTCACCCACAATATCAAGTGCAGGAACAACTTGATTTTTTATAATATCAAGAGGCTCTTGTGATTCAAGAAGTTCCGCGGTAAGCAATGCAGACTGTTCTTTAAGACCTTTAACAATTGCCCTTTGAAGATCGCTTTGAGTTTTATCAAACTGATTGTCTGCAGTAGCATTGACAGTTGTATTTACATTGTACTGCGGTAATGTTTCAGTAAAGCCTATATACTCTGTACAATTACTATCAAGACCTTTTAATGCAGAATAGGTATAATAGGCTTTCAGCATATCATAGGAATAAGGATTCATAATTGATGCAGAAAGACCATTTTGTAGCGCCATTATAAAGAAGCTACTGTTAACAATATCCCTTTGAGGAAGACCGAAGGAAACATTAGATACACCTAACGAGGTGTGACAACCCAGCTCATCATTAATCATTTTGATTGAATCGAGGGTAACCTTTGCGGCATTATTGTCAGCACTAATAGTAAGTGCCAAAGGATCAAATATAATATCCTTTTTATTTATACCAAAGCACTGCGCTTCTTTGAGAATTCTTTTAGCAATATTCAATCTGCCCTCGGCAGTTTCGGGTATCCCATTTTCATCAAGAGTAAGTGCAACGATTAAACCTCCGTATTTTTTAGCAAGAGGGAAAACTGACTCCATACTCTCTTTTTTGCCATTAACGGAATTTATCATTGCTTTGCCGTTATAACGACGTAAGGCTTTCTCCATAGCAATAGGGTCAGAAGTATCAATCTGTAACGGCAATGAGGTTACACTTTGAAGCTCTCGAACTGTGGTTTCAAGCATCTGAGCTTCATCAATTTCAGGAAGTCCTACATTTACATCAAGGATATGAACACCCTTTTCCTGCTGATTGATGCCTTCCTTAAGAATATAATCAATATCGTTCTCTTTTAAGGCCTGCTTAAAATGTTTCTTACCCGTAGGATTAATACGCTCACCAATTAAAATCGGCTTTTCACCGAATACAACCGCATCACCGTAAGAGGATACCATGGTGTAATTTTTCTCTTCGATAGCTACGGGAGAAATATTTTTTGTAGCATCGACAACTGCAGAAATATATTCGGGTGTTGTACCGCAACAGCCACCTGCAGCACGAACACCTTTATTAATAAGCTCGGTTACATCTTCTGCAAACTCGGGCGGTAAAACATCATAAACCGTTTTACCGTCAACCACCTTAGGTAAACCTGCATTGGGCTTTAAAATAACGGGAATTGATGAATACTTTAAATAATCATCTACTATAGGCATCAACGCCTTAGGACCTAAAGAACAATTAACACCGATTGCATCAGCACCCATACCCTCAAGTAAGGCAACCATTGACCTTGGTGATGCACCGGTCATAAGCTTTCCGTCTTCGCTGAAAGCATTAGAAACAAAAACGGGTAAATCACTATTCTCCTTAACTGCAAGTAAAGCGGCTTTTGTTTCGAATGAATCGTTCATTGTTTCGATAAAAAACAAATCAACACCGTATTTTACACCTAATTTTACCGATTCCGAAAAAACCTTAACTGCATCCTCGAAATCAAGGTCACCATAGGGCTTAAGCATTCTTCCTGTAGGACCAATATCCATAGCCACAAATTTTTCGTGAGGCGTATCACTTAATTCCCGAGCTCTTTTAGCATTTTCAACGGCACATTTAATTATAACATCAAGCTCAATACTACTGAATTTCAGAGCGTTAGCACCAAAAGTATTTGTATTTACAACATTAGAGCCTGCATCATAATAGCTTTTATGCACATCAATGATTACCTGAGGGTGTGAAACATTCCACTTTTCGGGCAACTCACCTGCAGGCAGACCTTTTGACTGTAAAATTGTTCCCATACCGCCATCAAGGTACAGTATATTATTCTTCAAATAATCAATAACTGTCAAAGCAATCACCTAACCTGCTTTAAATTTCACCACCGATACCGATTATAGCGGTAACGGATTTTGATGGTGACATCATAAGATTATCGTTTAACGTAATACCGATTTTCTGAGGAGAAAGAACGTTAAACAAATCCTTTTGTATTTCAAGTGATAAATCACCATAACCGGGACTGAATCGAGGCTTTGTAAACAAATTTTGCTCTGTAGCCTTCAATTTAATTTCATCATTAAACATATCACAGAGCGCCTCTACCCTCTCGGTGCCCAAAGCGTGAAAAACAATGGCTTTAGAGGGAGTAATTTTACTGTATTTGGTGCAAAGCATATCAACACCTACACCAACCGTAGCGGCAAAAATGACCGCCTTTTTACAATCATAAAGATTACGTTTAAGTGATTCAGAAATTGTTTTACAAAAGCAAAAATCAATTGAATTATCACAAACAGAAATATCTGTTTCAAAAAAACAAACCTTAAATGATAAATCAGCCTCAAGCTCATTGATGCATTCATCAACAAGGGATAATAGTTGTTCATCAGGTGTTTTAACACCCATATACCGCAAAACTTCACCCTTATCTACGGGTGGCGGTATAAAAGATTTAATATAAACTGTATTCATACTATCCAATAATATCACTAAGATTATCGCGGATTTTTTGGGCAACATCAGGCTTATTCATTGAATAAACGTGAACATTGGTTATTCCGTTTGCATACAAATCAATAATCTGATCTGTAGCGTAAGCGATACCTGCCTGCTTCATTGCATCAGGTGAATGTCCGAATTTATCGACAAGACTTTTGAACCTTTGAGGCACAAAAGAGCCCGAAAGCTTAACTGCACGTTCAACCTGATTTGCATTAGTTATAGGCATAATACCCGGAATAATCGGCACGGTAATACCTGCCTCACGGATTTTATAGAGAAAATTATATAAAAGATTATTATCAAAAAACATCTGGGTTGTAAGAAAATCGCAACCTGCATCCACCTTTTCTTTAAGAAAAGCAATGTCAGTTTTCTGGTCAACACTTTCCGGATGAATTTCGGGGTAACAAGCACCGCCTATACAAAAATCCGCTCCGCTTTCTTTTATATCACGCACAAGCTCAACTGCATGGCGGTATGCCCACTTCGACCTATCCTGGCCCTCCATTTCGGGTGTAAGGTCACCGCGTAACGCCATAACATTATGTATGCCTGCTTTTTGCATATCCTCAATACGTTGTCTGACTGTTTCTTTAGTAGAAGAAACGCATGTAAGATGAGCAAGCATAGGCACGTCATAAAGATTCTTTATGTTTTTAGCAATATCAAGAGTATATTGACTTGTACCGCCCCCTGCACCGTATGTAACACTCATAAAAGCTGGGTTAAGCTTTGCAATTTCTTCAGTTGCACTTTTAACACTATTGAATGCGGTATCCGTTTTAGGCGGAAAAACCTCAAAGGATAAAGAAAGCTTATCATTATTTAAAATTGTTGATAATTTCATACAACCACTTCTTTTTATAACAAAGATTTTTCGATATATGCCTTGAGCTCATCACATCCGTCACCTTTTTCAGATGAAAACGGGATAATAACCAGATCATCACCAAATTCGGCTAACTCTGCTTTAAGCTCTTCCTTACGATTATTATATTGTGTTTTATTAAGCTTATCGCTTTTTGTTGCGGCAACAATAAAGGGAAGCCCTGATTCCTTAAGAAAATTCATCATAACATAATCATCCTGAGACGGTTTATGACGCATATCCACAAGCTGAACAACCAATTTAATGTTACGTGGTGATTGGAAGTAGCCCTCCATCATTTCTGCCCAACGGCGTTTTTCACCCTTTGCGACCTTTGCATAGCCGTAACCGGGCAAATCAACAATACGCACATCCTCAACCTTAAAGAAGTTTATTGTAATAGTCTTACCGGGCATCGAAGAAACACGTGCAAGATTCTTGCGGTTAAATATGCGGTTAAGCATTGATGATTTACCAACGTTTGAGCGACCTGCAAAAACAATTTCGGGTAAATCAGATTGAGGTATCTGCCTCAAAGTACCGAAAGCAGCCTCAAACTCAACTTTATTGTAATTCATATTTTATACCTCTCGGCAATAAACTCCCGTTGATTTAACAGAAGAATCCTTACTGTTTACTGCCTTTCTTTTATCTGATTTCACTTTTGCCGTATCAGGCTTAACTTCGTCAATGAGGGCAACAGAAAGCACCTCATCCAATGTTGAAACCGGAATAAACTCAACACCGTTTTTTACTGAATCATTAACCTTATCAAGATCGGCACAGTTTTCATCGGGGATAATAACTGTTTTCATACCATTCTTAAAAGCGGCAGTTGATTTTTCGCGAAGTCCGCCTATAGGAAGCACCCTACCCCTTAACGTAATTTCACCCGTCATAGCAACAGTTTTATTAACGGCTCTGCCCGTAAGCGCAGAAACAAGTGCAGTTGTCATTGTAACACCTGCAGATGGGCCATCCTTCGGCACAGCCCCTTCGGGAACGTGAATGTGAATATCCTTATTCTTATAAAAATCAGTATCAACACCCAATTCCTTTGCTCTTGAACGAATATATGTAACTGCAGCTTTTGCAGATTCCTTCATTACATCACCTAAAGAGCCTGTCAATTCAAGCTTACCTGTACCATCAAGCACGGCAACCTCAATCTGCATCATCTCACCGCCGACAGCAGTCCAGGCAAGTCCGTTTGCGGCACCTATCATCTGCTCAAAATCAAGCTTCTTTGCTTTGTATTTCGGTGTACCGAGATATTCGGCAAGTGACTGAGGATTAACAGTTACCTTACCCTCAAAGCCTTCGGCAAATTTAACGGCAACCTTACGGATTATTTTACAGATAACTCTGTCAAGTGTACGTACACCGGCTTCTTTAGTATAGCTACTTATAATTTCCCTGAGTGCAGAATCGGTAAAACGAATCATTTTGGAATTCATACCATAGTTTTTGACCTGCTTGGGTACAAGATGTTTTTTGGCAATAGTCAATTTATCCTCTGCAGTATAGCTATATAAATCTATAACCTCCATACGGTCATACAAAGGTCCCGGAATCTGCGAAGCATCGTTGGCAGTTGTAATAAAGAGCACCTTACTTAAATCAAAAGGAACATCAATATAATGGTCATTGAAGGTGCTGTTCTGTTCACCGTCAAGCACTTCAAGAAGTGCAGATGACGGGTCACCCTTATAATCACTGCCAAGCTTATCTATCTCATCAAGTAAAATCAAAGGATTAGCAGTTTCTGCCTGTTCAATAGCGGTAATAATTCTACCGGGCATTGAACCTATGTAAGTTTTACGATGACCTCGGATTTCAGCCTCATCGTGTACGCCGCCAAGTGAAATGCGGACATACTTTCTGCCCATTGCATCGGCAAGTGATTTTGCAATAGAAGTTTTACCAACACCGGGAGGACCAACAAGACATAGAATCTGTGCGTTAACATCAGGAGCAAGGCGTCTAACCGCAACAAGCTCAAGAATACGCTCCTTGACCTCTTCAAGTCCATAATGTTCTTTATCAAGTATTTTACGTGTTTTATCAACGTCAAGAGAATCCTCGGTATAAACACCCCAAGGAAGATTAGTTACCCTTTCAAGATAAGTTCTTGAAACATTTGCTTCTGGTGATCCGGGTGACGTTTTTATAAGTCTGTCACATTCCTCAATAAGCTTCTTTTTAGATTTATCACTAATAGGCAAAGCATTTATTTTATCTTTATACTTCTGTGCCTCGGCTACGGGTGAATCATCCTCACCAAGCTCGTTTGATGCAACCTTAATCTGCTCACGCAAATAATAATCACGCTGATTTTTATCCATACGCTCCTGAACTTTATCCTGAATTTCAAGTTCAAGACCGAGAATCTCAGTTTCACGGGTAAGTATTCTACAAAGCAATTCAGCACGTTTTATTACATCAAGTTCATCTAAAAGTGCCTGCTTATCTTCAACGGGAAAATGGAAGTGTCCTGCGATATCATCAGTTGCAGAACGAATACTTTCCTCTTCAAGAATCGCAAGAAAAATTTCAGGTGCAATGCGTGGACTGACAGAAAGATAGTTATCGAAATTATTTTTAAGTGCCCTTAAGGTTGCAATTGTATCAGGTGCCTTATCATCGGGTAATATTTCAGGCACACGCTGAACAACAGCACGTAAGGATACACGCTCGCGACCAACTTCACGCACACAAGCTCTGTATAGACCCTCAACAACAATTTCAAAGCTTTTTGAATCGGGACCGCCCGAAAGCTGTTTGATTTCTGCCACAACACCAATTGTACTTAAATCGGAAAACTTAGGATCCTCTATTAAAGCATCCTTTTGTGAAACAAGAAAAATCTTACGATTAGTAGTATCAACGGCAGACCGAATTGCACGAATGGATTTAAGTCTGCCAACCTCAAAGCTGATTGTCTGCTCGGGAAAAATAACAAGATTGCGAAGTGCAAGAACAGGCAATGTTTCAGGCTGATAAATGTTATTTGACATATATTATACTCCTGTATATAGACTCAAACAGGGAGTCGAAAACGACTCCCTTAATAATTATTAAACCGCTTTACTGCTTTTTTCGGTCGTTTTAACAAAAACAGGCTCTGCTTTGCCGTCAACAACATCTGCAGTGATTTTGACAACGCTTATACTCTTATCAGACGGTACGCTATACATAATAGGTATAAGCACACCCTCCATAATAGAACGAAGACCACGAGCACCGGTTTCACGCTCAATAGTAAGCTCCGCTACCCTCCTGACAGCATCATCAGTAAATTCAAGCTCAACCTTATCCATTTTAAGAAGGCTCTTATACTGTTTAAGAAGAGCATTCTTTGGCTCGGTTATTATATTAACAAGGCCGTCAACATCAAGATTCTCTAATGATGTAATAACAGGTATTCTGCCCACAAGCTCGGGAATAAGCCCGAATTTAACAAGATCCTGAGGAATGACATTAGCATACATATCCATTGCCTTAAGCTCTGATTTGGAGTGAAGCTCGCCACCAAAACCAAGACTTGATTTACCCATTCTGTCTTCAACAAGCTTTTCTATGCCTGCAAAAGCACCACCACAGATAAACAAAATCTTTGATGTGTCAATGTGTATAAACTCCTGCTGGGGATGCTTACGACCACCCTGAGGCGGAACATTGGCAACAGTACCTTCAATAATCTTAAGAAGCGCCTGCTGAACACCTTCACCGCTTACATCACGTGTAATCGAGGTGTTTTCAGACTTTCTGCCGATTTTATCAATTTCATCAATATAAATAATGCCTCGTTCTGCACGTTCAATATCGAAATCGGCCGCTTGAATAAGTCTTAAAAGAATGTTTTCAACATCTTCACCAACATAGCCCGCTTCAGTAAGAGTTGTAGCATCGGCAATAGCAAAGGGAACATCAAGTATCTTTGCAAGAGTTGATGCAAGAAGAGTTTTACCCACACCGGTAGGACCGAGCATAAGCACGTTGCTTTTATTAATCTCAACATCATCGGGAGATTTTAAATATATTCTTTTGTAATGATTATAAACCGCAACGCTCAAAACACGTTTTGCCTGCTCCTGACCAATAACATACTCATCAAGAGCCGCTTTAATCTCAATAGGTTTAGGAAGTTTTTTTACGGGTTTTTCTTTAATTGCTGCTTGATTTGCGGGAATACCATCAATAATATCAACACAAAGGTCAACACAATTGTTGCAAATAAAAACTCCGGGACCTGAAATCAATTTCTCAACCTGGTCCTGTGTTTTTCCGCAAAAGGAACAGCGGATTTTCTTTTCTTTATCGTCTTCTCTTGCCAAAAGGGGCACCTCCGGGATAAATTACAAAAATTAAAATTTATCTTTTTTCTATAATTTTGTCAGCAAGACCATAGGCAACAGCTTCTTCTGCAGTAAGCCAATTGTCACGCTCTGTATCAACAAAAATTTCTTCTATAGATTTGCCTGTATTTTCGGCAAGAATTTTATTAAGTCTTTCTTTAGTGCGTTTGATGTGGTCAGCAGCAATAAGAATTTCCGTAGCCTGACCCTGCGCACCACCCAAAGGCTGATGAATCATAACCTCTGCATTAGGAAGAATATAGCGCTTACCCTTTGTACCTGCAGAGAAAAGAAAAGCACCCATTGATGCCGCCATACCCATACAAATTGTAGAAACATCACATTTGATATACTGCATTGTATCGTAGATAGCAAGACCTGCAGTAACGCTACCGCCGGGGCTGTTTATATAAAAACTGATATCTTTTTCAGGGTCCTGACCCTCAAGATAGAGAAGCTGTGCAACAACAAGACTTGCAGTTGCATCATTAACCTCATCAGAAAGAACAATAATTCTGTCATTAAGAAGTCTTGAAAAAATATCATACTGACGTTCGCCGCGGCTTGTTTGCTCAACGACATAAGGAACAAGTGCCATAAAAATGACCTCCTAAGCTAAAATAATAGTCAACAAATTGAAGTATTGGTTGATTTAAGTAATTTAAACATCACTTTAAATAACACATATACCGCCAAAGTTTATTACTATGGCGGCATAAGGGTAATTAAAATTATTCAGCAGCTTTTTCTTCTGCCTTCTTCTTTGCGGGTGCTTTTTTAGCTGCAGGCTTCTTAGCAGTTGTTTTCTTCTCTGCTGTATCTGCAGTTTTCTTTGCAGCTGTCTTCTTTGCTGCAGGCTTTTCTTCACCCTCTGCTGCCTTAGCGGGAGCTTTCTTCTTCGCACCTGCTACTGCTGTTTCCTTAACGATATCCATTGCTTTTCTGCAAGCAAGGTCAGCCTTAACATCATCAATAGCAACTAAAGCCTTAACCTTTTCGAGAGGCATATCGTATGCATCAGCATAGCTCTTAAGCTCAGTATCAGCATCCTCATCAGAAATCTCGATTTTTTCGAGCTCTGTGATTTTTTCAAGTGCAAGACGAAGTTTAACCTGCTTCTCTGCACCCTCTTTGTAAGAATCACGAAGAGCTGCAATATCCATTCCGAGATACTGAAGGTACATTTCCATCTGCATACCCTGTGCCTGAAGACGATATTCAAATTCGCTGATCTGGTTATCAATCTCTTTTTCGATCATAACTGCAGGAATATCAGCAACAACATTGTCAACAAGTGTATCAAGAACAGCGTTCTCGAAAGCACGATCAGCAGCAGCTTCTTTTCTTGCTTTAATTTCTTCCTCAAGGTGTTTTTCGTAATCTGCTACGGTATCAAACTCGCTGACATCCTTAACAAACTCATCATCATACTTGGGAAGCTCTTTTTTCATAATCTTGTGGATTTTGATTTTGAATACTACAGCTTTACCTGCAAGTTCTTCTGCGCCGTATTCCTCAGGGAATGTAACGTCAATATCAAATTCCTCATCAACCTTGTGGCCGATAACCTGCTCCTCAAAGCCGGGAATGAAGTTACCTGAGCCAAGCTCAAGGTCATAGCTTTCACCTTTACCGCCTTCGAAAGCAACACCATCAAGGAAGCCTTCGAAGTCGATTGTAGCAATATCACCCTTCTTAGCAGCTTTGCCTTCAACCGCAACAAGCTTTGAATCCTTTTCAAGAGCTTTTTCAACTTCTTCTTTGATTTCAGCCTTCTTAACGGTAACCTTTTCCTTTTCAGCCTTAATGCCCTTGTAAGCCTTAAGCTCAACCTCGGGCTTAACTGTTACTTTAAGCTTGATTGTAAAACCATTCTCATTAATTTCAGAAAGCTCGTCATCGTGAGGAGCAGCAACAGGAGAAATGCCTGCTTCTTTGATAGCTTCCTCATAAAGAGCACCGTACTCTGCATCTACTGCATCATACCAAAATGCCTCTTTGCCGTAGTATGTTTCGATAATGTGCTTAGGAGCTTTGCCCTTACGGAAACCGGGAACATTGTATTTACCCCTTGTTTTTGTATAAGCCTTTGTAACTGCCGCCTTAAAAGCATCGCCCTCAAGAGCAATTTCAAGAGCATATACATTTGCCTCGATTTTTTCGCAAGACTTTAACATTTTGAATAACATCCTTTCATTTTGCGAACTTTTTATTTGATAAATTATAACTGCAAGATTATAACACAATAATCTTGGGATTTCCACCATTTTTTAAATATTTTTCCTATATTTAGTAAAATATATGGAATTTTCCGGAAAAATCTATGTTTTTTAGAAAAATCAATCAATTACGGGTGGTATGAGCTTTGGTACAAACTGCAGATAATCTGCTGAAATCAGTTTAAACTCAATATCACCATCAGTAACCTTAGCACAGCCCGGAGCAACAAACCCGTGAAGATGACCGAAAAAGCATCTTTTTACGGGAAATTGCTTAATAACATCAAGCAACTCATCACACCGCTGAATCTCGTTTATTGGTGGATAGTGCAAAAAAACAAGAATTTCACCACCAAGCTTTTCCGCCTCTTTCAGAGATGCCTTAAGACGCCCCGCCTCACGCAAAATAACCTTATGTACATCACCTTGGGAATCATCATAAAACCAACCACGTGTACCCGCTATAGAGAAACCTTCCACCTTATATGCATTATTGTGGATAATTCTGATTGTATCAAATTTATTTTCCTGAAGGAACTTTGTCATTTTTGACATAGTGTTCCACCAATAATCGTGGTTACCCTTGATAATATATTTCGTTCCATTAAGGCTGTTAAGAAACTCAAAATCCTTTTTAGCCTCTTCAAAATTCATTGCCCAGGAAATATCCCCCGCAACAACAACGCTATCCTCGGGGGTGACAACGTTATTCCAATTATCGCGTAACCGATCGGTGTAGTCAGTCCACCCACGGAAAACATCCATAGGCTTATCGACCGAAAATGATAAATGAGGGTCACCAATAACGAACAATGACATTAAATCACCTTAAATTCCAAGCATTTCAAAGACTACATCTGCCATATTTTCTTTTGACGTAACCTTTGTGAAACGAACCTGCTTACCCTTAAGTGCGGAAAGCTGCTCAGGTGCTTTAAGTGAAGAAAGCTCTTCAAGAGCAGAAACTGTGCTGAATTCATCAGCGTATTCCTTTGCATCATCCTCAACGGCGCTGAGAACCGCCTTTGAGAACTTAAAGGGAGAAGCTGTTGAAGCAACAACAACGGGTGTCTTATCCCCTGTTTTTTCGATATAAGCATCACAAACATTAAGGGCAACAGATGTATGAGTATCTGCAAGATAATTATCACCCTTAAAGGTTTTGCTGATGGTTTCGGCAGTCATTGTATCATCACAACAGCCTGCAACGAAAACCTCTTTGATTTTAGCAAGAACATCATCACTAACCTGATATTTGCCTGTTTCCTTAAGCTGAGTAAACCAATCGTTGATAATATCGGAATCTCTGCCGCAAAGGATATAGAGAAGTCTTTCAAGGTTAGATGAAATAAGAATATCCATAGAAGGTGAAACTGTTGTGTAGAAATCACGATTTCTGTCATACACACCGGTTTCGATAAAATCGGTAAGAACCTTATTTGCATTAGAAGCGCAGATAAGCTTGTTTACGGGCAAACCCATTTCTTTTGCAAAATAAGCGGCAAGAATATTGCCGAAATTACCTGTAGGAACAACGATATTGATCTTATCACCATATTTAATTGTGCCATTATTGATCATATCGCAATAAGCGGAAACATAATAAACAATCTGCGGTGCAAGTCTGCCTCAGTTGATTGAGTTAGCAGATGAGAAAACAAGGTTATTCTGCTGAAATCTTTCAAGAATTTCCTTATTAGTAAAGATGTTTTTAACACCGGTCTGGCAATCATCAAAATTACCGTAAACGGCACAAACACCAACGTTATTACCCTCTTGTGTAGTCATCTGAAGCTTCTGCATGGGGCTAACACCATCATTAGGATAAAACACAAGAATTTTAGTACCTTCAACATCTTTGAAGCCTTCAAGAGCAGCTTTACCCGTATCACCTGAAGTAGCAACAAGAATAACAATCTCTTTATTTTCAAGATTCTTTTTTGCAGAAACTGTGAGAAGATAAGGAAGAATCTGCAATGCCATATCCTTGAATGCACAGGTAGGTCCTTTAAAAAGCTCAAGAATACTTACATTATCGTGAAGCTTAACAACGGGTGCAACAAAAGGAGAATCAAACTTACCCTCTTTATACGCGCCCTCAACACAATAATCAAGCTCTTCCTTTGTGAAATCTGTAAGATAAAGGCCAAGCACCTTTTTAGCTCTTTCAATATAGTTTACATCGCAAAGAGCCTTGATATCATCAGCAGAAAGTGAGGGAATCTCACGAGGGATATAAAGTCCGCCATCGGGAGAGATACCATCAGCAATAGCCTTAGATGCTGTAACATTAACATTATTATCGCGTGTTGAAGTAAAAAACACAACAATCACATCCTTAAAAAGTTATAAAAAGTCGCATTACTGCATTATCAACTTATTTTAGCAAAGGGATAATAAAAAGTCAAGGGAAACAACACCAATCAAAGATCAAATAAAACATATTTAATTATATACGGATACACCGTTACTGAGGTAATTGGCTATAATACGAAGTGTATCGGGATAGGTAAGCTTTTCTACAGAGGTGTCTGCACAAAGCTTATAACGTGTTACAACCTTATTATTCAGAAGAATTTTCACAGTACCAAGAGTCTGATTTTCAATAACGGGTGCAGAAACCTCGGAGCAAAGCTCAACCTTGACTTTAACATTCTGCTCCTCTCCCTTTTTTATAAGCAAAGGAGAAATTTTCGGTGTTTTAACCTTGACATAGGATTCTCTGCCTTTAAGTACAGATACATCTTTAATCTGTTTTTTACTAATAACGGGTTGATAAGACGTAAAATTACTGAAGCCCCAATCAAGCATAGCCTTGGCGGTTTCGAAGCGGTCGGTACTGTTATTACTACCCAGAACAACTGCAACAAGGTGTAGATTATCCCTTTGTGCAGATGCGGAAATGCAACATCCCGCTTTGGCAGTTGTGCCGGTTTTAAGCCCTGTAGTTCCGCTATAAAACCTTACAAGTCTGTTTGTATTTACAAGCTCGGTTTTTCCGTTCCTTAAGGAATCCATCCACAACATACTATAATTCTTTATAAAATGGTGTTTAAGAAGTTCACACGACATAATGGCAATATCACGTGCAGTTGTCAGGTGACTTTCCGTATCATCATCCAGACCCGTCGTATTCTCAAAATGGGTATTGGTCATTCCAAGCTCCTTTGCACGTTTATTCATAGCATCGACAAATGCAGTTTCACTCCCCGAAACATACTCACCAAGAAGCGTTGCAGCATCATTAGCACTACCTATAACCGTTGCACGTAAAAGCTCGTCAACAGTCATACTTTCACCCACCTCAAGCCATATCTGAGAGCCTCCCTTTGAAGCGGCATTCTGCGAGCAGGTAACCTTATCAGTAAGGGATATTTTACCGGAATCAATAGCTTCAGCAACAAGAAGAATAGTCATAATTTTCGTAACGGAGGCAGGATATAATCTCAAATTCGGGTTATGCTCGAGAAGAATTTCACCCGTTGATACATCCATAAGAACAACGGCCTTTGCCTTTACATCAATCGGCAAGGAATCAAGTTTTTTCTGTTCCTCTGCCGTAACGGTAAATTTGGAAACGGAAACACTTTCATCCTCTCTTACAACCCTTTTTCCAACAGCAGAAGCATTGATAACAAAGCTTATCAGTAGTACAAACGATAATATAATTGCAAATATTCTTTTCATAAAACCACTCCTTAAGAAAGTTTATGAAGAAAGAAACAGTAAAATCACAGAATGGAGTAAGGGATTTTATAAAAGTAAATCCCACCTCTTTCGGGGTGGGATTTGGTTTATATGTTATCCTATTGCATCGTTAATTTCAGTAGTTGTATATTCATCAAAGTTTATTTCAGGAACAGGAACAGTAGTACTTATAATATTTGTATCTTCTTCAATGATTAGCTCAGTTGTGTATTGCGTTTCAGGAACATATGGGACCGTTGAAGGAACAGGAAATACTGTTCTTGAGTAAGAATACGGGCTAAAGCTATTACCATAAAATGCTTTAACTTTATAAGTATATTCTTGACCATAAACTGCCATTTTATAAACATAAGTCAAATTTGATACCCCGTTTAAAGTTGCTATCCTTTTCCAAGCACCATCACCTTTTTTACAATAAAGCATATATCCCTTTGCACCTTTTGATTTTGTCCAATTAAGCATAACTTCGTCTGAAGAAATATAAGAGAAATCCAAAACAGGAGCCACAAGATATTTTATTGACTTCGTTGTTTTGCAGGTTGCACCGACACCAACCTCATTAAGTGCCCTTACACAGTAATAGTAGGTTGTGCCGCCTTTTGCAGTTTTATCAATATAATTCTCTTCCTTAGTGTTACCAATAGCACTCCATTTACCATTTTTAATTTTGCGATATACTCGGTATTTATCGGCACCATTTGTTTCTGTCCAGGTTATTTTTACACCGCCGGTAATGTTGGCAATTTTAGTTAACTTAACCGCAGGACATTTGAGTTGCGGAATTGTTGCAATGTTAATTATTGCATCACAAGTATTACATCTTTGATATTTTATACCATACTGTGAGGTAGTTGCTTTAACTAAAACTACCCATTTGCCAAGAGTATGCTTTTTGGCACGAGGACTCTTTGCATCCTTCTCAAAAATATGCTTTTTGCATTCACTGTCTCTCTCAAAAATACTGACGGAAGCTGTTTTGCTTATGGCTTTAGTTTCAACTGCAAACAAATTCCCGTTAAACCCAACATAAACAGAGCTTAAAACGAATGTTAATGCAAGAAGTAATGATAAACCACCTTTAAAAACCTTTTTCATAACAATATCTCCTTATTCACAAACGAGGCAAACCCAGCCGTTTTCTTCAATACGCTCTTTTATTACAAGTCCTGCATTCTGCAATGACAAAACAACCTCATCGGCACGGGTATCAATAATTCCCGAAGCAATAAATTTTGCTCCATCATTCATAAAAGCACGAACCTGAGTGCTGAAAAACATAATAATATCCGCCACAATATTTGCAACAACTATGTCATACTTATCCTTGACTTTATCCGCAAGGTCACCGCATACAAACTGCAAATCAGGTGCGGCAAGGTCATTCATTTTGCCGTTTTCTTCAGCAGTTTTTACGGCAAGGGGGTCAATATCAACACCGAAAGCACTTTTTGCACCTAAAAGCATCGATGAAATCGCAAGAATACCGCTGCCGCATCCAATATCAAGCACAGTCTGACCAGGAACAACGTATTTGTCAAGTGTTTCGAGACAAAGACGGGTTGTTTCGTGAGTACCTGTACCAAAAGCAAGACCCGGCTCAATATTAAGCACAGCTCTGTTGCCGCTATCGTAATCATCGATCCAAACGGGTCTTACGTAAAGACGTTCACCAACAGGAAACGGTTTGAAGAACGCTTTCCATTTATTCTGCCAATCATCCTCACAACAACCGTCAGTTTCTATTTTATAAGGAACGCCCTCTGCATCAAGGCGTTGCGAAATGAAAGAAACCGCCTCCGCAGGGTTGTTCCCCTCTTCTATATAGACGTGAATAACGGATTCCTCACGATTTTTGTTAAGCAAATCCTCATCAATAAGATCAATGTGAGCAATTTCCCAGGCACCCTGCTCAAGATCACTGTAATCCTCGATATAAATACCGTAAGGCACAGTCATAACTGCAATGGCACCTGTTCTTTCGGTATGCTCGGTAGGAACGAAAATTTTAACCTCTGTATAATTCATAAAAGACCTCAATATTTATTGTGTACATCCTCTGCAAAGCAAAGGCAATCTTTGATTTCTATAACCTTGCCATCATCAAGTATTGCTTTACCCGACATTCTGCCGAACACCTGATGCTGGTCGGTTATGATAAATTTAATATCAATTTTTGCAGCTCTGTCAAGAATAGGAACAAAATCCATTTCAAATCTGCCGTCACTTGATGTAAATGTCCAAGGGTCAGTATAGCCTGACTTGGGAATATTAAAGGTAACATCATCAAGCTTATGTGCCTTGCCGTCATAGAAAAGTATATTTTCCGAAGCGGCAGAGGTATCACCGAAGCCGTAGCCGATGTTAAAGCCAAAGGGCTTTCCGTCAACCGTCATATTACCTGATCCCCAATACCACGTATTATCATAAGTCCACACGCCTCTGCCCCAGTCCAACGTACCGTAGTCGGTTTCAGGATCGAGTGTATACGTTTTCCCGTCAAGCTCAATAGTACCGGAAGCACGCATACAATTGATTTTCTGATTATAGTAAAAGGCCGTCTTTTTTTCTTTCCAAGGTGTTGCAATAACCATTGTATCCATTGGAGGCTGATCAAGTGTGATATTGCATTTAAGAGTCTTTTCACCCATAAAATTCTTATAATCACATTTAAGCACACGGGTTTTTCCGTCTGCAACGAAGCTCATATCAAGACGCTTATCCTTATATTTTGTAGTACCTTTTTCACTTGTTGCAGGTAAATTGAATTTACCCATAGGGAAGAAATTAAGGATAGTTTCGGTATGCTCCCAGGGTTTATCACCCAAATCAAGGAAGGAAGCAGACTGAAGTCCGATATAACCGTCATCGGAAATGGTGAAAGCTACCGCAATGTTGCTTGAGGGAGCTACAACAAGATAATAATCCCACTCTTTTATACGGAATTTGGGAGCCTTAATATCACGGCGGTCATACTGCTGAACAAGGCTTCTTGACCAACCCGGCTCACGAAGAGAGCCATCCTCTTTCAAAAGCTTCTGTACCTTTGTAACTTCATGATTACGCATAATTCAAACCTCCGTTAAAATTCTTCAATTATATTGGCGTGCGGCTCAACATTTTTCCTACCGTGGTTATAAAGCTTTCTGTTGTCAAGCATCCACAATCTGCCCGTAAAGCCACCTTTTTCAACATCCTTAAGTGCATCTGCCATTTCGTAAATATTGGCATCCATTAAATCAAGCTGAGAAAGAAGCTCAGCTTCAATAAAAGATGGTCTTACTGCCGCACCGAACTCTAATTTGCCGTGATGCGAAATGAGCATATGCTGTAAAAGGAATTTCTTTTCCTCCTCAACACCCAGCTTATCGCACATTCTGCCAACATCCTCGGCACCCATAACAAGATGACCGAGAAGAGCACCTTCAAGGCTATGACCATCAACAAGACCGTTAGAATCAACAGTGTATTCTCTTATTTTTGCAATATCGTGAAGTATTGCACCTGCAAGAAGCAGGTCACGGTCTACGCAAGAATATATTTTGCATACAAACTCTGCAAGGCGAACAATCGAAAGTGTATGATACAAAAGTCCGCCCCTCATAGCGTGATGAAGCTTTTCTGCTGCAGGTAAAGTAAGCATCTGCGCCTTATTTTCTTCAAGCATATGAAGAACAACATTTTTAATTTCCTCATCTTCAAAGGAAGATGCAACGGCAACTATAACGTCATACATCTCCTGCTCATCACAATCGGAGCTTTTCACAAAATCAGTTATACTGATGTTATCACTTTCCACCGCAGGTCTTATACGCTGAATAATAAGCTGATCGTTGCCGTTATATTGCTGTAACGTGCCGCGGAATTTGATAACTGTATTCACCTGAGGTAATGGGATAACATCCTCACGATAATCCCACAGCTTTGCATAAATTTCACTATCGGCGTCGCAAAGAACAATATCAAGATAGGTTGAGCCGTTTTTGGCACTTTTTTTATCGCAGGCTTTAACAAGACCGAAACCTTCTACAAGCCCTGCTTTTTCACAAGGAATGAAATTCATAATACACCTCCGTTAATCTAAACCCGCTAACTTCCTTACCACGAAGGAGGTTATAAGGTATCCCGCCACCGGCGGAACAAAAGAGGTTGACCCGGGTACAGATGAATCTGTTTTTACAGGCTCTTCCTCAGAATATACAACCGTAAGTTTTTTTATTCCCCTTGCCTTCAATTCACGTCGCATAACCCGTGCAAGAGGACAAACACTTGTTTTATAAATATCTGCTAACCTGAGCATTTCGGGATGAAGCTTATTACCCGTACCCATTGATGAAACAACGGGAATCCCCAGCTTATTTCCACGGCATATAAGCTCAAGCTTGGCAGTAACGTTATCAATACAATCCACAATAAAATCGTAACGTGACAAATCAATTTCGTCAGCATTTTCAGGTAGATAAAACATATTGTACTTATGAATCACTACATCGGGATTTATGCTTTTAAGCCTTTCCTCCGTAACATCAGTTTTATTATGACCAACGTTATGTGTTGTAGCAATAATCTGCCGATTGATATTTGTGATATCAACAACATCCTTATCCACAATACCGATTGTACCCACACCGCTACGCACAAGGCTTTCGGCTGCAGCACCACCTACACCGCCCAAGCCGAAAACTATAACCGCTGAATTATTAAGTTTTTTTACAGCATCCTCACCCATTACACGGGCAGAGCGTGAAAACATCGGAGCCATTACGTCACCTTTTATCTGATTTTAATTTTTATTCAATTATATAATATTAATAAATAAAATGTCAAACAATATGAATATATTTTGATGATTAATTTTACATCGGGAGTGTTCATTTGAAAAAAAGAGCAATATCATTTTTACTTGTAATCAGTTTATTGGTTACATGCTTATGTCTGAGATTATTTTCCATTGCAACAACACCCGTTAAGGTTATGGAAATAAATGCAACAAGGACAAAAACAATCGATACCTCGCGAGGAATGATTTACGACAGAAATATGACTCCCCTTGTAAATAACTCTTACGAGGAAATTGTTATTATAAAGCCGTCCGTAAATGCGGTAAAGGAAGTAATATCCGCAGATGCTTCAGAGGATATTATAAAGTCATTATCAAACGGATTCCTTACCATAACAACAAAAGAGGATGCCAAAATAACAAAAGCAACAGATGATATAAAGCTATTCAAAAAAACAACACGATACGGTGACAATTCACTTTTGCACATTATAGGTTATACCGATCAGTACAATGAGGGTGTATGCGGAATAGAGAAGCATTTTAATGATTATCTGAAAAACACAGGCGGAGAGCTTTCCGTAACCTACACCTGCGATGCATTAGGCAGAGTCCTGACCGCAGAGAACATAAAAATAAACGATAACGGCTACACAGACAAAGACGGAATCGTATTGACCATTGACGATACAACGCAAAAAATATGTGAAGTTGCCTTGAAAAACAGCAGCATAGATAAAGGTGCTGTAATTATATTAGACGTTAAAACCTCGGAAATTTTAGCTTGTGTTTCCAAACCGCAATATGACAGAGATGACCTTGCCGAATACATTAAATCATATGATTCACCATTTATTAACAGATGCTTTTCATCATTTCCCGTAGGCTCTGTATTCAAGGTAGTAACTGCCGCCGCAATGCTTGAAGGAGGTAATAAAACAGATAACTATTTCTGTAATGGTAAAACAGTTCAAAGCTCAACAACGTTCAATTGTAACAAAGCAGAGGGACACGGCACCATTGATTTAGATGACGCCTTATCAAAATCCTGCAACCCGTATTTTATTGATGCAGGTGTAAAAACAGGAAGCAAAAGGTTACTGAACACCGCAGAAGCCTTAGGTTTCGGGAAAGCAACCGACTTCGGTAACGGCTATGTAAGCGACAGCGGTCTTTTACCGACTGAAGAGGATTTGAACAGTGATGCCGCTATAGGTAACTTTGCGTTCGGTCAGGGGAAGCTTACTGCAACCCCCTTGCAGATAGCATCACTTTTTGCAGTAATCGGCAGAAACGGAATACAGAAAAAGCCTCAGCTGATATTAGGCTACGCAGATAAAAACGGTGCTTTTTTAGATGAAACCGAAACCAAAGAAAAACGAGTGTTATCCCCGGAAACCTGCAAAACAATCAAGGATGCTTTAACAAAAACAACTATCGACGGAACAGGAAAGGCGGCATTTTCTTCCCTTTACAAATGTTGTGCTAAAACAGGCACCGCACAAAGCGGACAAATGGACACCAACGGAAAAGAAATATTATACTGTTGGTTCTGCGGTTTACTACCTGCAGAAAATCCCGAATACGTAATATGTGTATTAAAGGAAAACGGATCCGCAGGCGGAAGCGACTGCGGACCCGTATTTAAAGAAATTGCCGAGCAATTAATAATTAACCCTCACTAATATTCAAAACCCGTTGTGCACCAAGCATAACACCGATTTTGCCACTGTGGAAATTAAGACCGCCCTGAAGCCATACTGCATAAGGCTCCCTTAAGGGTGCATCGGCAGAAAGCTCGATTGACGAACCGTTTGTAAAAGCACCTGCCGCCATAATAACCTGACTATCATAACCAGGCATATCCCAAGGCTCGGGTACAACGTAGCTATCAATAACAGAGCCACTCTGAAGCCCCTGACAGAATGCAACAAGCTTATCAGGCGTTTCAAGCATAATACTCTGGATAATATCTGCCCTTTTTTCGTAATATCGTGGTGAAACACCATAGCCCATTTCTTCAAAAAGTGCTGCAGTAAAAACGGCAACCTTCAGGGCTTCACCCGTTACGTGCGGTGCATTGAAAAGCCCCATAAAAATATCACGGTTGTTACCCAATGTTGCACCAACCTCTCTGCCAACACCGGGAGTTGTCATACGGTATGAGCAAAGTTCAACAAGATCTTTTCTGCCTGCGATGTAGCCACCGCATTTTGCAATACCGCCACCAGGATTTTTGATAAGCGACCCTGCAAAAAGGTCAACACCTGCCTCCGAAGGCATATTATACTCGGTAAACTCACCGTAGCAATTATCAAGCATAACAAAAGCATTGCTTTTTGCTTTAACAGTAGTAACAATCTTTTTAATATCACTATGTGTAAGTGTGGGACGCAAACTATATCCCCTTGAGCGTTGAACATAAACCGCTTTATAATTTTTCTTTTCAAGGGCGTTGACGATACCGTCATAATCTACTGTACCATCAGGAAGCAAATCGACTATATCGAAGGTTACTCCGAAATCCTTCAATGATCCCATACCCTCACCGGTTAAACCGATAACAGAATGAATAGTGTCATACGGAGTGCCCGTAACACAAAGCACGTTGTCATCAGGTCTTAAAACGCCGAAAAGCATAACCCCCAGAGTATGTGTTCCGCTTGCAAAGCTATGGCGTATAAGTGCATCCTCTGTACCGAAAATTTCCGCGGTAAGCTCATCAAGAACCTCTCTTCCCCTGTCACCGTAGCCGTAGCCTGTTGAAGAAGTAAAATGAGATTCACTTACACCGTTATTTATAAAGGCTTTAAGAACCTTTTGCTGATTAAATTCCGTAAGCTTATCAATTTCAAAAAACTGCTCACGGCATTTATCAAGAGCCTTTTGACTAAGCTCATTCAAGCTATCACTAAAACTAAAAAAAGACATATTATAATTCCTCACAAATATAAACATTACCTGCCGGTACAAAACCGTTATTCTCATAAAAACTACGGTTTTTATCCTCGCACCACAAGTAAATATTATTAACGTTACGACTAAAAAGTCTATCGACTAATCCGCAAACACAAGATGAAGCAAAGCCCTGCTTTTGATATTCACCTCTTGTAGCAACACCACCGATTATTGCCGTATCACCTGAAACTGCAGGACTGACAGCACAGCTGACTATATTATCATCGCAATACATAAAAGCCGCTTCACCATTGCCGTTATTAAGCTTGCGGCTGAAATCAGTGTACCATATATCGAAGTTATCTTTACTATCGTTAAGAAGACTATGTATACCCCTATACATTCCGAGAGTTGAAGTACCGTTCAGATAAGCACAATTCTCGCAAGTCTTCTGCACTTTATCCGCCTTATATAGCGGATACTCCTTAAATTGTGACGTGATCTTAAAATCAGAAACAACCTGACTTATACAAAAGAATTTAAGGAAAGATAACAGCTCATCCTCATTATATTCAGATGAAAGACCGATAAGGTTGACACAACCGCCCTTCAACGAAAACAAAAGAACGGGTTTTTCATCAATTAGCTGAACAAATGCCCCCTCGGTATCGTTTCTATCATTAAGAAAATCAACATATATCAACGGTAAAAGCGGCGATATAACGCCGCTTAAACTTGAAATTTCAGTTAACTTTTTAATCATACCTCACAGCCACCGTGACTTCTTACCTTAAGTATGTAGCAAGAATCATCACCAAGAAGCTTACGCATTGCACACACAAAAGACTCGGTTTCATCAACGGGAACAAAAGCCTGAATTGTACCTGCAAAACCGCCGCCATGTACACGATATGCACCCTTACCGCGAAGAAGTTCTTCTGCAACACAAAGTGCAAGTGCTACGGGCTGATCAGCAGGATTGGTAAGTGTAAAGCAGTTTTGGTTGTACATAAATGATGATTTACCGCTATCGATGATGGTATCCTTGAACGCCTCAAAATCATCCCTTGAAAGCGCATCAGCAAGACGTTCTACACGTTTATTTTCATTATAGAAATGAATTGCTCTTTCAACGGCACGGTCACCGGTCTTTTTACGGATATCACCGATATTCGCCATAACATCACATTCGCAAACATTACGTAATACATCCTTACCGAAGTATTCTGCAACAGAGTTCATTTCCAATCTGATTGCAGCATAATCATCTGTAAGATCAGCATGGTCTCCGCCTGTATCAACAATGCAAAGATTATATCCATGACCCGCTATATCAAAATCAACCTTTTCGATAACAGGATTCTTTGTATCCTTAAAATCAATTTTAACAAAGCCGCCGACTGAACAAGCAGTCTGATCCATAAGACCACACGGTTTTTTGAAATATACATTTTCGGCATACTGAGAAATCTGTGCAATTTCAACTGCACTGATTTTGCCGTCGTTATAAAGATAATTAAGTATTGTGCCTATAAGCACCTCGTAGGCTGCTGATGATGAAAGACCAGAACCCGAAAGCACAAGTGAAGCAACGCTTGCATTGAAGCCGCCATACTTGTAGCCAAGCTCATTAAAGCGGGCGCAAACACCTCGGATAAGTGCCGCAGAAGTACCTGCCTCGGCATCTACAACCTGAAGCTCTGCAGTATTAATGGTAAGAGGCTCATAGCCTAAAGAATTAACCCTGATAATCCCGTCATCGGTAGGTTCAACCGCAGCTATTGCATCAAGATTTACTGCAGCAGCAATAACCTTACCGTTATTATGGTCTGTATGGTTACCGCCTACCTCTGTTCTGCCGGGTGATGAGAAGAAGCGTAAATCACAATCGGGATTAAAATCCTTCTCATAAGCCTCTGCAATTTTTAAAAATCTTGCAACCTGATTTTCAGCATCGTCACCGTAAATCTCGGTAAGTCTTGCAAGAAATTCTTTTGAATTAATTTCAGTTTTTTTCATACTTAATTTATCCTTTCAATTACTATCTTGTAAGAATGAATTTAAAATCATCAGGGAAATACCGCTGATTACGAGCAAAACAATAAATGGTGTAACAAATTCGGGTGTAAAAGGATTAAAAATATTAACACCGATGTAGCTCCACAGAATCAGCCTGGGAGCAAATCCGACAAGAGCCAGGGTTATAAAAGTACTATGGCTCATCTTTGTAGCTCCGTAAGCACGACTTACCGTACCTAAAGGAAGAACGGGAACAAAGCACAAAAGGAAAAGCATCCACTTATTACCTTTACCGCCAAAGCCCATAAAACGGGAAACACGTTGAGATTTATCGGCAATTTTATGAGCACCACCGCCACCTCGTCGTCTGCCCCACTGAAACTTAATACTGCTGAAAACCGCAATACCTATCACACTTATAAAAACGGCAACCGGGGTAGGAAAAACCATACCGCAGCTGACGAATATAACAGAAAATGGTATAATCGGTATAATCGTCTTTACAAGAAACAATAATATTACTATACCCAAAGCAATCCACCGATTAAAGCTTGCCACAAAATACTCGAGACCAACAAACCATTTATCGATATCATCAAGGCTTTTTTGAACAGCCGGTATAGTAAGTGAATACGTGACAAGAACAAGCGCAAAAGCAACACAAAAGCATACTATCGAGCTTATTTTAAGCCCACGACGATAGCGTTGTTCCTTACTAATTTCGGGATGACTCAAATCCTCACTCCGTTCAATTACATAAAGTTATTTTATAACATTAATGCCACAAGGTCAAGCATTCTGTTTAATAAAATTATTGAAACATAGTTTTATTTAGTGTATAATATTTTTGGTGATTTTATGAATAATAAACTTAAAGCCGTAATTCTTGACGGCTACACTGAAAATCCGGGTGATTTAAGCTGGGCTGATATTGAAAACCTTGTTGAGCTTACAGTATATGACCGCACCCCGAAAGAGCTTGTTATCGAGCGTTCAAAGGATGCCGATATACTCATTGTTAACAAAGTCGAGTTAACAAAAGAAATTATATACAGCCTACCTGATTTAAAATTCGTTTCCACACTTGCAACGGGCTTCAATCAGATTGACGGCAAAGCATTACGTGAAAGAGGTATTAACCTTTCCAATATTCCTGCATACTCAACAAATGCAGTGGCACAAATGGTTTTTGCGTATATACTTGAGCTTGTAAATAAAACTGCATATTACACCGAAGATGTAAAAAGCGGTACTTGGACAAACTGTCCTGACTTTTGCTATTGGAAAAGCCCTTTATACGAGCTTAACGGCAAAACACTCGGTATTATAGGTTTCGGTAAAATAGGCAAACGTGTTTCTGATATCGCATCAGCTTTCGGTATGAGGGTTATGGCATATACTCCCTCGGGCAAAAAGTCCGGTGCAGATAACGTAACATTCACAGATATGGATGATGTGTTGAAAAACGCAGATTTCATATCCGTTCATTGTCCGCTTACACCGGAAACAAACGGACTGATAAATAAAGACTTTATAGCAAAGCTAAAAAAAGGTGCTTATGTTATAAACACAGCCCGCGGTGCAGTTGCTAATGAAAAGGATATCGCAGATGCACTTAATAATGATATCCTTGCAGGCTACGGTACAGACGTTCTTTCAACAGAACCACCAAAAGCTGATAATCCCCTTTTAAGTGCAAAAAATTGTCTTATTACACCCCATATTGCATGGGCGGCATACGAAACCCGCTTAAGGCTTATGGGTATACTTGAAGATAATATAAAAGGTTATTTGAACGGCAAGCCTGTAAACGTAGTAAATTGACTGTAATTTCATATTAAAAAATTACTCATTTTTTAAGGTTTTGGTATGGGATTTTTTGGCAATATGCCAAAACTTTGAAATATAAGTTAAAATTATGTCAAAGTTGTTGCATTTATTCGGTTTTGTGGTAAAATAATCAAGGTTAGATAAATAATTATAAATTTGGAGGTAACTCAAATGTCAGTTAAAGTTGCAATTAACGGTTTCGGTCGTATCGGCCGTCTCGCATTCCGTCAGATGTTCGGCGCTGAAGGTTACGATGTAGTAGCTATCAACGACCTTACAAAGCCCTCAATGCTTGCTCAGCTTCTTAAGTATGACACAGCACAGGGTGGTTACTGCGGCAGAATCGGTGAAAACCTTCACACAGTTGAAGCTGATGACGAAGCAGGTACAATCACAGTTGACGGCAAAACACTTAAAATCTACGCTATGGCTAACGCTGCAGAGCTTCCTTGGGGCGAAATCGGTGTAGACGTTGTTCTCGAGTGCACAGGTTTCTACTGCTCAAAGGAAAAGAGCATGGCTCACATCAATGCCGGTGCTAAGAAGGTAGTTATTTCTGCTCCTGCAGGTAACGATCTTAAGACAATCGTTTTCTCTGTAAACGAGGATACTCTTACAGCTGATGACCAGATCATCTCTGCTGCATCATGCACAACAAACTGCCTCGCTCCTATGGCAAAGGCTCTTAACGATTATGCTCCTATCCAGAGCGGTATCATGAGCACAATCCACGCTTACACAGGTGACCAAATGATCCTTGACGGTCCTCACAGAAAAGGCGATATGAGAAGAGCTCGTGCAGGTGCTGCAAACATCGTTCCTAACTCAACAGGTGCTGCAAAGGCTATCGGCCTTGTTATCCCTGAGCTTAACGGTAAGCTTATCGGTTCTGCACAGCGTGTTCCTGTTCCCACAGGTTCTACAACAATCCTTACAGCAGTTGTTAAGGGTGCTGACGTTACTAAGGAAGGCATCAATGCTGCTATGAAGGCTGCTGCTTCTGAAAGCTTCGGCTACAACACAGACGAAATCGTTTCTTCAGACGTTATCGGTATGAAATACGGTTCACTCTTTGATGCTACACAGACAATGGTATCAAAGGTTGCTGATGATCTTTATGAAGTTCAGGTTGTTTCTTGGTATGACAACGAGAACAGCTACACAAGCCAGATGGTTAGAACTATCAAATACTTTGCTGAACTTGCATAATTGTTCTTAACAACAAAAATCCTCGATTCGAAAGAATCGAGGATTTATTTTTTTATTATTATCAGTGTTTACTTTTATCGTCACGCTCGCGGATTACAAAGCGTACCGGGGTACCTTCAAGGCCGTAAACTTCACGAATCTGATTTTCAATATAACGCTGATAGCTATAATGGAAAAGCTCCGCACTGTTTACAAAGCAAATAAATGTTGGCGGTCTTGTAGATGCCTGAGTCATATAATAAATTTTAAGACGCTTACCCTTATCTGTCGGGGGCTGAACACGAAGCGTTGCAGCCGCAAGGACCTCGTTAAGCTGACCCGTTTTTATTCGCATAGAGTTCTGTGCATCAACAAACTTAATAAGCTCATAAAGTCTTTCTACACGCTGACCTGTCTTTGCGGATATAAATATAATGGGTGCATAGGACATAAAGGAAAAATCTTTCATAAGTTCCTTACGGTAGTTATCCATGGTTTTACCATCTTTTTCATAGGCATCCCATTTATTAACCGCAATAATACAGCCTTTACCCTGTTCAAGTGCTTTACCCGCAACCTTACTATCCTGCTCTGTAAAGCCTTCAACCGCATCTACCATAATAACACAAACGTTGGCACGTTCAATAGCCATATCCGTTCTTAAAACGCTATATTTTTCTACAGCTTCGTCGACCTTTGATTTTCTGCGAAGACCTGCAGTATCAATAAACATAAACTTACCGTGCTTATTCTCTACAAAGCTATCGGTAGCATCGCGTGTTGTACCTGCGATATTAGAAACAATCATACGGTCCTCACCGATGATTTTATTAACAAGAGAGGATTTGCCTACGTTAGGCTTACCGATAACAGCAACCTTAATATAATCATCTTCATCATTTTCCTCAGCAAGATACTCTTCAGGCAAATGCTTAAGCACCTCGTCAAGCAAATCACCTGTGCCGTGACCATGTACAGAGGAAACGGGAATAGGATCGCCCAAGCCAAGGTTATAAAACTCATAAAGCTCTGCCGGTGGTGCACCGAGTCCGTCACACTTATTAACCGCAAGAACAATAGGCTTACCGCTTTTCTGAAGCATTGCGGCAACCTCTTCGTCAGTGGCAACAATACCATCACGCACATCGGTAACCATAATTATTACATTTGCACTATCAATCGCAAGCTGTGCCTGACGGCGCATCTGTGAAAGTATTATATCATTGGAATATGGCTCAATACCACCCGTATCAACAAGCAACATATTATGACCTAACCACTCACAATCACCGAAAAGACGATCGCGAGTAACACCTGGCGTGTTATCTACGATAGCAAGTCTGGTACCCGTAAGCTTATTAAAAAGCGTGGATTTACCCACATTAGGTCTGCCTACTATGGCAACAACAGGTCTTGGCATATTAAACACCTCCGTTAGTAATAGCATCAAGAAGCTTATAACCGTCATTTTCAACAGCTAAAGCCTTTATATCAAGGTATTCACCTAATTCATCAATAGTAACGTCATCCAAAAAGCAATCCCCTTCATTACGAAGAGAAACACGAGGAATCAGAAGATAATCACCTAAAGGTAAATCCTTTAACTGTGCTTTAAAATCAGCACCGGTAATAAGTCCCGAAACAGTAACCGTTTCACCGAAAAAGTTATTAATTATCTTTACAACATTAATTTTTATACCTTTGAATTTATCTTCCGCCATAGAGCTAAGCTCACATAAAAGATTATAAGCGGCACATCCTGTAGCAATAGTTACAGTACGTTTGATTTCTCTTGAATCGGTTGATTCAAGCGCTTCGATAAACTGCTCCTTAAGAAGTGCGCACATACCTACACCATTATCAAGCTGAGAAAAATCGCCATAGTAATCAGCATCAGGCAAAGGTCGTTCGGCAATAAGATAAAATTCATCTGATGCATAAGCCAGAATTTCACCATTATTATAAAAAGCATAATGAGAATTAAACTCATCAATAATATCTATAACTGACTGTGCCTCCTCCTTAGTATACGGTCTTAAAGGGTGGAGTCCGTCACGATATTTTGTAATGCCGACAGGCACCGCAGCAATACTTTTAACTGAAGGAGTAAGCTTTGAAAGCTCCTCAAGCGAAAAGCGTAATTCTTCACCATCATTGATACCGGGACATAAAACGAGCTGCGTGTTCATAGCAATATCATTTTCCGAAAATCGTTCAATGATATTCAACACTTCACCTGCATGGGGATTTTTCATCATATCAACACGCAATGAAGGATTCATTGTATGAACAGAAATATTAATGGGTGAAATATGCATATCAATTATACGCTGAATTTGTCTTTCGCAAAGGCCGGTAAGAGTTATATAGTTACCGAAAAGGAATGACATTCTATCATCATCGTCTTTGAAATAAAGTGTTTTTCGCATACCTTTAGGCATTTGGTCAACAAAACAAAATATACACTTGTTTTTACAGCTATGCTGTTTATCCATAAGGTAAGTATCAAATTCAAGACCGATATCGGCAAATTCATCGCTTTTTCGGATATTGAGGGTTAATTCCTGCGAATCACGTAAAACAGTCAGGCTGAGCTTACGTGCCTGAATATAAAATCGATAATCCAGAACATCAAAAATCTGATTACCATTTACGGAAACAAGCTCGTCACCAGCTAAGGCTCCTGCTTTGAAGCCGTAGGAATCAGGCAAAACCTCTTTAATTATAACCGACACGCCACTCACCTCACCTATCATTAAAGTCCAACAGGGCGGGGAGTTTTAACCTCACCGCCCTCTGAAATACGAGTTGCAAACTATTACAGATTAGTCTACTGCGATAACCTGCTTGCCGTTGTAGTAGCCACAAGCTGTGCAAAGTCTGTGAGGTCTTTTGAACTCACCGCATTTGGGGCACTTTACAAGTGCAGCTGCATCCATTTTCCAAACGTTGGATCTTCTTTTGTCGCGTCTTGCTTTAGAAACTCTTCTCTTGGGTACTGCCATTAGTACTACCTCCTATATGAATATAAATAAATTACTCATCCAAAAGCTGTAAAAGTACCGCCATACGTGGATCGACAGGTGCTTTACAATCGCATTGGTTCTCGTTAAGGTTCTTGCCACAAATTGAGCAAAGCCCCTTACAATCAGGGTTGCAAAGGTATTTGGAAGGAATTGCGAGATTGACATCCTCCTCCACAAGCTGATCAAGATCGAGACGCATATTAGGAACCTCAAGGAAAGCATCATTCTCGCCACTCTCGAGGGAAACAACCAAGGAATGCTCCATAGGGATGCTAAAATTACGCTTAACATCCGAAGCACATCGGTCGCAAGGCGCTTCGTAAACAAAATCAACGCTTGCATTAAGATTAACGATACCTGCGGTATTCTCAACAAAACCTTTAACCCTAACGGGTTGCGTAATCGGGTTTATGCCCGATACATCAATTTCCGAAAGAGAAAGCTCGTAATCGAAGGCGGTTTTAAGGCCTTCTGTATTGAAAATTGATTCAAGCTCGATAATCATAAACATAACCTCTCAACATACCCGAATATTATATTATCTTAAACGCATTTTGTCAATAAGAATTTTAACTTTTTGTATAAAAAATATACCCTCCGCTTGTGCGGAAGGTATATAATCTACATCAGATAGCCTTTGCTTTCTCGAAAAGAGCCTCAGGAAGCTTTTCCTTGTCTTCAGAAACTGTGAATACAAAGTCAACGCCTGTCTCTTCAGAAATATCGGAAAGCTTGTTGATAAGAGCTGCAAACTTATCATAATCTCTGCCAACAATTTTAAATGTTGCATCTACGAAAATTTCAGTAATATCGTGATCCTGAGCAATAATTCCGCAAACCATACCATAGAAAGCGTCACAGCCTTCAACAGCAAATCTTTCTGTTTCGATAAGTCTTGCCTTATGTGTTACTTCATAAGTAAGTAATGGGGATTTTTCTATACAAACTACTGTTCCGTCAGAGTTAGCAACCGCCTCATTGATAAGAGCGATAAGTCTTTTTGTTTTACCGGAACCTTTGTTACCTATAATAAGTGAAATCATGTTGATTTACCTCCGTCATTTATATTTCTCGCCTTTCGGCGTGATTTCTGAATCAAATTAAAGTCTTGCTTCAAGAGCTTTTTTGTGCTCTTCATAGCCGGGTTTACCTAAAAGGGCAAACATATTCTTTTTGTAGCTTTCAACACCGGGCTGATCAAAAGGATTGATGCCGAGAATGTAACCGGATACTGCACATGCCTTTTCAAGGAAGTACACAAGATAGCCGAAATCATACTCGTTCATTTCATCAATCTCGAGTATCATATTTGGTACACCGCCATCTGTGTGAGCAAGCACAGTGCCCAAGAAAGCTTTTTTGTTAACATAGTCAACGGACTCACCGGCAACGAAGTTGAAGCCATCACCGTTTTCAGGGTCCATACCTATGATAAGTTCCTGCTTAGGCTTATTGAACATTACAACAGTTTCAAACATAAGCCTCTCACCCTCCTGAACATACTGACCAAGAGAATGAAGGTCGGTTGAAAAGACTGCTGATGAGGGGTAAATACCCTTGCCGTCTTTACCCTCGCTTTCACCATAAAGCTGTTTAAACCATTCGTTCATAAGCGTATAGTCGGGCTCGTAGGAAATCATCATTTCGATTGATTTACCCTTACGATAAAGGATATTACGCATAGCTGCATATTTGTAGCAATCGTTAGTGTAAACATCACCTGATGCGAATGCTGTACGGGCATCTGCCGCACCCTTCATCATAGCATCAATATCAATTCCTGCAACAGCTATAGGTAAAAGACCAACTGCAGTAAGAACAGAGTATCTGCCACCCACATCGTCGGGAATAACAAAAGTCTGATAACCCTCGCGGTCAGAAAGCTCTTTAAGAGTTCCGCGTGCTTTATCGGTGGTAGCATAAATTCTTTCCGCTGCACCCTGCTTGCCGTACTTCTTTTCAAGCAAATCCTTGAAAACACGGAAAGCAATTGTAGGCTCAGTCGTTGTACCCGACTTAGAAATAACATTTACAGAGAAATCCTTGCCCTCACAAAGTGCAACAGCTTCACTAAGTGCTGCTGAGGAAAGAGTGTTACCTGCAAATATAATCTGAGGTTTTTCAAATAAATTGCGATTTTGTGATTTACAAAATTCAATAGCTGCTCTTGCACCGAGGTAAGAACCACCTATACCGATAACAACAAGGACATCACTGTCATTACGGATTTTTTCTGCAGCAGCTTTTATACGGGCAAATTCCTCTTTATCGTAATTAACGGGAAGGTCAACCCAACCGAGGAAATCATTTCCCTTGCCTTCTCTTTTATCAAGAAGCTCCGCTGCCGCTTCAACTTCAGGCGCTATAGCTTTAACATCGGCCTCGTCAACAAAGCCCTGAAGATAACGAGTATTAAGTTTAACTGACATTTATCCATCTCCTGTGACTATGAACACTACACCCTTAAAAGATGCTGTTCTTTGCTAATATTTTACAATAAACCGAATATTATTTCAATACAATTTTTGCACTTTTACAAAAAAATAAAGATTTTTTAACATTTCATCAATAACAGAAATGATTTATTGTATAAATTTCCAAACTTTCACAGGATTTATAAACCCCAAGGTTAGATTTTGCCCTTTCACTGATAGCAAAACCTGCACTTATCAATGCCGTCAGAAGCATTATAACTATAGCAACCACAGTAAACATATTAAATAATTTATTAAATTCCATTATATCATCCTATATTTTTATTCAGTAATTCCGCTATACCCTTCCCTATCAATTGAGCTGAATAAACCGCCTCCCCTAAAGTATTTGAATCTGTGCCGAATTCCAGAAGCAACGAGCACTGTGTTATATCCATATTATACTTACGATTACAGAACATTATAGGCCGCATTAATCCCTCGCAATTTCTTTCGACGATATCCTGTAAATGTATTGCAAATGTCAAATTTTCCTTCCATTTCGGGAAACTTGTTATTCCGTCTCCTTCGCATCCGCTGATAATCATAACCTGAGCCGCTTTTTTGCCATTTATAACCGCGGTAGGCTTACATCTTGTTTTACTGTCATAATAAATAGCATCACGATGGACATCAAGAGTCATAACAATTGAAGGATGTTCCTTAAGATATTTTTCCACAGCGACCCGTGAACGGTCATAAGCTCCGTTATAGGTTTTATCATAAATATTGCGATCATGAATTACTTTATAACCTGCTTTTTCAAGAGTATCAGTGAGAGCATCACCCACCCGAATAATACTTTTACCCTTATCCGTTGTACGAGAGTTATACTCTGCAGAAAACCAACCCAAATCAAGAAGCTCGTACCCTTCGGTAGAATGGGTGTGATATATGAGAATATATGGCTTTTTCTTTGTTATTTTGCCAAAAGACGGCTTAGCAGCTAAAAGTTTTTTTATATCTGCAGCTTCATCTGTTTTGTTGTTAACTTTTATTCTGCCATAGGATATTGTTTCGGCAGTTTCACCTAACTGCTCCTCTTTAATAACTCCGCTTTTTTTAAAACCCTTGTACATATCCTCGGCATTATTCATAATTGTTTTTATATCAGATGGTGTATTGGTAACCGTATAATCGGCATAACCACCACCGCTAAAACCCGTAACAAGCACCGCTTCACTTATATTTTCATCAGCTTTTCCGCCCTCATTATCCGAATTAAGTGAAGAGCTAATATAACCTACCCCTTTATTTCCGAAGCATAGGGTACATATTATTAAAGCAAAACACAAAAAAAGACTTACCAATCCATTTCCGCTACTGTTTTTATTTTTCACCAAATCACCTCTCACAACACGAAACTTATCCTGCCTTATAAAATATGAAGGTGATTTAAAACTTATTACACAAGGGCGTATAATTCCTCAGGTGTAAGTGTGGGCTGCAAAGCACAGTTTATCGCAAGTGCCAAAAGGCAGGAAGCATTGTTGACCATAAGGTCAATATCCTTTGGGGCAACGATAAGCCCGTTGCTTAAATCAAGATTCTTTTGTGAAAATTCCTCCTTGGGCAATCCCGAAAGCTCCGACGACAAGAAAAGAGCATCAACTACGGTAGGCACACCTATAGCAATAACAGGCACACCGATATAGCTTTTATCAATACGGATACGGGCATTGCCGATACCCGACCCCGGAGCAATACCTGTATCAGACATTTGTACAGTTGTGCCAAGCCTTGATATACTTCCTGCCGCAAGGGCATCAATAGTTATAACATATTGCGGCTTTACAGCGTCACAAATGCTTTTTATATACTCACCCGACTCAATACCCGTCTGCCCAAGCACGCCTGTAGAAACCGCCGCCACAGGTCTTAGTTCATCACAAAACCCTGCCTTTTTCTGCAAATCACCCCCAATATGACGCGTTGCAAATATACGGGAGGCAGTTTTTGGTCCCAAAGAATCAGATGTAATTTCACTATTCCCTACTCCCGCTACAAGCACAGTGCCGTCACCTTTGGGCAAAACTGATTTTATGCTATCGGTAAGTGCCGCTAACCTTCCGTCAGAAATAGCTGCCTCGTGAGAAAAATTATTCATTTCAAGGGTTATATATTTACCTACACCTTTACCGAGACGTTTTGCCGCATCCTTTGATTTGATATCAATCACAGTTGTTTTACACTCGGAATTACCATACTCTTTGCACTCCACCCCACTTATATCCGCATTAAGCATCTCGCGACGCTCTAACGTTAAGTCTGTTCTGAAAATCAAAAAAATCACCTCAACATTATTATTGGTGAGGTAATTAATATTTATAATTAAATATTGAAAAGCGTTCTATAATATGTTAAAATATCTTGTAATTTTTCAAAAGGAAGTTATTAATAATGAAACTTGGTATTGTTGGCTTACCTAACGTTGGTAAAAGCACACTTTTTAACGCACTCACAAACGCAGGCGCTCAGGCAGCAAACTACGCATTCTGCACTATCGAGCCTAACGTTGGCGTTGTTGCGGTGCCCGATAGCCGTCTTGATGCACTTTGTGAAATGTATAACCCTGCAAAGGTAACACCTGCTACAATCGAATTTGTTGATATTGCAGGTCTTGTTAAGGGTGCTTCTCAAGGTGAAGGTCTTGGTAACAAGTTCCTTTCACATATACGTGAGGTTGATGCAATAATTCACGTTGTTCGTTGCTTTGATAATGACGATATTATGCACGTTGACGGTGATGTTAACCCACGCAGAGACATTGAAACAATTAACCTTGAGCTTATCCTTTCAGATGCAGAAATTCTTAACAGAAGAATTGACAGAACTACAAAGGCTATGAAGGGTGACAAATCACTTGCGGCTGAGCTCAGTGTTCTTGAAAAGGTGCGCGAAGCACTTGACAACGGACTTTGTGCAAGAACAGTTGACCTTACAGACGACGAGAAGGCTGTTATTGATACGGTAGATTTACTTACATCAAAGCCCGTCATTTACGCCTGCAATATGAGTGAGGATGACTTTGCATCAAAAATCGATTCCAATCCCCGTTACAATCAGGTTAAAGAGATTGCGGCAGAGGAAGGAAGTCAGGTTTTACCTATTTGTGCAGAGCTTGAATCACAGATTGCAGAGCTTGAAAAAGATGAAAAAGAAATGTTCCTTTCAGAGCTTGGTATAGAAACAGGCGGTCTTGATCTCCTTATCGAACGAAGCTACGACTTACTTGGATTAATGAGTTACCTTACGGCAGGTCAACCCGAGGTAAGAGCCTGGACAATCAAAAAAGGCACGAAGGCTCCTCAGGCAGCCGGTAAAATCCATACAGACTTTGAGCGTGGATTTATCAGAGCAGAGGTCGTTTCCTTCGACGTGCTTATGGAATGCGGCTCTATGCAGGTTGCAAAAGAAAAAGGTCTTGTACGTTCCGAGGGTAAGGAATACGTAATGCAAGACGGAGACATCGTTCTTTTCAGATTCAATGTTTAACATGATAAAAAACGACCTATGATTGTTATTTCAATCATAGGTCTGATTTTTTATTCGTTAATAGAGTAATGTCTTACGTAAACACCTACGGTTTTATCATAATCGAGCACATGAATTAATGATCCGTCATCCATAGGATAAACTGTAAGGCCCTCTGCCTCGTTACCTGTAGCCGAAGGAAGTGTACGCTTACAAAGTGTTGTTACATTACCTGAGCAGATATCAACCATAAGAATCTGGTCAGTATTACTATTTTTCACATCATAAGAGAGATAAAGGATACCATCGTAAACCTCACCGCCCTGAATTCGGTAAACAGTTTCACTCAAGCCGATGCAATGCGAAAACTCCATAGTTTCAATATCGAAAGCGAGAATATAATCGGTTTCATTAAAGGGTGAGCAATAAAGATAGCCGTTATCTGCATCTACCGCACACCACGGAATACCGTCGGGTAAATCGGTGTTCGGAATTTTGTATATTTCCAAAAGCTCAAGATTTTCTGCATCGTAGGTTATAACAAGAGGATAATCCTCTGCTTTATTTTCAACTGCAGCATATATTTTGCCGTCATAATAACTGATACCGCCTACGTGGTCAGAATTATAGAATTTTTTGTAGTGCTCGGGTATCGGGTCACGGTTGGTAGCAACAACCTCCATTGTTGCAGCGTCCCACTTATAAATACCCGTAAGACCAAGTGCAGTAATAGAGCCCGAGGTATAATAATACTCACCATCTGTAGTAATACCTTGACCTGAATACATCGCCTGATCAAAAACTAATTTATCCTCTTTAATAAGCTCAACCTGAGAAGATGACGTTGCAGTACCATTATCCATAATACCCGTAAACACCATACAAAAAGCTGTTAAAAAAGCAATAATAGCCTGAATTAAACTCATAACAATCTCCCTCGCAAACAATTTATATTTAAAGAATAAACTAATTTGTTGAAAATTTCAAGAATTTTTAATATATTATTAAATTAAATAAGATATTGATAAAAGGAATATTATGAGATATAATTAACAAAACTATTTTTTCGGAGTTATTAATGGAATACAAATACGAAATTCATTGTCACACAAAGGAAGTAAGCCGATGCGGTCAGCTTCCAGTCAAAAAGCTTATTGAGCTTTACAAAAATGCAGGTTATTCGGGAATAGTTCTTACAGACCACTATTCCCCCATGACATTCACAATAAGCGAGTTATTCAATAAGAAAAAGGCTATAAGGCATTACCTTAAGGCATACAAGGAAGCGTTAAGCTACAGTACAGATGATTTCACCGTATTGCTTGGAATGGAATTAAGATTTTATGCAACAATAAATGATTACCTTGTTTACGGCATTAATGAGGAAATGCTTAACAACCTCCCATTTCTACTTCCGCTTTTCATAAAAAAAGCAAGCAGAATACTTCGCGAAAAGGGTTGCATTTTCCTTCAGGCACACCCTACCCGTAAAATGATAAAGAAGGCAAACCCCAAATACCTTGATGGCATTGAGGTATTTAACGGAAAAGCATCAAATGAAGAAAATAGTGAAGCACTTAAATGGGCAAATTCACTGATAAACGTTATCAAAACAAGCGGAAGTGACTGTCACCGAGAAAAAGGCGTTGGTATAGGCGGAATCATCACAAATGAACCTATAAAGACAAATGATGATTTGATCAGAATACTGAAGTCAGGTGAATACAAGCTTATAACAAATTAACAAAGAAATGTCGGTCAACGAATGTTGACCGATTATATTTTTTTATATTAAACTAAAAATCTTCAAAAAGCCGATTGGCGAAGCGGTAAGATGTTTAAATTATGAAGGGAGTTATGCATTAAATCAATACATAAAATTTAAGCATCTGTACCGCTCCCATAATGATATGACTACAAAATCGAGAAAGTCACAAAAAACTTAAAAAAATTTTTATTTTTTTCAAAGTCCAATATTTTTTGTAATTCAGCCGATTGGCGAAGCGGTAAGATGTCTTGAATTTTTGAAGGGAGTTATTTGTTAAATCAACAAATAAAATCCAAGCATCTGTACCGCTCCCATAATGATATGACTACAAAATCGAGAAAGTCACAAAAAACTTAAAAATTTTTTAAAAAGTTTATTTTTATAAAAAAACAGTATCGCAAAAAACTACGATACTGTTTATTACTTATTAAAATTATTCCTTACATTCTTCAGGGAATAACGCTATAACCTTTCTTTCAAACCAATCTATTATTTTGTTATAGCGGATAAGCTTTTTAATAAGCTCGAAGATTATTGACGCTACAAGCGAAATTGCAAGAAGAACAACTATTGTAAGTGTAGGATATTTAAAGCTGTAAACAAATTCGTTAAGAAGATGTACTCTTATAAATGAATGGAAAACAAATATATTCATAGAGTGTTTTCCGAGGAATGCAAAAATCACACACAAGAAGCGTGAAATGGGATTGTTACCGTTAAATAAATATCTGTTACAGAATACAATTACAGGAAGCGGAGCAAAGCCATAGTGATATTCCCAGGTTTTTGTATAAGGCACCCTAATCCAGACGTAAATGCTTACTAAAATAACAAAAACAAGAGCAAGGAATACAATAATCTCATTTAAAATCTTATTTTTAACTATTTTAATGTTATCGATTTTTTCGAAAAGGTTAAAATGAGCAAATAATGCACCAAAAAATACGGGAAGAATAAATGTATAAATACCTGTAGCACCAAAGGTTTCACCATTGAAAAGGACCTTAGGTATAACCGCAATAACAACAAAGCTTAAAAACCAACCGACCTTACCTGCGAGTTTAATAAGTAGAGGCATAAGAAGAATAAACACTATAGCGGCACTCATATACCACCAGGAAGCATTAAGGGTTGGGGTAGTAAACAAATGGGCTACGCCCATAAAATCAAGAAAAGCGTACACACCACCACGTACAAAGCCTTGGGTAAAGTATTTTTTTATTGGTGTATCCGGTATTGTAAGAAGGACAGCACACGAAACCGCATAAACAAACCAGAAGCCATTCAAGGTCTTTATGATTCTCGAAGTAATCCATTTATTGGTAGCGGTAATACTGTTTGTTTTGCTACGGGCGGAAAGGAAAAGACCATAGCCGCTGATGAATGCAAAAATACTTACACAAATTTTACAATAGTAAGCAAGTTCAACAAACAAATCCTGACCTATAGGCCAAAAATTGAATTCGTAACCCGCAAAGCGTTCAACATCACCAAAACAATGTATACACATAAGAAGAACGATTGCAAAACCTTTAAGACAAAGAGATTTTCGTTTAGAAAAGGCAGAAGCATTTGCTTCCATAATAACACCCCCAAAACAAAATTAACGAGTAAATTTTACCATAAAACCCAATACAAGTCAACAACTCCCCGTTGCAATATACAACGGGGAGTTATTAGTTATGAGTTATAATTATTTAATTATGGACTCTTCCCAAGAAGCGTAAGGCTCAATACCGAAGATTTTTGCAACGGTAGGCGCTACGTTAGCAAGACCGAAGCTTCCTTCCTTAACCTCATAAGCGTTTTTACTGTAAACAATAAAAGGAACGCGGTTAAGTGAGTGTGCTGTTCTCGGAGCAATGTTACCTTTTTTATCTTTTTCAAGCATCTCATCAGCATTACCATGGTCAGCAGTAATAAGTACTGTTACGCCCATTTTGTCAGCAGTTTTAAGAACCCTTGCAAGACCAAGGTCAACAGCTTCAACTGCAGTAATTGTTGCATCAAGGTTGCCTGTATGTCCAACCATATCACCATTAGGATAATTGCAACGAATGAAATCATACTTGCCGCTTTCCATAGCTTCGATAACCGCATCAGTTACCTCTGCAGATTTCATCCATGGTCTTTCATCAAATGAAACCTTATCGGAGGGAATCTCCATAAATGTTTCAAGCTCTTCACTGAATTTATCACTCTTGTTACCATTCCAGAAATATGTAACGTGACCATATTTCTGTGTTTCGGAAACAGCAAACTGATTCATACCCTTTGAAACAAGAAGCTCTGAAAGAGTATCTTTAATCTCGGGTGGATTAACAAGGAATCTTTCAGGAAGCTTAAGGTCGCCGTCATACTGAAGCATACCTGCGTAGCAAACATCAAGCTTTTCACCGCGATCAAAGTAATTGAACTCTTCGTTATCAAATGCCATAGAAATTTCAATAGCACGGTCACCACGGAAGTTAAAAAGAACAACACTGTCACCATTGTTGATTGTGCCAACGGGCTCACCGTTTTCAGCAATAACAAAGGGAAGTAAATCCTGGTCGATCATACCATCATTTTCTGCACGATATGTCTCAATTGCCTCAGCAGCTGAAGCAAACTGTCTGCCGATACCCTTAACGTGAGTATCCCAACCAACCTTAACCATATTCCAGTTAGCCTGATAGCGGTCCATTGTAACAACCATTCTGCCGCCACCTGAAGCAATTTTGCCACAGAAGGTATCATCATTAAGCTCGTTAAGAGCATTTTCAAGCTGTTCAACATAAACAAGACCTGATGTTGCAGGTACGTCACGACCATCAAGAAGGATGTGACAACGAACATTTTTCACGCCCTCTGCCTTTGCTTGCTTAAGCATTGCAATAAGGTGAGAAATATTTGAGTGAACATTACCGTCGGAAAGAAGACCTATAAAATGGAGTGTTGATGCTTTAGCAACACAGTTGCCTGCGATTTCTTTCCATGCGGAAGACTGATAGATTTTACCTGATTCAATGGATTCATTAACAAGCTTTGCACCCTGAGAATAAATCTGACCGCAACCGAGAGCGTTATGACCAACCTCACTGTTACCCATATCATCATCTGAAGGAAGACCTACAGCATCACCATGAGCCTTAAGGCTAACGTTGGGACACTCTGCAAGAAGCTTGTCGAGTACGGGTGTATTAGCAAGTGTAACTGCATCGCCTAAACCTGTTTGTGAATAGCCGATACCATCCATTACAACAAGAAGAACTTTTTCGGACATTATAAATTCCTGCCTTTTTAAAATTTTAGATAAAGGGCAGACAAACCGCCTGCCCCGATATTAAATATTAGTTGCTTGCTGCCTTAACGATAACAGAGAAGTCAGCTGCTTTAAGAGATGCACCACCGATAAGACCGCCGTCAACATCAACCTTGCTGAGGAGCTCTGCTGCGTTAGCTGCATTCATTGAGCCGCCGTACTGAATTGTAACATGGCTTGCACACTTGGGACAATAAATCTCACCAAGAACTTCACGAATAGCATGGTTAACCTCGTCAGCCTGCTCAGCAGTTGCAGTTTCACCTGTGCCGATAGCCCAAACAGGCTCGTAAGCAATGATGATTCTGTCAAGTTCTTCATTAGAAACACCCTGAAGAGCAATCTTTGTCTGTGAACGAACAACTTCCATTGTAACGCCTTTTTTACGTTCATCAAGAAGCTCACCAACACAAAGGATAACTGTAAGACCGCTATCAAGTGCTGCACGAACTCTCTTATTAACTGTGTCATCAGTTTCACCGAAATACTGTCTTCTTTCGGAGTGACCGATGATTACATAATCAACACCAATAGCCTTAAGCATAGGTGCAGAAACTTCACCTGTGAAAGCACCGCTTTCTGCCCAATGGCAGTTTTCAGCACCGATTTTGATGTTTGAACCTGCAGCTGCTTCCTGAGCTGCAAAAATGTCAATGTAAGGTACGCAAAGAACAACATCACAGTCTGCATCTGCAACAAGAGGCTTCATCTCATTGATGATTGCTTTTGCTTCCTCAGGAGTTTTATTCATTTTCCAGTTACCTGCGATAACTGCTTTACGAAGTGATTTATCCATATCTGTTCACCTTTCTGAGAAGTAGAATTTTTTAATCACATTATATGTTATATATAGTCACTTTGAGTCAGAGCCCCCCGAAGCGTATTAAGATACGCGAGTTCGGGTCAGCGACTCGTCAAATAGGTGCACTATAATGCGATAAGGAATAGAGTGTGCATAGTTGGTGAGTTAGTGACCCCGAAGCGTATTAAGATACGCGAGTTCGGGTCAGTAACTCGACAAATAGGTGCACTATATTACTTATCATTAACTGCCTCGATACCGGGAAGTGCCTTACCCTCAAGGAATTCAAGAGAAGCACCGCCACCGGTTGAGATGTGAGTCATCTTTGCACCAAAGCCGAGTGTATTAACTGCTGCTGCAGAGTCACCGCCACCGATGATTGTTGTTGCATCAGTTTCTGCAAGTGATTCAGCAACTGCAATAGTACCTTTTGCAAGAATGGGGTTCTCAAACACACCCATAGGTCCGTTCCAAACAACTGTTTTAGCAGATTTAACTGCATCTGCATAAAGTTCTGCTGTTTTGGGACCGATGTCAAGGCTCATCATATCTGCAGGGATCTTATCTGCATCGCAAACCTGAACTTCGATTTCTGCATCGATGGGATCAGGGAATGATTTTGTAATTGTAACGTCAACAGGAAGAAGAATCTGAACGCCTTTTTCTGCTGCCTTTGCAAGCATATCCTTGCAATAGTCAATCTTTGTTTCATCAAGAAGTGATGTACCTACAGAATAACCTTTTGCAGCAAGGAATGTGTAAGCCATACCGCCACCGATGATAAGTGTATCTGCTTTATTAAGAAGATTTTCGATAACGTTAAGCTTGTCAGCAACCTTTGCACCACCAAGGATTGTAACGAAAGGTCTCTGAGGATCTTCAACAGCGTTGCCGAGATACTTAAGCTCTTTACCCATAAGGTAACCAACTGCTGCTTCCTCAACGAAAGAAGCAACACCTACTGTTGAGCAGTGTGCTCTGTGAGCTGCACCAAAAGCATCGTTAACATAAATATCGCAAAGAGAAGCAAGTTCTTTTGAGAATGCTTCGCCATTCTTTGTTTCCTCGGGACGGAAACGTGTATTCTGAAGAAGAACCACATCACCATCTTTCATAGCTGCAACAGCCTTTTTAGCGTTTTCGCCAACTACAACATCATCTGCAGCAAAAACAACTTCCTGACCGAGAACTTCTGTAAGTCTTTTTGCAACGGGAGCAAGTGACTCTTTCTCGTTAGGTCCGTTTTTAACTTTGCCTAAGTGAGAGCAAAGGATAACCTGTGCACCGTCAGCAATAAGCTTTTTGATTGTAGGAAGCGCTGCTGTTATACGGTTTTCGTCTGTAATAACGCCATCTTTAAGAGGAACGTTAAAGTCGCAACGAACGAGAACCTTTTTGCCTTTTGCGTTGATATCATCAACTGTTTTCTTGTTTAAAAGACCCATAGTTTATAACTCCTTTTATTTTGTTAATTTTTTACCGAATATATTTTATACTAACTACGCCATTTTTTCAAGTATATTTAATATTTTTCCCACTATCAATTTTTACATTCTTTTGACAACACTCAAATGTTTTTTTGGTTATTGTATTTACACAATCATTTTTTCTCGGATTTCTTTCAGAATTTTCTTCTCTCTGCGGGAAACCTGCACCTGTGACATACCAAGTTCCTTTGCAACGTCACATTGGGTTTTAGATTTAAAATATCTTAATTCTATAAGATTTTTATCACCCTCCGACAAGGCGTTTATACACTCATTAAGGCATATTCTGTCATCAATTTTATATTCTTCACTTTCTATGGGAATGTCAAACTGTTTTTCGGATTCATCAGTTGCCTGAGTCAAAGATAAAACCGGTTGACCCGCAAGCAGCAACTCACTAACCTTGTAAACCTCTGTTTCTGTAAACTCGGCAAGTTCACCTACCGTTGGCTCTCTGCCGAGTATATCAGAAAGTTTTTCTTTTTCGAGCCTCATAAAATTTGCCTGCTCCTTAAGGCTGCGACTGACCTTAACAGAGCCACCATCCCGAAAAATACGCTTTATTTCACCAAGAATTGCAGGTACGGCATAGGTAGAAAAAACAAAACCGAGGCTTTCATCGAAGCCGTCAATTGCTTTAAGAAGGCCTACGCATCCCGCCTGAAATAAATCATCGTATTCTACTCCCCTGTTTTTAAACTTACCAGCACAAGCGTGAACAAGACCGAGATTGTTTTTTACTATTTCATCCCGGGTCATCGTGCTTTACCCTTAATTATTTTATCAAAAGAAACTGTTGTGCCCTTGCCAACAGTTGAGCGTACACGGAGCTTGTCCGAAAAGCTTTCCATAACGGAGAAACCGAGACCTGAACGATCACCTCCAAGGCTTGTGTACAACGGCTCACGAGCCTTCTGAACATCCCGGATACCACAACCTTTGTCACGCACAGTTACACGTATAACCCCCTCCTCAAACACAGAACAGGTTATGTAAATTTTGCCTATAGTATTGCTATAAGCGTGTACAATACAGTTTGTAACAGCTTCACTTACAACTGTTTTGATATCACCAAGCTCCTCAATAGTCATATCAAGCTGTGACGCAAAGGAAGCAACCGCAACACGCGAGAACCCCTCGTTAACAGACCTTGAATCAAGAATCAATTTCATTTCGTTTATTTTATTCATAACTAACCTCCGCTTTTTCGGTAGCTTTCTGATTTATTTCAGCCAAAGCCTCTATGCCCGACATTTTAAAAATTTTGTAATCTCGTTTACTGAGGTTTTGAACCTTAAGCTTCTTTTCTTTGCTATTTAAAAGACGATATCTTCCCATTACAAGCCCCACTCCTGAGCTATCCATAAAAGTAACACCATCGAAATCAATAACGAGCAGTTTTGCATTTTGATTGGAAATAATCGCATCATCAATGGTTTCACGGATATCGGGTGCGGTATGGTGATCAATATCACCTTTAATAAAGGCATATAAAACACCGCCTTTGTTTTTAATGCTAACAGGCATAAAACTCACTCCAAATCAATTTTGAATTCAGTTTACAACTAACAAGACAAAAAGCTTGTCGATATAAATCGAAGAAATAAAAAAAGGAGTAACTCCCGAAAGAGTTACTCCATCAAACAGAAATATGTTTTATTGTGGAACGGGTCCGAACTGATTGTCACCATCTGATGCTTTGCAGAAATTAACAATGAGAATGATAAAGCCCGCAATAGGAATAAGACCCATAAACATAAATGTACCGCGTTTACCGATATCGTGAAGACGTCTTACACTTAAAGAAAGCTCAACAAGACCAAGTCCTAAAGATACTATCCAACCGATAACGGGAATCCAAATACAAACCATATTTAAAAGGATAAGAGCTAACATACCAAACCAGAACTCTGATTTAACAGCACGATCTTTGAAGTTAACAATATTTTTAAACATACTAACGAAAGCCTGACCAAAGCCAACTCTCTTAGGTGTTTTAGGTCCTTCAAAAGCATAAGGATTCTGATACTGTGCATCAAAGCCCCCAACGGGTGCCTGATATGATTCCTGATAAACAGGTGCTTCAGCTACGGGAGCCTGATAAGCAGGCTCAACAGGTGCCTGATAAACAGGTGCCTCTGCTACAGGTGCCTGATATACAGGTGCTTCTGCTACAGGTGCCTGATAAACAGGTGCTTCAGCTATAGGTGCCTGATAAACAGGTGCTTCTGCTATAGGAGCCTGATAAGCAGGCTCAACAGGTGCAGCCACCGGTGCTTCAACCTTTGTTCCGCAAGCTGTGCAAAAAGCCGCATCTGCTTCAAGAACTGCTCCGCAATTTGTACAATTCATAATTTTTCCTCCTAATTAAAAGGTGTTATAAAAACGAGTAAACACTCGATCTTACCTATTAAATAATTTCGTCCGCCTTAAGGAATTCAATAAGACGTTGTGTGTTTTTACCATCATGGAAATCAACAAGCTTACCATAACGCTCCTTGTATTCCTCGGTCTGCGGATTATGATAATTCTGTGCAATAGCTTCAGTCAGACCATCTGTATTGTAGAAGAAATCACCATATACGTTTTCCTCATTAAGCATAAGCTTTGTAGACGGACCGTACTGCTCCATACAATAATCCTTTTCTTCCCAATAGAATATAACTCGTGAGCCGCGATAGAAAGCATCGAAAGCTATTGATGAATAGTCTGTTATAAGAAGACGACTTTCACGAAGCACGTCATCATATCGTGCACCAAGCACAATCTTATCCATCATATTTGATGAAACTTTACCAAGCTCATTAACAATAAGCGGATGCGGAAGGATAACAACCTTTTCTTTAAGCTCGTCCGGTACGCTTTCATAAAGCTTAACAAGCATTTTAAAATAAGGTGTATCTGTAAACTCATCACGAGCCTCGTTAATTTCCCAGGGACGCCAGGTAGGCATAATAACGATTTTATCAGCATCTTCATTCAGCTTGTTACGATCGAATTTAGGAAGGCCTGAGATATAAATATCTTCCTCATAATGTCTGCCGAGTGTTGTGAAATGGTCCGCTTCCGCCTGAGAGGAAACAACAACTCTGTAGCAACCCTTAAGATTTTTACGTTTAAACATCTTACGCGATTCGGAATCAAGAGAAACCATATACATAACACCATGTTGAAGGAATACGTAGTTAAGATCTTTTCTTGAAATCTTCCACAACGGAAGAGTGTTAAATGTCTTCAAATCAAAGGAATGAACAATAGCCTCTGTACCGATAAAGGTCTTAGCTTTAAAGAAATAGAGATAGTGCTTGAAGGAATATTTATGGATAATATTCTTTCTGTATTTTTCAGGAATTCTGTCGATATACTCATAGTTTTTATCAACAAGGAAATAGGCATTGTTGTAACCCATTTCAAGCAATTCCTCATAAAGTACACTTGCGCTTTCCTCGTACTTTTCAGCATTTTTCTCATAAAGAAGAACAAGCTTTTTAGCCTTTTTGGAATGCCACAGAAGTGAAACACCAAAAGCAATAACCTGCTTGATTCGTTCAATAATCTTATCGGTAACGTTAAATGAACGAACATAGATAATAAGGTCATTCTTTATTGTCTGTCTGAAAACTGCAATTGTGCTTGTTTCCTCATGCTTAATCATAGGACCGCGGAGTCCCATAAACTTTTTGCGTAAAAGCGTGAAATATTTAATATTATTTTCAACCTTTACTCCACCAAGACCGTCGTAGCTGAAGCCTACACGTGACTTTGCCGGTAAGGTTATAACATCCTCAACCGGTATTGAAAGGCTGTATATACCTTTATGAACAAAGCTTTTCTTGTTTTTACAATGGAATTTAGGCTTATATCTTTTATCACCCACAGTGATATAAATATCATCAAGTGTCAATTCGATAGGTGACTTAAACCTGAAGGATGAGAAATATTTCATATTTCCACCCTTATTGTAATAGAAAGGAGTTATATTTTTTGCTCTTGTATAAGACTTATGAACTGCAATTTTCAGCTCCTCATCCTCAAGTGCTTCAATATAATCCAATTCTGCCTGACAGTTGTCAATCTTCTTAAAATCGAAAGCATCTATCATACGGTGGGAATACTTACTACCCTTACCACCGAAGAAGCCGCTATGGAACACTGCTTCCTTAGGACAATCAAAGGTTGACAAAATTCCGGTTGTAAGACCGCTGTTGTGAGCAAAATCAACAACAAGTGAAGGCTTTATGTTACCGAAAAGCCTTTCACGCTCTCTGCGGAAAAATCTTTTTAGAGTAGTAAAATTAAACTTATTGAATAAAACCGCGAAAATATAAAGGAAAAGCTCTTTATATTTAAACTGATAAGCGTTAAGAAGTCCGTATACGGAAACATCTTCACCTAACTCGGTAATTTTATCCTTTTTAAACTGAGTAAGGTTACGTCTGTAAGCGATGATGTATTTGTATCCCGGATTCTGATTCATATAGGTTTTTATTGTACTGTAACAATTACCTATAAGCTTACCGCAATAAAGAAGACAAAGCTTATCATCCTCCGTATCGTTTGATTCAAGACGATAACTGCTTGTTTCACCGGTTACCATCATTTCAAACAATCTTTCGCAGGAATCAACCCAACCTCTTGTGCAATACTCGTCAAGGAATTCCTGAGGAACGGGAATATCCTTATCGAAAAGCTCAACAACCTCGTCAACCGTTTCAACAATAGGGAAAGGAAGACTCTCGAATGGCATATATAGACCGCGTGAGCTGAGATATTTATCTTTATCGTAAGCGTAAAGAATAACCTTTTTGCGAGATACGGCAAAATCAAAGAAAACGCTTGAATAGTCGGTTATAAGACCATCGCAGGCATTAAGTATTTCGTAAGTGTCGTAATCGGGTGAAAAATACTGAACGTGCTTGAATTCCTCACAATCGATCTCGGTAGAAAGAAGGAAGTGAAGATTAACAAGCAGAATAGTATCATCGTCAAGCTTCTGATCAAATTCCTCAAGTATTTCACGAGTGCGTTTAATCTGTGCTCTTTTTTGTGCAGGACTGTTTGCATCACGCCAGGTTGGCATATACGCATAGAGCTTCTTACCCGGATAACCGAGACGAAGCTTCATTTTAGCTCCTGCCTCTTCATCATAAAAGATATAGTTGCGCGGATAGTTTCCTACAAAGCTTTTGTATTTAAAAATCGGTCTGAGGTCATAGTCACGCATAAAAACCTCACGAGTAAACTCGTTTGGAAAAAGTGCATAATCACTCATCAGATAGTTTTTCTGAACATTGGCAAGTGAAGCAAGACTCGATTTATTGGCTTTGCCCAAAGTTTTAAGGGGTGTGCCGTGCCATGTGTTAAGAAAAACCTGCTCATCCCTTTTATTAAAATACGGAGGAAAACTATTATCGGTCATAATGTATTTTGCAGTAGCAAGAAGCTTACAATACTGCTTTGAGCCTCTAACTGTAAGAATAACATTATTGAAGCCGTAAACCTCCATACGATGTTGGGCCTTTTCCATAGTTTTTTTAGTAACTACGAAGGCAGGCTTATAATCTGACCAACGGGCATTTCTGCAAAGCTCCTGAAGCATCGCAAACATATTGCCGTTGATATTGGAGCCTTGTCCCCCTTCAAGAAGGACTAACTTATCATCAACAGGTAACTTTGAATACCTGATATATTCATTCTTTGATGATTTTGCAACGGATTTGAACCTTTTGTAACTTTTACGTATCATTTTTTACCCCACAAGTAAAAATAAGAATGTGTTTGCTTTAATTATGTGCGCGGTACCTGATCTACACCTTCAACAGTTTCCTGAAGTTGAAGATCATTTTTAATCTGAGTGGTAGAAACACCGGGAGTTCTTTCAAGGAAAACAACCTCGCAATAATCCTTAAGATAATCGAACTTATCACTACCTGCCCAGTCAGAGCCCATAACGCAAACATCAATTTTATAATCTTTTATATCATCGATTTTTTGTTCCCAATTATTCTCAGGAATAACGAGGTCAACGTAACGGATAGCCTCAAGCATTTTTTTGCGTGTTTCGTAGCTGTGATATGCTTTTTTACCCTTAGTAGCATTAAACTCATCTGTTGAGAGCGCAACTACAAGGTAATCACCTAACTCCTTTGCACGCTTAAGAATGCGGATATGTCCATAATGAAGCAAATCAAATGTACCATAGGTTAAAATTCTTTTCATAAAAATCTCCTATCCTAACAAAGAGCATATAAACTGCGCCATACGCTCTGTATTATCTGTATTGTGATTTTCAACATAGCGGCGACTGAATTCCTGCAGTCTGCAAAAATCGTAATCATCCGCTGATATATTTGAAATAAGGTCATTTGCATTTTCAAACGCAACGTGACTCATTTCTGTTTTAACATCTGTATTAAGCCCCTGTTCCTCTTTATACACTTCATAATCGGGAACATAAAAATACAGAGGCTTATTTAGTAATGCACCCTCAAAAGCACAAGCAGAATAATCGGTTATAATAACGTCGGCAAGCTTCATAAGGTCGCGGCTTATGAATTCACCGTTAATTTTATATTCACCTTTTGAAGCAGTTTTGCTTAAGGGATGGGCTGATATAATCAAGCCGTATTTATCGTTATCTTTAAAAGCCTCGTAAAGCAAGCGTGCATATTCATCATCACCGTTACGGAATGTGGGAATATATGCAACAATCATTTTACCCGAATAGTCAGAATTGAGTGATAAAAATTCAGCTTTACGATTCTTTCCGTCGAGCAACACATCAACACGCGGAAGTGACAGTATCTTTATTTTATCAAGCGGTGTACCGAAAGCTTCGGAATAAACCGAAGCAGTAGCCTTTGACGGAGCAAAAATGTAGTCATAATTCTTATGCATACACATAGCACGTGAAACGCCCTCATCACGCCCCTGTGCCTTACCGACAGATTGAAGACTGAATTTCTTGACGGCACCTAAAGCGTGCCACATCTGAATAACGGAAACGCCATCCTTGTGCTTAAGGCAAGATACGGGGATGGAGTAGGTATCGGTAATTACAACACTTGCAGAAGCTAACTCCCACATATCCCCGAAAATGCTTAAAATATACGAAAGGGATAAGGAGCTTTCATCCTTAAGACGACGAAGTCTGAATACCTGACAGGTATGAGGTGAAAGGTCTTTAATAGCCTTTTCAAGCATTAACATATCCTGTGATTTGTTGTCACTTTGACGGGAAAGCCATAATATTTTGTTTTGTTTTCTGCGCATTTTCATGGGTGCATAAAGCACTCGAATGAAAAGAACAAACACCTTAATTATAAGCAGTTTCATAATCTCTCCATTTTCGAGGAAATATTACACTTTAACATTCTTATTCTATTCTAAACAATATTATTTGTCAAGATTTTATAATATAAAAAAACGCCTTCCACAGAAAGCGTTTTTCACATTTATTTTGTCATTTTTTCCTGCTTCACCTTATGGTCTATTACATGACGAGATGCAAGCTCATTCATAATATCATCAACAGAAATACCCATTTCAATCATAAGCACAAGCACGTGATACATAAGGTCTGCAATTTCGTATATTGTTTCAGGTTTATCATCAGCTTTACCTGCAATAATAACCTCGGTGCATTCCTCACCGACTTTTTTGAGGATTTTGTCGATACCCTTCTGGAAAAGATATGTTGTATATGACCCCTCCTGCGGATTGGTTTTTCTACCCTCAAGCATTTCCACAAGACCTTGAACAGAAAATTTAGGTGCAATATCTTCATTAACCATAACTTCATTAAAGAAGCAGGATTCCTCACCCGTATGACAAGCGGGGCCATCTTTTCTTACTCTTACTGTAAGGGCATCCATATCGCAATCGGCAGTAATGCTTACGATATGCTGATAATTTCCGCTTGTTTCACCCTTGAGCCAAAGTTCTTGTCTTGAACGACTGTAAAAGCAAGTAAGCTTTTTTTCAAGAGAAATCTTAAGACTTTCCTTATTCATATAAGCAAGGGTAATCACGCCACCGCTGATATCATCAACAACAATTGCAGGAATAAGACCTTTTTCATCAAACTTTAATTTTTCTATATCAAACATAATCATAACCTCACAGTAATATTATTTTCGTTAAGTGTTTTCTTTAAATCCTTAATAGTAACCTCGCCATAATGGAATATAGATGCGGCAAGACCTGCACTAATATCGGGCACAGCATTAAACAAATCAACAAAGTCCTGCTTGCCCCCTGCTCCGCCTGAAGCAATGACAGGCACGTTGACTATATCGCAAACCGCCTTAAGCATTTCAATATCAAAGCCGTTTTTTACACCGTCTGTATCAATAGAGTTAACAACAATTTCACCTGCACCGTTATTAACACCACGCTTTATCCATTCAAGTGCATCAAGGCCCGTATTTTCTCTTCCGCCTTTGGCAAAAACCTTGAATTTTCCGTCAACACGCTTAACATCAACTGAAAGCACAACACACTGGTCACCGTATTTTTCAGCAGCGGCGTGAATGATATCGGGGTTACGGATAGCACCTGAATTCACGCTGACCTTATCGGCTCCGCATTTGAGCACCCTGTCAAAATCATCAAGTGTATTTATACCTCCGCCTACAGTGAGAGGGATAAACACCTTTGAAGCAGTTTCCGTAAGGATATCGGTAAATAATTTTCTGCCGTCGGATGAAGCGGTAATATCATAAAACACGAGTTCATCCGCACCGTTACTGCTATAATATTCCGCAAGCTGTACCGGGGAAGATATTTCGTTAAGATTTTCAAAATTTGTGCCTTTTACCACAGTACCGTTACGCACATCAAGGCAAGGGATTATTCTTTTGGTTATCATTTTGTAACCTCCAAAGCATCGCTGATTTTAACAGCGCCTGTATAGTAAGCCTTGCCTATTATAGCACCGAAAAGCTCCATATCATTAAGTGCTTTTATATCATCAAGGCTTGAAACACCACCCGATGCAATAATATTGACATTAAACCTACGGGAAAGCTCCTTATAAAGCTCACGATTAGTGCCTTGCATTGCACCATCCTTTGAAATATCAGTGCAAATAACGGTAGAAACACCAATTTTTTGCATTTTCTCAAAGAAATCAAATGTAGTATACTCTGATTTTTCAACCCAACCCTTTATGGCAACACGACCATCTTTAATATCGGCACCTACGGCAATTTTATCACCATAGGTTTTAACCGCTTCAACCAAAAAAGCCTCATCTGTAACGGCAGCTGTGCCGAGTATTACACGACGCACACCTGCATCAAGATATGCCTTGACGGTTTCCATAGAACGTATACCGCCACCAACCTCAACGTTAAGCTTAGTATTGTTAACAAAGCTTTTTATAATATCAATATTCGGTGTGCCACCATCACGAGCACCCTCAAGATCAACCGTATGAAGCTCGGTTGCTCCCTGACTTTCAAAATCCTTTGCTATTTCAATGGGATTTTCGGAATATACGGTAAGAGCATTGTAATCACCTTTTAAAAGGCGTACCGCCTTACCCTCATATAAATCAATCGCAGGAAAAATCTTCATTATGTACTTGCAGTAAAACTGCCCTTTCTTATATTTCGCAAAACGCCTTAAGTATTTTAAGACCTACATCACCGCTTTTTTCGGGATGGAACTGACAACCAAATATGTTGCCCTTACCTACCGCCGCAGTAACGGAAATACCGTATTCTGCCGAAGCAATAAGGGAATCATCGCAATCGGTTGCAAAATAAGAGTGAACAAAATAAACAAAGTCACCTTGCTCAATATATTTGAAAATAGGACTCTGAGCCTTAATATCAAGCGCATTCCAGCCCATATGTGGAATCTGAAGCTCTTCAGGGATAATACCCTTCATTGCTACAACATTACCTTTCAGAAAACCAAGCCCCATATGCTCACCATACTCGTAGCCTTTTTCAAAAAGCAGCTGCATACCGAGGCAGATTCCTAAAAACGGCTTACCGTTTTCCGCCTGCTCTTTTATAAAATCAACAAGACCTGTTGATTGAAGCTTTTTTATAGCATCACCAAATGCGCCTACACCAGGTAAAATAATTCTGTCGGCATCGGCAATAACGCTTTTATCGTTGGTTACAATCGCTTCAACACCTATTTTCTTAAGCGAGCATTGAAGGGAAAACAAGTTACCAACACCATAATCTATAATTGCAACCATTATAAAACTCCTTTGGTTGATGGGATTTCATCTTTTGCATTTTCATCAATTGCAACCGCTTTTTTCATAGTACGGGCAAGTGATTTGAATGTACCCTCAATAATATGATGGCTGTTTATACCGTCAAGACGGCGGATATGAAGTGTTATACCCGCATTAAATGCAAAGGCAATAACAAACTCCCTTAAAAGCTCGGTATCAAAATCCCCTACCATAGGTGCCGGAATCTTCATTCTGTAACGAAGATAGGGTCTGCCTGAAATATCAACTGCGGATAAAATCAACGCTTCATCCATAGGTAATATTGTGCTTCCGTAACGCTTGATACCACGTTTGTCACCAAGTGCTTCTTTAAAAGCTGTGCCGAGGGCTATACCTATATCCTCGGTAGTATGATGACCGTCAACTTCAATATCACCATCGCATTTAACGGTCAAATCAAATCTGCCGTGCTTTGCAAAGAGAACAAGCATATGGTCAAGGAAGCCTATACCGGTGCTGATTTCATTAACGCCGGTGCCGTCGATATTAATTTTTACATAAACATCTGTTTCAGCTGTTTTTCTGGAAACTTCTGCAACACGCATTTAATTTTCCTCCAAAATTTCTTTAAGGGTTTTTATAAATATTTGCATCTGCTCCAAGGTACCGATAGTAATTCTATTATAATTACTGATACGCGGAGTGGTAAAGTGGCGGACAAGGATACCCTTATCCTTAAGCTTAAGATAAAGCTCCTCACCCTGAATTTTGTCACTTTCGGCAAAAAGGAAATTAGCCTTTGAATCAAGCACGAAAAAGCCAAGCTCTTCAAGTTGTGATTTAGTGTATTCACGAGCCTCCATAACCTTTTTGCAATTAAGGTCATAATAACTTTGTGAATCTATAGCACAAGCACCTGCAACAAGGGTAAGACGATTGATATTATAAGGATTTGTAGAATAACGAAGCTTTTGTAAATCCTCAATAATCTCCTTACTGCCGATAGCATAGCCGAGACGTGCGCCTGCCATAGAGCGTGATTTTGAATAAGTCTGCACAACAAGAAGATTGTTATACTTATTAACAAGGCTGACCGCACTTTCGCAACCGAAATCAACGTAGGCTTCATCAATAACTACAACGTTATCGGGATTGGAGCTTACTATTTTTTCAATCTGCGAAAGCGTAAGCGCAATACCTGTAGGTGCATTGGGGTTAGCAATAAACACAGCACCATCTTTATTGCAGAATTTATCAATATCGATATTAAAATCCGCTTCAAGAGGAATCTGAGTATACTGTGAATTATGCAAATCTGCAAAAACTTTATAAAAGCCGTAGGTAATATCGGCAAAATAAGTTTTTCTTCCGTTGGCACCGTATGCCATAAATGCAAAATTCAAAACATCATCAGAGCCGTTTGTCAGCACAACATTTGATGTATCAACGCCGTAATAGTTTGCTATTTTTCTGGTTAAAACAGAGCCGTCAGGGTCGGGATAAAGTCTGAGAAGCTCAACCTCGCTAAGGCTGACACCCTCTAAAACCTCAGGACTTGGAGGATAGGGTGACTCGTTAGTGTTAAGCTTAATATATTTTTTATCCTGGGGCTGTTCACCGGGGACATAAGCCGCAAGACCGCTGTAACGCTCGTCAAGGAATTTGCTCATTTCATTTCTCCGTTCTTATGCTTACGCTTTTTGCGTGTGCATCAAGGCCTTCTTCTTTAGCAAAGCGTACAACCTTATCACCGATTTCACAAAGTGCTTGTCTGCTGAAATATGAAAACTGAGTCTTTTTAACGAAATCATCAACAGAAAGCGGACTTGAAAAACGGGCTGTACCGCTTGTAGGCAACGTGTGGTTAGGTCCTGCAAAATAATCACCCAATGCTTCGGGACAATTTTTGCCGAGGAATACCGAGCCTGCATTTTTAACAAGACTGAGATATTCAAAGGGATTATCCACACATATTTCAAGATGCTCGGGAGCAAGTATATTAGAAACCTCCATCGCCTTTTTAAGTGAATCGGTAATGATAATTTTGCCGTTGGTATCAATGGATGTACGGGCAATATCACAACGAGGAAGCATAGGAATCTGTTTTTCAAGCTCTTCACTTACCTTTTGGGCAAAAGCCTCACAGTCGGTTATAAGAACTGCAGTAGCCATTTTATCGTGCTCAGCTTGTGAAAGAAGGTCAGCGGCAATATGCGAGGGATCGTTTGTGCCGTCGGCAACAACAAGTATTTCACTTGGACCTGCTATCATATCAATATCAACAACACCGAAAACCTGCTTTTTTGCCTCTGCGACGAAAGCGTTGCCGGGACCTACGATTTTGTCAACTTTAGGCACAGTTTCGGTACCGTAAGCAAGTGCTGCAACCGCCTGAGCACCGCCGATTTTAAAGATACGGTCAACACCGGCAATTTTTGCCGCTGCAAGAATAACGGGTTTAATTTTACCCGCCTTAGCCGGAGTTACCATAACAATCTGTGAACAGCCTGCTATTTTTGCAGGAACACAGTTCATAAGTACAGACGAGGGATAAGATGCAGTACCTCCGGGCACATAAAGACCAACCTTTTCGATAGGCATAACCTTCTGACCCATAATAACACCGTCGTTATCATTAATAACAAAGGAATTGCGCACCTGCTTTGAATGGAAAGCTATTATATTAGCCTTTGCCTGTTCAAGAATTGAGATAAGCTCATCATCAACCTGAGCAAAAGCAGCCTCAATCTCCTCATCGGTAACTTCAATAACATCGTCAACTGCACCATCGAATTTTTTCGAATATTCAACAAGTGCATTATCACCATTCTGACGGACATTTTTTATAATATCGGTAACTATGCCTTCTACGTCTATACTCTGTTCACTACGCTCGAGAATCTGATCAATTGAAATCTCGTTATTATTATAAATCTTAATCATTTGTTTTCCTCCACAATGCAGCTGAGTGCATCTTTCAAGCCATCAATAAGTGATGATTTGAACTTATACCCTGCCTTATTGGCAATAAGCCTTGCACTGATATTAACAATAGTTTCTTTCGGCTCAAGTCCGTTTTCAAGAAGAGTTGCACCAGTTTCAACAATATCCACAATAACGTCGGACAAGCCGAGAATGGGAGCAATTTCGATAGAGCCGTTAAGCTTGATTATATCTATATCCCTGCATTTATCTGCATAGTAGCTTTTTGCAATATTCGGGAATTTTGTTGCAACACGCAATGTGTTTGTGCCGTCATCGGTAAACTCATTCTTAGCGGCAACACACATACGGCATTTGCCCATATCCATATCGAGAAGCTCATAAACATCGGGTGAATATCCAAGAAGAATATCTTTACCTGCAACACCAATATCTGCCGCACCGCGTTCAACATAAATAGCAACATCAGAAGGCTTAACCCAGAAGTAACGCACCTTTTTTTCTGCATTCTCAAAAATAAGACGTCTGTTTTTCTCGTAAATCTGTGGACATTCAAACCCCGCTTTTTCAAACATAGCGTAAACCTTTTCGCCAAGACGACCTTTGGGCAATGCCACGTTAAGATAACCGTCATTCAAATCAAGGTCAGATTCCGATTCCGTACCGTTTTCGAGTATGCGGTCAATTTCATCAAGATAAACTGCAAAACCAACCGCACCCGCATTTTTGTTGACACGCTCCATAAGACGGTCGTATCTTCCGCCTGAAAGCACACTTACGGGGACACCATGAATAAAGCCCTTGAATACAATGCCGTTGTAATAATTCATATCATTAACAACAGAGCAATCGATATTGATATTATCCTGGTAGCCTTTGTCGGTAAGCTTTTCGCACACACTGTAAAGCTCGTTATAGGCATTCTGCATTTCCGCATTAACGATAGCACCGCTGATTTTCGGTAAAGCCACCTGAGGTGTACCGTAAGCACCGAGTAAATCAACAAGCTTTGAGGTAAGTGCCTCCCCTACACCGAAGCTTTTGCAAAGCTCGGATATAACACCCATATTCTTCTCTGCAACAGCATTTATAAGGGTTGCCTTATCACTTTCCTTAAGCTCCATAGCATTGAACAGACCGCTTAAAATACCCATATGAGAAATATCAAGAACATAATCCTCACTTATGGCATAAAGGCTGCGTGCGGCAAGAGTGATAACCTGAGAAACATCAGCCGAGGTAATATCACCCATACATTCAATACCGGTTTGCATAATCTCGGTAAAGCCACCTGCTTTTTTAGTAACACGATAAACGTTTTCGTTATAATAAACCTTTTGCACACCGCCGAGGGTATCATCGAAGTTTTTTATAATTGAAAAAGTAACGTCAGGCTTAAGCGCAAGAAGACGCCCGTCGGTATCGGTAAAGGTGATACAGTTATCACTTACAAGGAAATCCTTGTTACTACCGTAAAGGTCATATTCCTCAAACCTGCTCATTTTAAAAGGCTTATAGCCGTAATTTGCATAAAGACTGCGAAGAGTTAAAATAATTCTTTCAGAATTGTTCAGAACTTGTAAATCTATACTCATTTGTTGTTACCCTCTTTATTATTGAGCTTTGAAATAATGTTACGATATCCGCCCGTGCCGTAGGTAAGGCACTTATTGACTCTGCCGATGGTAGCGGAGCTTGCGCCCGTTTCGGCGGTTATTGCGGTAAAGGTTTTATGCTCTTCAAGCTTTTTGGCAACACTAAGGCGCTGTGAAAGAGAGATAAGCTCGTTAATGGTACACAAATCCTCAAAAAACTGATGGCACTCCTCTTTATTTTCAAGGCATAAAATGGCTTCGAAAAGCTCATCTATACTACTATCCTTAAAAGGTGTCATAAAATATACCACGCAACAAAAAACGTTGCTCCTTTCATAATACTACGCGAATAAAAAACGTGTTCATATGGTAGCACACTAAAGTGCTAAAGTCAACAACATTTTTATTATTTTTCAATATTTTTTATTATTTTATTAATAGTGCGAATAAACAACATAAGAAATGAGAATAAATCGACACAAAAGACTTGAAAAACCGAGGTGATTTATATATAATATACGAGTATCAAATGAGAAATAAATTAAATATTTGCTGGAATAGCTCAGTTGGTAGAGCAGCTCATTCGTAATGAGCAGGTCTTTGGTTGTATTTAAGGATATAACCTTCCCCACCAAAAACAAAAAGCAAAACTCAATATCCGCTGGTGTGGCTCAATGGCAGAGCAGCTCATTCGTAATGAGCAGGTTGCAGGTTCGATTCCCGTCACCAGCTCCAAAAAAACCTCGTTCTTGCGAACGAGGTTTTTTATTAATTACTATAATCCTGCAATACCTTTAATTTTGCATCGTAATCAGGTGTGGAATCCACCGATGCTCTGAAAAGTAGTTTTCCGTCATAATCATATCCGGAATAAACAGTTTCTGTGTAATACCAAATGGAACTTATGAATTCCGGTGTTTTTTCATATTCGCCTGTCATATTCTCAGATACAATCAAGTAAAAATCTTCATATTCAATATATGCAGTTGGAGTTCCTGCATCATAATCTTTTAGCAATGCATCGTTATCGTATATAGCTTCACCGTTTCTTTCTCCAATTTTCTCATATAAATCAAGATTATCAATACCCCGTTCTTTTTGAGTTATTTCAAGTTTACGGTTTATGGTAATAATATAATCAACAGAATATCCATCAGCGTTTTGTTTTGAAAAATCTCCATCGTTTGATTGTGAACTAACAGACAAAACGAATTTGTCGTCTTGTATTTTCACTGAATTTAAGTCATCATAATCCGAACCACCAATGGTTGCGGTTTTTATAACCTTTCCCTTTGAATCTAAAATCGTCATATAAATATCCGTCGAAGAGTAAACACCCTGTGTTTTAGTTTCAGGGGTCTCTCTTGTTCCGAACAAATAGTATTTATTATCTACTTCAAAACAATAACTAAGTGATTCACCCTCAACACTCTCAAAATCCGTATCAAATTGCACTTCACCAGAAGCATCACATTTAATCACTCGGGAAGCAAAGCCTTTTTCACTTGCCCATACATTTTGCTCATACGCATAATCCTCAAAACCTACAACGAACAGGAAGCCCCCATCATTTGTTGCCGTAAGAGTTCTAATATGGTATGCATCATCTGACTTGCACGAATAGGCGGATAGTTTATTGCCAAACAAATCTAGCATTTGAATATTATGAACAACTGAATGATTTTCCTCATCTGAAGAAGAGATTTCTGTTTTGAGTACCCTCCCATCAAATGGTGTAGCATTATGAAAGATATTTTTCTTTACTACATTACGTAGATTCTCCGGAACTTCTCCTACCTGCTCAACTTTCTTTAACTCATCTTGATTTGAATAATCGGATTGCGTATCAGGCTTATCGGGTGAACAGCCTGATAAAACACAAGAAAGAGCCAAAAATGTAAGTGTAAGAAAAATAGAAATTGACTTTTTCATATATACCTCTCCTTTGAATGATGAAAGTTAGAAAAACGGAGTTGCAACTCCATATTGAATATATCATAACCTAAATAATTTTTCAATGTTATCGGATGAAACCACGATTATTAACTGCACTTGCAACCATATAAATCCCGTCCGATTTTAGTGGCAGGAATAAGTCCGTACGTCTTTTAGGACGTTCGGACAACTCACAACAGACGGCGATGCCGACTGTTACAAGGGTTTTGAGCATTTTGAAATTTACCACTTTTCAAAATGGCGATACTACTTTTTACAGACGAATCAGCCGTAAGCACCGATTTCAAAGACTTTGCAGATACATACTTTCAGATTTTCAAGGATTTATACGAATTTATCAATCAGGCTTTGCACAACGAGTAATCTGCCGTTTGTCAGCCACCGTAAGCCGAATAAGAGAAGTTATTGAGGAAGCAAGGATAGAACCCCTACTTCCTCACTTTTCTTTCCTTTGCCGATTTTTAAAATTATGTTATTTAAAGGAAAAGAAGCTGACATAAAATCAGCTTCTTTTTATTAGTAGGTAACTTCTTTAAAATGTCCGTTTTCGTATTCAAGAATAAGTTGTTTTTTTTCGCTTCCTGAAAAACTATCTCCATAAACATAAATGACTTTATTGTTTTCAATTTTTACATCGCACAAAGATTCGTCTCCTAATGGGCAAGGAGTACCATCTATAATAGCAAGGTCTTTGAGTAAGATATTGTTTTTTGTTTCATAAACAGAAGAATAATCGCCTAAGAGGTCAGAACTATTTTCTATTACTATTGTTGTATCAAATTCTGTATATTTATATAGTTTTATTGAGGTATCGAAAGAAGAGCTAAAACACAAAGCAAATATTTGGAACAAAATTAAAGGTATCAGAACTAAATATGTAAGAAACAACAATTTCTTTTTAGTTTTGATAAATAGCACTAATATTGCTAAAGTTTCGACTAAATAGAAAAGAAGAAAACAAATCGTATATAACTGAAAGAGCAAAGGTTTTCCGAATAACAGTAAATCATAGTCTTGGTTTTGTAAAACTCTTCCTACAATTCCCAAGATTAAAAAGATAATAGAAAAGCTTTGAAAAATAATAACACATTTTTTTACATTATTCTTTGTTTTCATCGGTTTGCCTCCTTTATTTATTTGCATTTCCATTTCAATTTGGCGAGTTAATTATAGCATATAACAACCAAAATTTCCACCCTTACATTTTTATAAAAAATTTTACCGCATAATTCAATGAAAGAGAAGTGAAGATTATTTCAAAAAAGTGTTGACAATTTTAATGGATATGATATAATCAAAACACAAGAGAACAAATGTTCTTTTGTTGGTATTAAACTGAATACTATGCTAACGCACCGAGCTGAATTTTAAAAGCGCTTAATTTGAATTGCCGGGCATTAGGTACTGCAAATATCTACAACTCCGTAGGTGTTTATAGTAACTAATGCCTGATTTTTTATCCAAAAATTTAACTCTTACTGCCCTGCTTAATCAGGGGCAAGCAGAGCAGTCGGCTATCCGCCGTCCGCAATTACGGGCAGAAGCCCGAACCCACTTTGAAAGGAGAACACAAATGGATACACCAAAAAGAATTGTAATACCACTGAAGCGAAATTGCAAAAAAAGGAAAAGTAAAAAGAAAGAAGCGATAGAATAAAAGCAATAATTTTTCACAAATACTTATCCTTAAATACAACCATAGGTCGCGTGTTCGAGTCACGTTTCCAGCTCCAAAAAAGACAGTCTTCGGACTGTCTTTTTTTTTATCCATTGCGAAAGCAATGGTATATCATCGCTAAATCTGTTCTAAATATTAAGATTTTCTTAAGATTTTGTCTATCTGTTGCATTTGATTTTTACCACTGATATAATAATGCTATACCATATTTTAGGAGGAGTTTTGTGACACAATTCAAATTGAAAAAGAAAATTATTATAATAATTGTAATGGTTGCAGTAGTTCTTGTGGCAGCAAACATTCTTTTAAATGGTATAAATTTAGTACCATTCAGATACAGAAATGTGCCTGTTTCTTTCATAACACCTGATTTAACTTGGGACAGCAAGCCAAGTGATTTTATACTAAAATATGGCTTACCTGAAAATATTGGTAAAGTTAACGAAATTGATGGTAGCCGTGATTTTAACTTTAATTTCAAATATGATAATAAAGATGTTACTGTATCAGCTAACAATGGTCGCACAATCAACAACGAATTCCACCGATACAACTTCACAATAGAGTGTGGAACACCCGAAGAAGCTAACAAATACTTTGATGAGTGCCATAAAAAGATGATGGATTTATATAAAGATGCGCCGGATTTTAAGTTTAAAGGCACAGAAACTGAAACTAATTATGAATTCACGGATGGTAACGCCGGCGCATACAGCGCCACTAACGAAAACGGCGTAATAAAAACTACAATCATAGACGATGATGGAAATGAAATTCCCATTGAGGAAGCAGATAATGTTATGCAAATAAAAACAAAAACAAATGAATATGATATGTTTAACACAGTAGGTGTGAACTATTGTCTTTCTTATTCCGAAGGCGATTCTTCGGTTTATTTATATGCTGACATCATATATTAAAACTATAACTAAAATTCATCCTTAACTACAACCATAGGTCGCGTGTTCGAGTCACGTTTCCAGCTCCAAAAGTTAACCTGTAGCATTTCTGCTACGGGTTTAGTTTTGTCGTTATTTCATTACTGCATATTCAAAAATCTCTTGTGCCTCGGTTTTTGTGAAGCCTGCAAGCTTGATGGCATAAATTTTACTAAAATCCTCTTTGGACTGAAAATACAACAGATACGTTTCGGTATTATCTTCTGACAGGATATAATGACCGATTGCCACCGCTTTGTCATTTTCGGAAACAATGTAGTGAGAATTCCCGTTACCCATAGGTAAAACAGCTATTGCCATAGATGAATAGTAGGCGCAAGTTTTTGTATAATCACGGAATGAGCAAAAAAGCTTTGTTTCAGGTGGATCACTTGAAATAAAATCCTTAAGCATTTCGTAATTATAGGGTATTGAAACCTCCGTACTATAGCCGTAATTCTCTATCCCCTTTTTGGCAAAAGCATAAAGAACGGGATACTTTAATGAATGACTGAAATATTTTTTATGCTCATCCAGGGTAGGAACGGGTACACCCTGGTTTTCATCATAAATTACAATGTTTTTGTTTTTGCCGAAATCAAGAATATACGTTCCTTCGGTATTTTTCTCCTTATACTCACCCATATTTTCATTTATATACAAATCAAAATATTCGTTAGCATAGTTATTTTTTTTATTATTTCCGCTTTCCCATATCTCACAGGTGCTTGAAACACCGCTGTATCTGCCTTTATCAAATTCAATTTTATAAATCATCAGCGGTACCTTAAGGAAGGCAAAAGCACCAAGAAAAATCAGTAATACCAAAAATACAGATACAGTTTTTAATACGGCTTTTTTCTTATCCTTTTTAAACATATTTTTAACACCCTTTATGAGCTCACCCGAATCATAATCCGGAGCTTTTATTTCAGGCTGATTAGTCAGTTTTTTATACTCGTTGCGGCAATCGGAGCAGGAAGCCAGATGATTCTTTATTATTTCCGTTGATTCATTACTACAAAGCCCGTCAATATACAAGGGCAACAAATCTTCAATTAAGAAGCAGGTATTCTTATTCATCACTCTTAATCCTTTCTTCAATTTGTTTTCTTGCCCTGAAATACGTAACCCTTGCCCAGTTTTCCGTTTTTGAGAAAACATCCGCAATAGTTGTATAGGGCATATCACCCAAAATTTTCATATAAAAAACCTCTTTGTACGGGGTGTCAAGCCTTACGGCTTCAGTCAGAATTCTTTTTATATTTTCATCCTTTATAACATTATCCTCGGGTGTGGTACCCCCTACTAAATAAGAAAAATCATTAATACTGTCGGGTTGCTTTTTCCTTTTGGAATTAAGGAAAAGGTTTTTTGCAATACTGCAAAGCCAGGTTTC
>JAZRLZ010000003.1:0-5140 GCA_045647125.1 Acutalibacteraceae bacterium | reverse complement strand
ATCTACATAATCACCATCTGTAATCATTGCATAGTTACAACCTAACTGTTCAGCGTAGTGTAATGTTTGTTCAATAATAACTCCATCGATCAATGTATTATTTCTCTTGCATTCAATTACTGCCATCGGAACAGCTTCGCCTGTTTTTTCATCTTTTTTTAATATAAGTATATCAGGTCTTTTTGATGAAACAACCTTGTAATACGACATAGCTGTTTCTTCATCAATCATATACTCCGGAACTTTCAATTCATCAATCAAATAAGTCAGAACTTGTTGTCTGACCTTTTCTTCGGGTGTAAACAAAACGTCCTTTTTTCTGACTTTATCGTAAATATACTTTTTGCCGTTCTTTATAACTACTTCCGGTATTTCGTATTTATCGAAAATCATATAACCCATAATCATTCCTCCTTCATACTTAATTATCTAAGCACAACGTCAACGCCCTCAGAAAATCCACATCATTCTGTGCAGTTCTCTTTTTCGGTCCTTTTGTTCTGTTGCCTGCCATTCTCTCCTTTTTACCTATAAAACGGGTGAAAAGGAGATTTTCTATATTGCTGTCGGTGTAAATTAGTCCGTTCTGATTAAGTGCCTTAGCGCCCTTACCAAGCACGAGTGCTGCAAGACCGTAGTCCTGTGTGATTATTACGTCACCCTTTTCGGTAAGATTTGCAATACGGCAATCGGCAGAATCTGCGCCCTTGTCAACAACAATAGTTTTTGCGCCATCTTTTTCAATGGAGTGGGTGTTGTCGCAGACAATAATACACTCTATCCTCCGTTCTTTTGCTACATTGACAGTAATATCAACAACAGGACATGCATCAGCATCAATTATAATTTTCATAACATACCTCGATCTCGGTATTATAATACTGCTCTTGAAAATGGATTGCAGCTTCAATCTCTTTTTTAGTGAATCTCATACCTATAGGTACACCCACAAGCTTATCTTCAACATCGTTATGTCGGTGAGCAATTGCAATAATCTCACATTCATATTTTTCAACGGGTTCATTGACACCTAGAAGATAAACGTCAAGTTCCTCTCCATCTCCACCAAGGACACCGGGAATATAACCATAATTTATGGGATATGTAAGGGAATAATTTTCTTTCTTATGCACGTACCCTATGGGTCTATCTATGCCTATACCAACCCTTTCACCGAGGTAGGCTTTCACTTGTGCTTTTCGTTCTTCGAATGTCATATTACTCTTCCTTTTTTAATATATATCGACACTTAGGATAATTTGAACAACCGTAAAACTCACCAAACTTTCCTTTTCTTAACACAAGCTCGATTTTACAGTATGGGCAAATCTTTTGCTTTTTCAGTTCTTCCTCGTTATTCTTATAGGCCTTAACCTGTTCTTTATGCTCTTGCCGTGTTTCTTTACCTTGATGTTGATTTTTAATTATATAATCATATATTTCTTGTTTTTTTGTTTCGTCAAAAACAACTGGTTTATTTTTACCAATTACACCTAATGCATCTTGCAATACATTTAATCCAGTAATAACGACGGTATCAGGATTTTCTTTATCATCATTTAAGTTTGTAACCTTTACATCATCACACAATATAGCTAGAACAGAAAAACAAGGTACATCACCAAAACCCTTCAAAAACTCTTTTAAATATGCAATGTGCTTTTCGTTCTGTTTAAACGGACTGTAAATTTCAAACTTTTTGCCGCCACGATAATAGTACCATTTTGACTTTTTACCATCACCATATATACGGGCATTTTCAAAAAATTTAACTTCTACCACATAAATTCCCTTGAGACCGACAATAACTAAATCCAATTGTGATGTATAACCATCTTCACCATCTATTAAAACATCATGAATTACCAATCCGTCAAGAACTAATTTGGAATAATATTTTGTAAGATATTCACCAAACCCGCCTTTTATCTCTTTGGTCGACGGTATTTTCTTTAAAGCATCAAGAACTCCCATTGTTTCCACCTCAGATTAATATACCATCACAATGGTCGATTTCGTGTTGGATAATTTGTGCTATCCAGCCTGTAAATGTTTTGATTCGGGTCTGGAATTCGGCTGTTTGCCATTGTACTTTTATACTCTTATAACGTTTACAAGGACGAGGCCCACCAAGTAGAGAAAGGCATCCTTCTTCCGTCTGATACGGGTCTGATTTCTTGATGATTTCAGGGTTGAACATAGTCATATACTTACCATTATCATCGAAACAGATAATGCGCTTATGCACACCAATCATATTGGCAGCCATACCAACACAACCTGCCGCATTTGCAGTAAGCGTATCAAGCAAATCCTCCGCCACCTGCAAATCTTCAATTGTAGCCTTCTCCGTTTTCATTGCCAACAAAATCGGGTCGTGTATTACTTCTTTGATCATATTTCCACCTTAGTTCCGCAATCAATTGAATTAATTATACCACTCTCGCAGAGCAAAAAGCAACCCTGCTTAATATTACAATAATCAAACATTATACTCTTGTTTTTATTTGCGCTCGGTGTTAGAATTAAAGCGTAAAATATCACATTTGAAAGAGTAATAATATGAGTTTATTTAGATCAATAAAAAAGATAAGCAGTGTCTTAGTTGCGGTTATGATTTTGAGCTTAAGCGCTTTACCCGTTTATGCCGCAACCACTATTGAAGTTAAGCACGTAACTGATATTTCTGTTTCTGAAGATAACTGGTGGGACAGAGGCGTGCAGTACGGACGAATTCTCGTTTTGAATAATCAACCTGAAGAAGAAAACAACGTTCTTCTTGCCACCCATTGCGAGCTTAACTCAGGGCTTACAAAGAATGCACCGGGTTATCCAATTTACCGAAGCACTGATAACGGAAAGACTTGGAAGGTTATCACTCGTGTTACTGATACTCTGACAGGTGCAAATTCCGAATGGAACCCTACCCTTTTTGAGCTTTCCAAACCTTGCGGTGATTACCCTGCAGGAACAATAATTCTCGCGGCTTGTTCAATCGACCCGGAGCACAATAAAGAATCTCACATCAGACTTTATTTTAGTATGGATGGTGGTTATACCTTTGACCAGGGTGTTGTGGTTGCGAGTGCAGGTGGTCTTGAAGAAGGTGTATGGGAGCCATTTTTAACTCAGCTTGATGATGGTGGTCTTGTGTGCTTCTATTCCGATGATTCAGACCCTGAACACGCACAGACAATCGTTTATAAACAATCAAAAGATGGTATAAATTGGGACAAAGCAGTAACTGTTGTAGCAAGTGAAAATCCCGAAGAAAGACCCGGTATGCCCATCGTTACAAAGCTCTCTGACGGCTCATATTTTATGGTTTATGAGATATTTAATAAAGCCGATATTGAAGGTGAACCCATTTTTTGCCGTTTTTCAAAGGATGGACTTGACTGGGGTGAGCCATCATATCTTGGTGAAGAGGTTGCAACTGCAAATGGTAAGAAAGCCTTGGGTGCTGCCCCCTATTGTGCATGGACACCTGTTGGCGGTGAATACGGAACATTAATTGTAAGCGGAACTCATATGAGAAAAGGCAAAAGCAAAACAGGTTCCGATTATTTTATAAGCTATGACAACGGAAAAACCTGGGAAACTGTTCCCCATATACTCCCCTACACTTCCGATGACCATGTTGGTTACAGCAACTCTTTCGCATTTTCAAAAGACGGCAAAACAATGTATGCCATTAATAATCCTCAAAAGGATAATAACCCCGAAAAATCAAAAATGGTTGTTGCTGTTGCAGAGCTTCAGGAAACTACCCACACTCAACCCAACACCACTGTTATTTTGATAATCTCAATTATTGTTTTACTCGGTGCAGCCGTTGGAATTATAGTTAAGAAAAAGAAACGATAAAATATAAAATGAGCCACTCTAATTAGTCGTTAGAGTGGCTCATTTTAATAATCTATTCGGGTCAAATATTAAATTAATTCTCCTGACAGAATACAGAAATAGCTTCTGCTACAAAATCGGCTGTTATACCGCTCATACCAAAATATAAGAAAAGCTTTATTTTTCTTTGATAAGCACCATGCTGTAAAGCTCCAGTTCAAATGAAAGGTTATCTGTAACTGCTACAAGCTCACCGTTGTGCTCGTTATCAACCTTATATATCTCATACGTCGCATTTTCACCTAAATCCAACGAAATCTCTTTATTGGGCAAAGCGTCATTATCGCTATAATAAGCAAGTATAATTGTTGCTTTCCCGTTTTTATCCACACCGCAAAGAGAATAGATATTTTCAACCTCATTTTTTGAAGCGATTTCCTTTTCGCAATCATAAAGGAAGCCGTACCAATAAAAAGCATAGTAACCCTTTAATTTTTCATACGTGTAAAAATCAAAAACACCGTTAAAAGCCGAGGGACGAGTGTCATAATACATAAGCATATCAATGGGAGAACGCTGAGAAGTGCACATACAAGCCAATGTGAACGATGCGCCCTTAATTCCGTGGATTGCTTTAAGAGAGTAAACGAACTCTTCTTCCCACCCTTTTACATAGTTCCATTCATTGAGTATGCTTTCTGAATTGTCATAGCCGTATTTGTTTAAAAGAGCTTTTATTCTTTCTGCCTTTTGAGCCATGTGGGCAGGCTCTGTGCAATAAATATGCCAAGAAAAGAAATCAAGGGGTATTTTTCTGCTTTCCATTTCCTGAAGGAAATCCTCTGCCCATTTTTCGTTATGTGCAAGTGCAGGACCACCTATTTTCAAATCAGGAAAGCATTCTTTAAGATGCGTTGCGGTAATTTCATACAAATCAAAAAACTCTGCTTTTGTTCCGCCCCAGGTGCGCTTGTTTGATGAATCATCAGGGTCAAGGTCTGCCTCGTTCCAGATTTCCCAATATTTAATATTGAGCTTATATCCATCTGCCCAACCCTCGTTATAATGACGAATAATGTGTTCACAGATAACAGCCCACTTTTTAAAATCCTTAGGTGGAATAGTGCCATGCTTTTTTATCTGATGTTCAATCGTCTGACCTAATCTGAAAAATGTTTCGGTTCCGGCATCAAGACAAACTAAAATGCTTTCATCCGTACACGCGAAATCATAGGACTCAGCATCATACGGGTCAGCATCAAAGTTCGGAAAAATATATGTAATATCATGGCTA
>JAZRLZ010000002.1:0-42240 GCA_045647125.1 Acutalibacteraceae bacterium | reverse complement strand
AAAGGGAGCGTAAATTAGGGATTTATTAGGTTTTAATAAAATATTTTCCGTTAATACTTTATGAAAAATCACCGTAAGGCGTCAGCCTTGCGGTGATTTTATCATTTCGTCTAAACGAAAACTAATTAAATTAAAACTGCTTTGCACCTTAAATTTTTTAAATTTGGATGCAGAGCAAGACACAAATGTGCAGAAACCCTGACGGGTTTCAAGCATTTTAACATAGCTATGCGCCAAAGTTAATGATTTAAGGCTATTAAATCCCTAATTTACACTCCCTAATCTGTATTTTACGGATTCGGGTTTTTTGTGATTTTTATTTCCAATAATCAACGTCGTGGGGAAGATCAATATTTTTAGCGTAAAATACAGGGTTTTTACCTTCCTTGCGTTGCTTGTCATAATCCTTAAGGGTGCGTATAGCGTATTTTGACAGTATAAATATTACGGGCATATTTATTATTGTCATAGCTCCCATAGTTATGTCGGCTATGTTCCAAAGCAAATCTGCGCTGAGCCCTGCACCGATGAAAATGAGAAGCGATGCTATAAGCCTGTAAATGGTCATAAATGTTTTGCTCGGAATTTTACCGCATAAAAATATAAGTGTCATATCAACGTAATAAAGGTTGCCGAGAAGCGTTGTGAAAGCAAACAAAATCATTGATATTGTGATAAATATGGGACCTATATTGCCAAGTGAAACGCTTAATGCCTCCTGCACGTAGTTAGCACCTGCGGTTTCAGGTGTTGCTTCCACTCCCGAGCACATACACATAAATGCGGTTGCACTGCAAACAAGTATTGTGTCAATAAATACCGAAAGCACCTGGACAAGTCCTTGCTTTACGGGGTGATCAACCTCTGCAGATGCGGAAGCATTTGGTGCAGAGCCAACACCTGCCTCGTTGCTGAAAAGTCCGCGTTTTATACCAAACATAACACAGGAGCCGGTAAAACCACCGAATATTGCCTTGAAGTCAAAGGCCTCTGTGAAAATTGTCTTTAAAATATCGGGGAGCATTCTGAAGTTTAAAATAACAATAAGAATGGCAACAAGGATATATGCAACACCCATAATGGGTACAAGTGACGACGTAACCTTAATAACTCTTTTGCCACCGCCTATAAGACAGTAGCCGCAGATTACTGCAAGTATTAGACCTATTATCCATGGTGAAGTATCCTCATTGTAAAAAGAGTAAGGAGCAAAGGTAGATTGCAGGTTAAAGGAAGCCAACATATTAAAGCCTACACCGTATGTAAGTATAAGGCAAATTGAAAATATAACGGCAAGGGGCTTATTCTTAAGGGCTGTAAGTATGTAATACGCAGGTCCGCCCGAGCAGGTGCCGTCGGAGTTTTTGCGTTTATATATCTGTGCCAAGGTGCTTTCTATAAAAGCAGATGCAGAGCCGATTATGGCAATGAGCCACATCCAGAAAACCGAGCCGAAGCCACCAAGACATAAGGCTGTGGCAACACCTACAATGTTACCTGTGCCTACACGTGAGGCGGTGGAAACCATAAGTGCCTGGAAGGAGGAAACTCCTTTTCCGTCGGCAGGCTTCTGTGTAACGGCTTTTATCTGGTCTTTAAAAAGGCGGAACTGAACAAACCTTGTGCGGATTGTAAAATAAAGACCGCCTAACACAAGAACAATAATAAGAATGTATGTGTATAAAACATCACTTGTCTGGGAAATTATCTTTTCTATCACAATTTCAACCCCTTCTTAATTGTGATAAAATTATACAGGATACAACATATTATGTCAAATAAGCTGTGGTGAAAAAGCACCATATTTTTTCATATAAACAAAAAAAGAAAGGCATAAGCCTTTCTTTTTTTAATGGTAAAACTGTAAGCCGGGTTCTGTCGTTTAAGGCAATCATCTATCTACGCGTATTGTTGCCAATACGCTTTAGCCACCCGTCGGGGATGCGAAAAAACGCTGTCCGGCTGACGCCCCGGTCGGTGTTGCATCGGGTAGGGTTTACATGGCCGTGATGTCTCCACCACGCCGGTGAGCTCTTACCTCGCCTTTCCACCCTTACCGAAAAAATCGGCGGTATATCTCTGTTGCACTTTCCCTAAGGTTACCCTCGGCGGCCGTTAGCCGTTACCCTGCCGTATGATGCCCGGACTTTCCTCGTGTATGTTACCATACCCGCGACTGCCCATTTTACCACTGCATATTCTACATTAAAAATTTTATTAAGTCAAGTGAGAAGTATCGTTAAGATATTTCAGCTTTGTTTTAATTATTCCGTTTTCCTCCAGGTAATTTACAAGAGTAACACCTGTATTAAGGTGGGAAAAGTTAAAATTTTCTTTAAAGGGGAAATCTAAGGCAGCCAGCACAAGGTAGCTGTTGAAGGTGCCGTGGGCAACTATAACAACTGTTGAATCAAAATCGTTTTCTTTCTTGATTTTTTCAATAAAGTTGTGTGCTCTGTTGTATGCTTTGTTGTCATCCTCCACACCCAAAGGGGAACGTGGCATAATTTCTGCATAAGGGCAAAGGGCATTTATCTCCTCGTCACTTAATCCGCAATAGTCGGGGTCTGTTCCTTTTTCCAGAAGCTGTGATGTAATCACCATAGGTGTATCACCGTGAAAGCTTTTTACGGCATTTGCAGTTTTAATTGCCCTTATTAAAGGGCTTGAATATATTTTATCTATTTTCTCATCCTTGAATCGTTTGCCCAAAAAAGCAATTTGTTGTCTGCCCCTTGGTGTAAGGTCGGTTTCGGTAAAGCCCTCACCATTAAGGTTGCCATAGGTTTCGCCGTGGCGTATTATATAAATAAGCATATCATCACCCACAGATATTATATAATATTTTTTTATTTCTTGCAATCGTGATGATTTAAAGCTATAATTTTCAGTATAATACTAATAATAATCTAAGGAGTTTTTATATGAAGCTTGAAGAAGTTAAATTATCCTCACAGGAAATATTCGACGGAGTAGCAATTCATCTTTTCCGGGATGAGATTTTGTTACCCAACGGCAACAAGGGTGTTCGTGAGGTTATCCGTCACCCCGGTGCAGTTTGTGTTATTCCCATTACTGAAGATAAGGAAATTATTTTTGTAAATCAGTTCAGGTATGCCTTCAACAAGGTTACTCTTGAGGTACCTGCAGGTAAATTGGAAAAGGGTGAGGATCACCTTGAGGCTGCTATGCGTGAATTATCGGAGGAAACGGGTCTTACTGCCGATAACGTTGTGGAATTAGGCGAGCTTTATACAACACCTGCCCTTATTGATGAAATCATTTATATGTACCTTGCAACAGACCTTCACCAAGGAGAACAGCATCTTGATGAGGATGAATTTATAAATACCGTAAAAATCCCTCTGGATAAAGCGGTGGAAATGGTTATGAACGGTGAAATCAAGGATGCAAAAACTCAGACCATAATTCTTAAAGCAGATAAATACCTTAATAAATAAAAATGGGCTGTAAAAAAACTTGCGTTTTTTTACAGCCACTTTTATTGCTTTTATTATTTAATCTTTTTATCAAGCATGCCTTTGTTGTACATAAACAATGCGCCGCCTACGGAAGCAACGATACCTACGAAGAGGAGTGTGCTTGCACCCATTCCGGGTGAGAAAACAAGTACAAGAATCATAACAAGAATGGGGAAAATGGAAATCTTCCAATGCTTGATGAAATAACCTGCACCCAAAGCACCGAAAAGTGCGGGAAGAACCTGTGCAAAGGCAGGTTTGAGAAGGGGGCTGTCAGTAAATGACTGAAGGAAGGGAGCAAAAGCAATAATACCTATTGCAAGAACAATAGTTGTAACAATAGATGATGTTGCAATTGCAATTGTTGAAATAACCTCACCCTCTTCAGAGTTTGCTTTAACGTTTGCACCCTCCATAGCACTGATGGCACAAGGAAGCTTAAGGTTTGCAATGTTACCTGTAACGAAAGAAAGATATGTACCGCCCGCACCAAGCATAGGTGTGTAAACAAGTACCTCAACTATAGCAACTGTCCAGTATGTAGGAATAAGTTTAACAAGACCCTTAAGCACGCCGTCAATCGGAGGGAACACACCAAGATAAAGGCAGATTCCCATAGGGAACATCAAAAGAACTATAAGTGCTGATATTGTTGAAACTCTGCCCCATGAATGAACTCGATCAAAATATGTTTTATTTGTGTTTCTTGCCATCTTTAATCCCTCCATTCAAGCATCGCAATATCTTCAGGAAGAATGTTGAAGAAAACAATTGCGGCAATCATAGCAAGAATCATACCTATAGGCATAACGAATGGCTCTAACCAGGTAAGCTTGCATTTTTTTGCGATAATTTCAAGAACAATTGAGCTGACAACAGCAACAACCAGGGTGATTACTGATAACACACCTGCACCGTCACCAAAGGTACCGCGCTTACCGCCGCCGATGATGGCACGGGCAATAAATGCACCGATAAGACCGATGAAAATAGCGGGAGTAGCGTGGTCGTTGATGAAGCCGTTAAGACCTCTTTTTTTCTTTTTGCCACTTTCAGGTGCATCTTCAACAGTTTCTTTTTTGGACTCATCCTTCTTGTTACCTGCAGACATAAATTTTTTATGTAAGGGCTTTGCTACGAAGGGGAGAATAACAAGTGAGAAGCAGATACCGAGGGTCATAACCCAGGCAACACCTGCATAAACTGTTTTGTCAGTAACGGGCACTGCTATGCTTCCCTGATGACCGAGAGCCTCCATAGCGGCTTCTGCGGCGGTTGTTTCATACATAAGGTTACCAATAACTGAAAGGCGTACCCATGGAATAACAAGACCGAGAGCAGGCGCAAGTGCAATAATTGTTGCTAAAATTGAAAGTGCTGACGGAACTGTAAAAAGAGCACTTGAGGTTATTGCGTTACGTATTTTTGATTTGTTAAGGCCAAGCTCTTTAGCTCTCTTACTTGCCTGAATAAGGAAGAAAACAGACTGACCGAGAACAAAAAGTATAACCGCACCGGCTATAAGATATAAACCGATATCAGTTTTGAAATCTGGCATAGTATCACTACCTTCCTAAATAATAAAAAGATTATAAAAGTTTTTTTAAATTATGTCAATACATCAAAGGCTCTTTCGGATGCAGATTATACCATTATCCGTTATATCCACCACTCCGTAAAAACCATCTTTTACACTACCGGGGTTGAAAAAGTGAATGCCATCAATATAATTTGTTGTAGGCTGATGGGTGTGACCGTAAAGTACAAGCCCGTACTCATTTTCACGTGCCATATATTCTAAATTGAATGTACCGAATTTCACCCTTTCATTATGACCGTGGGTTGCATAAACCTTTATTCCGTTTATGATTCTTGTGTCATTATCGGGTAAATCACTTCCCAAATCGCAATTACCACGCACCATAACAAAGCTATGCTTATTAGAAAGCTTAGAGTATGCAGATTCAATATCTCTGTAGCCGTCACCTAAAAAATACACGTAGTCTGCAGAAGCTTCTCTTTCAATAGCTTCTAAAAGATTCCATTTGTTCGAATGTGAATCTGATACCACTACAATTCTCATTTTTACCCTCCCTAACATAATAAAAAGAAAATGAGCATATAGTTATTATATAATTTTAGGTTGGTGATTTCAATGGGCAATAATCAAAACAACAAAACAGATTTAAACGAAATAATTAAAAAGGTGAAAAGCGAGGGGGATAAAAATCCTACTGCAGAGGAAATAAATAATTTCGTGGATAATAATCTTAGTGAAAGTCAGGCACAGGCGGTGAAAAATCTTTTAAGTGACGAGGAAAAAACGAAACAGCTATTGAACAGTGATGCGGCAAAGGCTTTGTTCCGAAAATTCTTCGGAGGTGAAAATGATGGCTGATTTTGATTTAAGCTCGATTCTCAATTCCTTGTCGGCTGATGATATGGATAACATTAAAAAGCTTGCCTCCGATTTTCTCGGAGGAAGCAATACTTCCTCAGGAGGGGGAACTGCAGAAAAAACGGAGAGAACTCCTGCACCGCAGATAACCGACGAGCTTGAAAGGTCCCTGGGGGGACTTCCTGATTTATCCTTGCTTACATCAATTGCACCCATTTTGCAGGCGGTTAACCGACCCGATGACCGGGTGCAGTTTATAAATGCCTTAAGACCTCTTCTGTCCGATGAAAGAAAAGGAAAAGCAGACGAAGCAATTAATCTGCTTCGTCTGTTATCAGTAATACCGCTTTTGCAGGAAAGGGGAATGATGTAGTTGGCTGATTATTCCTATAATGAGCTTATGGCCATGCAAAATGATGCTATCAGACGTGTTGAGGATATGCGCAAGCGAGCCCGTCAGACTGTAGGAATAGAGGATAATCCTCCGAAACCGATTCCTGCAGAAAAGCCCCGTCGGGTACCTCAACCCAACGGCTATTTACAAAAACCGAAAAATGAAAATGATACAATACCCTTGCCCCATCACAAAAACGCTGTGGTAGGGAATGATTTTATAGAGAATATAAGGCAAGGCTTTAATAATCTTGATATTGATTCGGATAAAGCTCTTATTTTATCTCTTGTGCTGCTGCTTTCCCATGAGCAGGGGAATGAAGAATTGCTTACGGCATTAATTTATATGCTGACGTGACAGAGGAAATAAGCTGATAGTGTATGGGCTGCTTTTGTGTACTGCCTTTGGTGTTGTGCTTGTTATATACGTTGCATTGCAGAGTTTTATATAGGGCACAACGTAAACTATAGGTATCACAAAAACACAGCTCAGAATCCACCCTGCAAAGGAGTATTCATTAAAAACCCCTTCTGTCAGACTTCCGTCGGTGAAAAGCACACTTTTTTCTATTGCCTCGGTTATGGAAAGCTTCTCATTAAGAGCCATATAGTAAGGTGCCGCCGAATAGCGACGTACCGCTATACGCCACACAACAAGCGATATTGCGAGAAGTAAGGCTGTGCCGGTTGAAAGCGTGAAATATACCTGAGCGGAAATATATGCGGTGTTATAGAGATAATAGGCACAAAAGGCACAAATTAATCCGGGTAACAGAAAATAAAAAAGCCAGATAGCCTTAAGAAGATTCATTCTTATATAAAGGGCAAGAGCTTTTGCGGATTTTTTGAATCTGAAAAATTTGAATAACAGCAAAAATCGGCCTTTGCCACCTTCACTTCGGGTGAAATAAATAAATTGCTCACCCATACGCATTGCCGCAACAGACATAAGCATCAGTGAAAATGAAACGCATTCCCAGGCGGCAACGGATATTACAACGAATTCGGTGCTGTGCTTTTCGGTCATATTCCGTACAATGTCACTGCCGATTAAAACGAAAAAGCCTATAATGTTACCTGCAAAAGCACCGTAGCGGTAAACTGCGCTTACAAGGCTTATAACAAAAAGTCGGACTGTGCTTTTGTGCAAAAGGTTTTTTGCCTTTAGTCTTATACTGCCCTGCATTAAATCACCTCAAAAAAATATCCGTAGTTTCCTACGGATATAGTTTTGGCTTCATTATTGCATTTTAATCGTTGTTAAGTCTGTTTTTTATGTTTTTAAGATTTTCGTATACATAGCCCGGAATTGAAAGTGTACCGCTTCCTATACCTATTTCTATATGAGGCTTTATACTTCCGTGGAAATCGGAGCCGCCACCTATTGCAAGGCACAATTTTTCTGCAAGGGCTCTGTATTCTGCGGTCTGTTTATGCGAATATTCAGGATAATAGCCTTCTATTCCGTTAAGTCCTGCTTCCTTCAAGGTTAAAAGAAGTTCTTCTGTTTTTATAAGGTCAAAGCCCGTCTGGTTAAGGTGCGCAAGGAAAGCAAGACCTCCTGCGGTACGTATTGCCTTTACGGCTTTTACGGCGGTAAGCTCATGCTTGGGTGAATATGCAGGCTTGTTCAGGCCGATGTATCTGTCGAAGCATTCCTTTATTGTGTCACAATAGCCCTTTTTAACCATAAGCTTTGCAATATGTGCTCTGCCCACAAAGTTGCCGCCTGCAACCGCAACCGCCTCGTCATAGCTTATATCAAGGCCTAATCCCGTCAGTCTGTTGCAGATATCCCTCATTCGGTTTATGCGGCTGTCCTTAAGACCTTGTATTGTTTCAAGTAATGCAGGGTTATTATGGTCTATAAAAAGACCGATTATATGGGTTTCAGTACTTTCTGCGGCAGAGAATTCTATGCCGGGTATAAATTCTATACCGATTTTTTTTGCTTCACGCATAGCTTCCTCAATGCCGTCAACATTATCGTGGTCGGTAAGTGCAAAGGCGTGAAGACCTTGTTTTTTAGCGTGGTGTACAAGCTCTGTAGGTGTCATTGTTCCGTCGGAGCAGGTGGAGTGTGTATGGAAATCAACACAGTGGGTGTCGAATATAATATTTTTTACTTCTTCGAGTGAGCTTACTGTGTAAGCGTTATGCTCCTCCAGAAGTCTTGTTCCCTGATGACCGAAGCCTACAAGAACACAATCTATGCCTAAGGCGTTTGCGGTTTCTAAGTCGTGTAGAGTATCACCTATGAAAATTGCATCATTCGGGTTTATTTTAAGTGAGCGGAAAAGCTCCTCCGCTCTTTGTGTTTTACTGCTGCAGGAGGAATCGTCTGCTCCCGATATTTTATCAATAAATTGAACGATGTTGAATTTCTCGCACAGCTCCGTTGTTTCTCCAATCTGATTGGAGGTTATTATGTATTGGTGTGCCCCTGATTTTTGCAGTAATTGCATTAAATCAAAGGCTCCCTCTGCAAGCTGTGTTTCACTCATTCTTCGTGCATAATCGGTATGATAATCACGTGAAATCTCGTCGAAATCCAATTCCTCAGGGGGGAGAATGTGTCTGTAAAAGCCTACAATAGGCGTTTCTACGTAGTTATAATACTCCTCAAGTGTAATCGGCTTTCTGCCCTTACGGAATAAAAGGTCGTTTACACAGCCTAAGGCATTGTTCACATCATCGATGATTGTTCCGTTGAAGTCCCAGAATATATAGTGATATCGCATAATTAACTCCTTTATGTTTTAGGAGTTTATTTTACCATATATGCACCCTTAAAGCAATGTACAAAAAGCTATTCCTGAAATTACCCCTACAAAAAAGCTTCCTGCTAACAAAAGGTATGAAAGAATTCTGTTGTGCCTCATACGTGTAGAGGGAGGATAACCAATGTTGTTGAATTCCTGCTTTGCCTTTTCACGGAGTCTGCCCTCGGACATACCGCTGTATTCAGGCTTAACAAAAAATATAGCCTTTTCGAAAAAACTGTTTTGAGTTTCATTTATTTCAAGCACCTGTTTATTTACACCTTTAATCATAATCTATCTCCTTAAATTTATTTTCTCGGTTATAATGTGCACCAAAGAGATTTTTATACAAAAACCACAAAAATGCATCTGCAAATTATATTTTTAAAAAGTGTTAAGAATATGTAAAAAAACCTTTGAAAATTCCGGAAAAATCTCTTTAATTCTGTTTTTGAAAATCAAACGATTTTTGGTATTGTCAATTTTAACTATTGAAAAATTATACAAATAGTATAAAAGACTTTTCGGTAAAAAATGTTCAAAACTATGTTCAAAATGTTTACAACTACCCCCTTGAACAGGCTATAACAATGGGTTTTCGACATTTTCTTCAGAGTTATTGACAAATTTTTGGTAATTGTCAAAATATACTAAATGTTAAAAAGTTTTTTGAATTATACAAATTGGAGTATTAAAAATTGATAAAAAATAAATGTTCGTTGTCAAAAATGTACAAATATAAAACAAACAAAATAATGATGAAAATACTGTTGAAAAAGTAGAAAAAAATTAAAAAACTAAAAACATATTGACAAAAAACTTTACTAAATTTCATAATTGATTTATTATAAAAAAGCACAAAAGGGGTGGTAAAATGAAGGTGTATTTTGAAGATGGCAATACTGTTCTTAGGGAAACGGAGCACATTGACATTGCTCTTACTCTGGATTGCGGTCAGGCATTTCGCTGGCAGAGTTTAGATGACGGATGCTGGCAGGGTGTAGCAATGGGTAAATACCTTAAGCTGAAGCAGGAGGGTACAACCATAACCCTTTTTGATACAACTCTGCAGGAGTATGAGGATATCTGGAGCACATATTTTGATTTTAATCGTGATTATAAGGCTATTATAGACGGCTATACCGACCCGTATATTGCCACCGCCTGCAAGGAATACCCCGGTATACGTATCCTTAAGCAAAACGAGTGGGAGGCAATTTGCTCCTTCATAATTTCTGCCAATAATAACATTCCGCGAATCAAGGGAATAATAAGTAGATTCTGTGAAATGTTCGGTGAACCGGTAGGGGATGACTTCACCTTTCCTGAGGCGGAGCGAATAGCACAATTGACGGTAGAGGATCTGGCACCTATACGCGCAGGCTTCAGAGCAAAATATATTATTGATGCGGCACAAAAAATATCCTCCGGTAAGGTTGATATAGAAAAAATACGTACCTTACCCTTTGAGGAAGCAAAACACCAGCTTTTACTTATAAAAGGTGTAGGTGAAAAGGTGGCTCAATGTTCACTTCTTTACGGCTTTGCCCGTATGGAGGCCTTCCCTCGTGATGTGTGGGTAAAGCGTATAGAAGAGGAATTATATCCCGACGGATTCCCTCAGAAATATTACGAAACGCAAGGAATAGCGCAACAATACCTCTTCCATTGGCGTCGTAAATTGTGATATAGCGTACTTTCTCGACTTGGCGTATCACATACGCCTGCGTTTCGTAAGATACGCTCTATCAGCAATTTATCCGATTCTGTGATATAGCGTACTTTCTCGATTTAGCGTATCACATACGCTAAGCTTCATAAGATATGCAAAAATTGAACACAACAAAAAACTCCTTGCGGCATTATTGCTGCAAGGAGAAATTTTTATGATTTTTTAACGATTTTTTCTACCCTTTGTAAAAGCTCAATAAGGGGGATTATAAGTAACCCACATACAAAGTTACCGATGCCATGTAAAATGTCAAAGCTGAAGCCTGCGGCTATCCAGGCTAACATTCCCCGGAAATCCAGGCCGTGTAATATTGCTTGTATCGGGGCATATAATATGCCGTACAGTAAGCCATGTAAACAACCGATAACTGAATAGATTATTGCACCCTTTTTCTTTGATATATTTTTAGGCAGAAGCATAATAACCGCCCAAAGTACAGTCCAGATATACAAATACGGTACCCACCAGGAAGCAAACCCGTTAAGAAGCCCCGTGAGTAGCACAAAAATATAAATGGGGTACAATGCTTTTTTTCTGTAAACAACAGTTATGGCAATTATTATTGAGGCAATGAAGTGTATGTTGGGCAAAACCTCCATAATAACCTTGGAGGCATATAGTAAAGCCCCTAACATTGCAAAAACAGTTATTTCTTTGATGGATAAATTACTTTTCTGCCTTGAACTCATAAACAACTCCGGGTGCGATGTTGGTTAAGTCAACACCTTTTGAGCCGTATTTGGCATTTTCATAGAAAGCCCAATACATACCATCTTTGTCATAATCGAGAGTAACACCGTTTACTGTTTTTACGTATAAACCGTATTCACCCTCCTCACCGTCAATAAGCTCAAGCTCCATAAGAGCTTCACCAACGGTAGCCTTGTCGGTGTGTACCTCAAATTCGGAAATATTACCCTCATTATCGGTAACCTTGAAGTCAAAGGTGGTTTTACCCTCACCTACAACCTTTTTCTGTGCATCGGGGGTTGATTCCTGTGCCACGGTTGTGTCCTGAGTGGTCTGTGTGGTTTCAGCTTTGCTGCCGCAACCGGTCATTATAAGTACTATAACCGCAATAAGTACAAATGAAAGGATGGACAACAAAGCTTTTTTAAAGCTTGTTGTTTTCATAAGAAAAATCTCCTTTTAATAATATTCCGTCACCAAGATAATCCTTAACAGGCACTCGCTGTATAAAAATGACGGTTTTATCGATCAAGTATTCCGACTCAATGTATGCATTTCACCTTCTCGGGCTGACCCAATGGTTTGTCTTGATTTGCGGTAATCAATAGAAAAGCATTATTTACATTTTACGGCGACGGGCTCGTGCAGGGATTTCACCTGCTTCCATAAATCGACGAAAAGTATTATAGCACAGTGGTCTGAAAAATAAAAGGCACAATCCGAAGATTGTGCCGAAAATTATTTGTGATAAAGCTTTTTGCTTTCATGCTGTGGCTCACATGTTATGTTTATACCAAGCTTTCTGAAGGTATCAAGGTCAATTTGAGAAAGAATAACTGTTGCATGAGCCTCGCTACCCTTAAGCTCTTTGAGTGCATCAAAGGCTTTTTTTGCATTTTCACTTGTTACCGCACTCATTGTAAGGGCAATAAGCACCTCGTCAATATGAAGACGGGGGTTGTGATTACCTAAAATGTCTGTTTTAAGTGATTGGATAGGCTCAATGATTTCTCTTTGTATAAGAAGCTCTTTGTCATCAATGCCTGCAATTGCCTTAAGTGCATTAAGAAGAACTGCAGAAGCAGAGCCTAAAAGATCACTGGTTTTGCCTGTAATAATTTCACCATTAGGTAATTCCAATGCAACTGCGGGTCTGTTACCTGTTTCTTCACTACGCTGTAAAGCTGCTTTAACAACAGGTCTTGCGGAATCGATTGTGATACCCGCCTGATTCATAAGGCTTTCGATTTTTTCGATAGCCTTGTCATTATTTTGCCCCATCTTCTTGTCGCAAAGTGTGTTGAAGAAGCGTCTTGCAATTTCTTCATAAGAAGCCTTGCAGCATATAGCATCATCAACTATGCAGTAGCCTGCCATATTGACACCCATATCCGTAGGTGATTTGTAGGGACTTGTGCCTTCAATCATTTCAAACATAGCGTTAAGCACGGGGAATGCTTCAACATCTCGGTTATAGTTAACTGTTGTTTTGCCGTATGCCTCAAGGTGATAAGGGTCAATCATATTAACATCGTTAAGGTCAGCAGTAGCAGCCTCATATGCAAGGTTAACCGGGTGTTTGAGAGGTAAATTCCAGATGGGGAAGGTTTCGAATTTTGCATATCCGGCTTTTACACCGCGTAAATTATCGTGGTAAAGCTGTGAAAGACAAGTAGACATTTTTCCGCTTCCGGGACCGGGTGCAGTCATAATAACAACGGGACGGGTTGTTTCAATGTATTCGTTTTTGCCGAAGCCTTCTTCACTTACAATTTTTTTGATATTATAAGGATAACCCTCTATAGTATAGTGCATAAACACTTTAACACCAAGGTTTGTAAGCTTTTCTTTGAATTTGATAGCGGTAGGCTGACCTTCAAATTGTGTAATAACAACACTGCCCACAAAAAGCCCTGCACTTGTGAAAGCATCCATAAGTCTTAATACGTCGCTATGGTATGAAATACCAAGATCACGTCTTATTTTATTGCTTTCAATATCGTGAGCAGAGATAACAATAACAACCTCCGCATGGTCCTTAAGATTAAGAAGCATCTGAAGTTTACTATCGGGTTTGAAACCGGGCAAAACTCTGGATGCGTGGAAATCATCAAAAAGCTTTCCGCCCAATTCAAGATAAAGTCTGCCGCCGAATTCATCAACGCGCTTAAGAATCTGCTCGGATTGCATTTTGATATACATATCGTTATCAAATCCGGGTTTTCTTTGGAATACCATACGTATCACCCTTTCACAAACAATAATTTTATCAAATACGGCTCTTTTTGTCAACGAAAGTAATTGTATAAAGTGTAGAAAATTAATTATTTAATTTGGTTATAATTAAAATGTACTTGGTTGACTTTACATAGATTTATAGTGTATTATTGTATAGTAATTGATTTATGGCTATCAGCCGAAAGGAGCAATTTATGTCAGAGTTTTACGATAGATTTAAAATAGACTGCTCACCCGTAGCTCACAGTAGTCACACTATTGTGCGTAAGAATGTGAGATTTACAATTATTACACCTTGCCTTTTACGTGTGGAAACACAGGCTAAGGGTAAATTCTGCGATGAGCCTACACAAAGTGTATGGTTCCGCGATTTCGATAAACCCGAGTTTAAAATTAACGAGTCGAGGGATACTCTTGAAATAAAAACAACAAAGGCTAATTTCCTTTACTCCTTCAAAACAAATAAAATGCTTCGCATTAAGCTTAAGGACGGCAGAGTTGTAACAAATTACACCGCAGGCAACCTTAAGGGTACTTGCCGTACTCTTGATATTACCGCAGGTGTTCCTATCCTCGGTGACGGCGTTTGCTCTAAAAACGGTGTTGCTGTTCTTGATGACAGCGATACACTTGTGCTTAAGGATGATGGTACAATTGTACCCCGTAAGCATAAAGGTAGCGATAAATATTATTTTGCATACGGATATAACTATATAGGTGCTACAACAGATTTATATAAGCTTACGGGTACTGTTCCGCTTATTCCTCGTTTTGCTTTATCTAACTGGTGGAGCAGATACAAAGCATACAGACAGGATGAATACCTTGAGCTTATGGACAGATTCAAGGATGAAGAAATCCCGATTACTGTTGCTACAGTTGATATGGATTGGCATTGGGTTGATATCAAATCCAAATTCGGTAAGGATAGCCACAAGGTTGAGCCTCACAGAAATTTTATGGAATACGTATATGATTTCTGGTCAACGGGCTGGACCGGTTATACCTTCAATACCGACCTTTTCCCCGATCCTGCAGGCTTCCTTAAAAAGCTTAAGGACGACGGCTATAAGGTAACCTTTAACCTTCATCCCTCTATGGGTGTTCGTTGGTTTGAGGAGCAGTACGAGGATATGTGCAAGGCTATGGGTCAGGACCCTGCCAAAAAACAACCCGTTAAGTTTGATATAACTGACAAAAAGTTTACTGAAAACTATTTCAAGATTCTTCATCACCCCTATGAAAAAATGGGTGTTGATTTCTGGTGGATTGACTGGCAGCAGGGTACACATACCAAAACTCCCGGTCTTGATCCCTTATGGGCACTTAACCACTATCATTTTTATGATAATGCAAAGGATAATCACAGACCGCTTATATTATCACGCTTCTGCGGTGCAGGTAGTCAGCGTTATCCCTTAGGCTTCAGCGGTGATACAACACAGACATGGTCAAGCCTTAATTTCCAACCTGCATTTACTGCAACCGCATCAAACGTGGCATATCCCTGGTGGAGCCATGATATCGGCGGTCACTGTATGGGTAAAAAGGATGATGAATTATACCTTCGTTGGTTGCAGTTGGGTGTTTTCAGCCCCATTATGCGACTTCATTCCACAAACAATGAGTTTATGGGTAAGGAGCCATGGAATTACAGCGGTCCGGTTGAGCGTATTGCAAAGGATAACCTCAGACTCCGTCATAAATTATTGCCCTATATCTATACAATGAACTACAGAACTCATACCGAGTGCAGAGCTATTTGTGAGCCTATGTACTATATGTTCCCGCAGGACGAAAGAGCATACGAGTGCAAAAATCAGTTTTTCTTCGGTACAGAGCTTATTGTTGCACCTATTACGGAGCATACATCATCCGATACAAATATGGCAGGTGTTATGACCTGGATTCCCGAGGGAAGATATACCGATGTCTTCACCGGCAGAATTTACAGTGGTAATCACTATATAAAAATGTACCGCGATATTGAGTATATTCCTGTTCTTGCAAAAGCAGGTGCAATTATTCCTCTGGATGCTAACGACAGAATTAACGATTGCTCCAACCCTGCCGAAATGGAAGTGCTTATTTATAGAGGTAATAACACCTTCACTCTTTATGAGGATGATGGTGAAACACTTTCTTATCAGGATGGTGCATATTGCAAGACAGCCTTTACTGTTGCAGAAAACGGCTCAACAGTCAGCTTTACAATCAATAAAGGTGAGGGTGACACCTCTGTTGTTCCCGAAAAGAGGAAATACACCCTTAAATTCAAGGATATAGTTGATGCTGAGGTAAGTGTTCTTGTAAACGGCAAAAAGGCTGATATCGCAGGCAAAAAACGTGGCGGTACGCTTGAAATTACAGTTGAAATTTCACCTGAATCAAAGGTGGAAATAACTCTTTCTGATTGCACATATCTTACTAATAAGGATAAAAAGAAGGATTTAACAGAAACAATAGCGAAATTCCAGATGGGTAACGATTATAAGGGTATGGTTTTCTCATCATTCCTTGAATCAGAAAAGGGCTTACCACCTCTTGCAGAGGATTATACAGGTCCCATCAAAGAAATTCTTAAGCTTTACAGAGGATAATATGGCGGTAACAGATATTTTAAAACAATACGCTTCCTCATACGATGTGGCGGTTAGCGATGATTTGAGCAATAAGCTTCAGGTTTATGCGGAACTTTTAAAGGATTGGAATGAAAAAATCAACCTTACCGCCATAACCGATGATGAGGGTATAGCTATAAAGCATTTTCTTGATTGCCTGCTTGTATGCAAATATGCAGATTTTAAAAGCGGTCAGAAAATAATTGACGTAGGCACAGGTGCAGGCTTCCCTGGTCTTGTTATAGCGGCGGCTTGTCCGGATGTTCAGGTAACTCTCCTTGATTCTACCGGCAAAAAGCTTAATGTGGTAAGGGATATTGCAGAAAAAATGGGCGTTTCCAATGTGGAAATTGTTCATATGCGTGCTGAGGATGCAGGAAAAAAGCCCGAATACCGAGAAAAATACGATTTTGCTACTGCAAGAGCCGTAGCAGAGCTTCGTGTTTTGCTTGAATATACCTTGCCCTTTGTTAAGGTCGGTGGTCAGTTCTTGTCATTAAAGGGTGCTTCTGCACTTGAAGAAATTGACGGGGCATCTGTCTCGCTGAAAACCCTTGGGGGTAAAATTCAGGGCACAAACGAGTTTTCCTTGCCCGGCGGTGACAAGAGAGCAATAATAAATGTAAAAAAGATTTCGCATATTCCGCCAAAATTCCCGAGAGTTTCGGCACAGATTGCAAAAAAACCTTTATAAACCAAATGAAATCAAGCATTTTCAGTCGATTTACCCCGACCGAAAATGCTTTATTTTTTTGAAATTAAGTGCTATAGTGAAATCACAGAGAGGGAATCGGTGTGGATAAACAGAAGCTAACAGGAAGGAATATAAATGCTTAAGAATTCATCTAAAAATAAAGTTAATTGTCAGATACAGCTTATACCCCATAACATTATTTTGCCAAATCCACACCAGCCACGTACAAGGTTTAATTATGCCGAGCTTGAGGGGCTTGCCTGCTCCATTCGTGCCAACGGATTATTACAACCCATAAACGTAAGGCAACTGCAAGACGGTAAATACGAGCTTATATCAGGTGAACGTCGTCTGAGGGCAGCCCGTATGGTAGGTTTAATTAATATACCTTGCGTTGTTATGAACGTGTCGGACGAGCAATCCGCCCTTTTTGCGATAATTGAAAACGTTCAGCGGGAAAATCTTGATTTCTTTGAAGAAGCGGTTGCTATAGAAAAGCTTATGGTAGAGCATGGACTGAGTCAGCAGGAAATCTCTAAAAAGCTTGGGAAAGCACAATCCACTTTATCAAATAAATTACGTCTTCTAAGACTTTCGGAGGATATACGCGATCTGATTTCCTGCAATAATCTTACAGAGCGTCATGCAAGGGCGTTGCTCCTTTTGCCTGATAACGTAACCCGTCGCAGAATACTTAATATTATAATCGAAAGGCACCTGAATGTTGCCGAAGCGGAAAATCTTATAAACGATGTAGGCAGACGGAAAAAATCGCCAAAACGTCCGCAACTGAGGGCATATAAGGATATGAGGATTTTTATAAATACTCTTAACCACGCGGTTGATGCTATACGGAAGGCCGGCATTGAGGCAGATACTGCCAAAAGCGAAACTGATGAGTATTTTGAATACGTAATCAGAATATCAAAGCCTGAAGAATCAACTATTGCTACAATAACCACCCAAGCGGTGTAAAAACGGTATAATCTCCGAAAGGAGTTTATATAAAGCCATATCTTTCTCTTTCACACCCCACATCCACAGCGGAAAACACTGTCGAAAGACGGTGTTTTCTGCTTTTATTTGTTGAAATGGAGATTTATATATGATACTATTATAATAGGTATTTTTTGTGGTAAGGTTGGTGAGAGAATGATAAAAGCAATTGTTTTTGATTTGGATCATACGCTTTTTGACAGATATGAAACAATGCGGCTTGTTGTACCTGCCTTTAAGGATGGCTTCAGAATAGCAAAAGGGATTTCCGATGAATTTATTTATGAGGAATTATGCTATGCTGATAAGCAATATGTACACAAGGGATGGGAAAATATTTATAAGCACCTTTGTCAAAAGGGTGTGTTTGAAATTGAACCCGGTTATGAGGAATATGTGAAATATGTTGTTTCTCAATTCCATAAATATGCGGTGATTTTCCCTTTTACAAAGGCGGTGCTTGAGTATGTTCATTCTCAGGGCTTTCTGGTTGGTCTTATTACAAACGGTGACCACGAAACCCAGAGCCGTAAGCTTAAGCTTCTCGGTATAGAGGATATGTTCGATGAAATCATAATTAGCGGCGATACACAATATTCCAAGCCGGATAAAGAAATTTTTAACCTTATGGCGAATAGGTTGGGGATTGATACTGCAGAAATGATGTATGTTGGTGATCATCCGAAATTTGATGTTGACGGCTCACGTAATGCAGGGTGTACACCTGTGTGGGTGCGGACAACGGGCACGTGGATTTTCCCCGAAATCGAAAAACCGCTTTTGCAGGTCGATACAGTTGAGGAGCTTCCTCAGATTTTAGAAACCATAAAATGAACTAAGGTGAATTATGAAGGGCAATAGCTTTTTACCAATAACAATTGAAGAGGTTAAGGAACGTGGATGGGCAGAGGTCGATTTTGTATACGTGTGCGGTGATGCATACGTGGATCATCCCTCATTCGGTGCTGCAATAATTACACGTGTTCTTGAAGCGCAGGGCTATAACGTGGCAGTTCTTTCACAACCCGACTTCAACAGCACCAAGGATTTTATGCGATTTGGAAAGCCTCGTCTGGGCTTCCTGGTTTCTGCAGGTAATATTGACTCAATGGTTGCTCATTATTCCGTTGCAAAGCGTAAGAGAAACTACGATTATTATTCACCCGGAGGCAAAATGGGACTCCGTCCCGACAGAGCCACTGAGGTTTACAGCCGTCTTATCCGTAAGGCTTACCCCGACAGTCCCATAATACTTGGCGGACTTGAAGCGTCATTACGTCGTTTTGCTCATTACGATTATTGGAATGATGCGGTAATGGAAAGTCTGCTTGTATCCTCAGGTGCAGATATTCTCACCTACGGTATGGGTGAAAACGTTATAAGAAAAATTGCATCACTTCTTGATAAAGGTGTTCCCGTAAACAAAATCCGCGATGTGAGAGGTACGGTGTGGCTTGGTGAAAAGGGGGATAAAATCCACTTTGAAGCTACGGGAGAATGGGATTTTGAAAAATTAAAAACCGATAAGGAATATTATGCGAAGGCATTTGCGGTGCAATATAAAAATCAGGATAGTGCTTACGGTAAAGCACTTGTTGAATATTACGGAAACAAAATGCTTGTACAGAATCCGCCTATGCCGCCGCTTGAAAGGGCAGAGCTTGATGAGGTTTATGCATTGCCTTATATGAGGGATTATCACCCGAGCTATGAAAAGCAGGGTGGCGTACCCGCCATTGAAGAGGTTAAATTTTCGCTTACCCATAACAGAGGATGCTTTGGTGGTTGTAATTTTTGTGCACTTGCATTCCATCAGGGCAGAAGCGTTCGATCAAGAAGTATTGAAAGCGTTGTTGAAGAAGCAAAGCTCCTTACAACCCTTAAGGGCTTCAAAGGCTATATTAACGATGTTGGTGGACCTACCGCTAACTTCAGGGAGCCGGCATGTGAAAAACAGCTTAAAAGCGGTGTTTGTGCCGAGCGTAAATGTCTTTTCCCTGAGCCCTGCAAAAATCTGAAGGCAGACCACAGTGATTATATTAAGCTTCTTACCGAAATAGAGAAAATACCGAAAATCAAAAAGGTTTTTATTCGTTCGGGTATCAGATTCGATTACCTTCTTGCAGATAAAACGCCGTCGGGCAACGCTTTTTTCAAAAAGCTTGTTCACGACCACGTCAGCGGTCAGCTTAAGGTTGCACCCGAGCATTGCTCAGACAACGTTCTCAGGATGATGGGCAAGCCTAATATAAAAGTATATGAAAAATTTAAGGACAGATATTTCCAGCTTACAAAAAGCTTTGGTATGGAGCAATACCTTGTGCCGTACCTTATGTCAAGCCACCCGGGAAGCACACTTTCCGATGCGGTAAAGCTTGCCGAATATGTTAAAAGGTGGAATTATAACCCCGAGCAGGTGCAGGATTACTATCCGACACCGGGTACTGCTTCTACGGTTATGTTCTACACCGGTTTTGACCCGTTCACAATGACAAAGGTATACGTTCCCGTTTCACCTCAGGAAAAGCGTATGCAAAGAGCGTTGCTTCAATGTGGTGACCCTAAAAATGCGGATCTTGTGCGTGAGGCTTTAAGGGCTTGTCATCGTGAGGATTTAATAGGCTTTGATAAAAAATGCCTTGTTAAGCCTTCCTATAAGGATAGAGTTGAACAGGCAAGAAAGCAAAAGATGAATGCTCAACGGGGCAGGAATACAAAACGTGGCAGAGGAAATAATAAAGGAAGGGCAAAAAAATAATGCAGCTTTTAAAAATTGATAAGGACAACTATATCGGTCAGGCTGACCCATATATTATCGAACATAAGGGAAAATACTATATATATACTACAGGTGATGACGGAATCTATGGTTATTCCTGCGATACACTTTTAGGTGACTGGAATTTTGAATGTCAGATTTTCACAATTCCCGGCAGAGATCATTTCTGGGCACCCTCTGTTATTTACCTTGACGGTATGTTTTATATGTATTTTTCTTTCGAATTTTATGAGGATGTACCCGATCAGGGCGGTCATCATCAGGCAATGCACGTTGCCGTAAGTGAGAATCCTATGGGCCCCTTCCGTCTCGGCGGTCAGATCGCACACCCATTCAGTATAGATTCGCATATTGTCAAAACTGATGCAGGCTTATTCCTTTTCTATTCACCGAACACATTTGAGGGTGAAAGAATAGGTACACATATCGTTGTGCAGAAAATGGCAGATCCATACACTCTTGAGGGGGAACCTACCGTTGTTCTTCTTCCCTCTATTGATGAAGAAATCTTCCGCAGGGACAGATACAAGGAGGGTCAGCATTGGCATACTCTTGAGGGCGGCTTCTGGTTTCAGGAGGGTGAGTGGCAGTACCTTATGTATAGCGGCGGTCGTTATGAAGATGAAACTTATTTTGTGGGCTATGCTGCCGCAAAAACTACCGAGCAGGATTTACGCAAAGTGAAGTTCAATAAAATGCCCGATGCAAAAACTTATGCACCCTTACTCAGAAGCAATGAGTGGGAGGAGGGTACAGGTCACAACAGTGTTATAAAAGTTGATGGTCAGTATTATTGCATTTATCACGCACGTAACGTTGAGGCAGATGGTCTTGACGGTGACAGAAGAAATGCCCGTATTGCAAAAATGCAGGTTAAAGATGGCATAATAAAAATAGAAAGATATCCTGATCATATTTAAACAGAGGTGTATATATAATGGTATTAGAAAAGCTTGTTGAATTCAGTAATTTTTACGGTAGTAATCAGGAACTTGTTCTTGCAGGTGGCGGTAATACATCTGCAAAGGACGGAGACGTAATGTATATCAAAGGCTCAGGTACACGCCTTGCAGATATTACTGCTGAGGGCTTTGTTAAAATGAGTCGTTCAGGTATTGCGGAAATTTTCACAAAAACCTACCCCGATAACGATAAAGAACGTGAGGCACTTTCACTTGCAGATTTGATGGCGGCAAAGCTTCCCGGTCAGGAGGATAAGCGTCCCAGTGTTGAAACTACACTTCACAGTTTATTTCCCCAGACATACGTTTTGCATTTGCATCCCTCGCTTATAAACGGTATTACCTGTGCAAAAGAGGGTAAAGCGTGGGCAGAAAAGCTTTTTGGTGACCGCGTTTTGTGGGTTGATGCATGTAAGCCGGGTTACACACTTGCGAAAATCTGTTATGATACACTTAATGAGTATAAGAAAGAATCAGAAAAAGATGCAGATATGCTTTTGCTTGAAAATCATGGCATATTTATTGCCGATGATTCCGTAGAGGGTCTTGGTGAAAAGCTATTTTACGTTATGAGTGAAATCCGTAACACCGGTGTGGAGGAAGCTGATTTCTCTATCGGTGAGTTTGACGGAGAAAAAGCGCAAGACGTTTTTAATGAGCTTTCTGATATTTACGGTGAAGATAGTGTTATTACCTTTGAGCCTTCAACAGTTGCAATTGATTTTGCAAAAAGTAATGATGCTCTGAAGGAGATTTATTTACCCTTTAATCCCGACCAGATAGTTTATTGTAAGCCTTATCCCATTTATGCTGAAAATAAAGATGAATTAAAGAGTCTTGTTGAGGAGTATAAAAACAAAAATTCGTTTTTACCGAAAATTGTTTTTGTTAAGGATTGCGGTATTTACGGTGTGGATTATTCCGAAAAGGGTAGCCAAACTGCAGTTTCACTTTTCAATGATGCTATGAAAATAGCCATTTATGCAAAAGCTTTTGGAGGCGGTAAGCCAATGTCAGAGGAGCTTACTGATTTTATTGTTAACTGGGAAGCAGAAAGCTACAGAAGTAAACAAAATTAAATAATATTTTAAACAAAAAAGAGCCTTATTATTTAGGTAAACTACCGAAAATAATTGTAGGCTCTTTATTTTGTTGGAATTTGGTTTAGTATGTGTTAAAATAAATGGGTATAATAAACTTCGTCAGAGGTTAAAGGAGGAAATTTATGAGCAAACAAGAATTGTTTTGCGAGAAAAACGGTAAGCTCCACGTTGGTCATACCATTCTGACAGGCTTCGCTTTTCTCTCAACATCTATTGCTTGGGCCATCTATGACCCGTACATTACAAAAATTCTTAACAGACTTCTTACAGAATCAGTCTGGATTACAAACTTAAGTAAAAGCCTTAATGATGCTTTCCCTTTCCTTGCAGAGTTCAGTAAAACTCAGGGTAACGAGGTAACCGCCGCCGGTGGTGGTATTACACTTGTTCCGTTATTTATCGGTATTATAATGACCTTCGATAATATATTCGGCGTTATTTTCCAGCCGACCTTCGGTAAGCTTTCTGACCGTTGCCGTTCAAAGCTCGGCAAGCGTCGTCCCTTTATCGTTTTCGGTGCACCGATTTCTGCGGCATTGTTTGCACTTATTCCTTGGGTTGCATTAAGCAATTCACTTCCTGCAACAATGTTCTGCATAATTCTCTTCGTTTTCTCAATGTCATTGTGGAGAGCCCCTGCGGTTGCCCTTATGCCTGCGCTTACGCCTCCTACACTCAGAAGTGAGGGTAACGCAATTATCAACCTTATGGGTGGTGTAGGCTCGGTAATTGGTATGGTTGCCGGTACAATTGTAGGCGTTATTTATACTGCAATTACAAGCACAGAGATTACTAAAGATAACGAGCAGACAACAAGCTTCCCTTATGTATTCCTTGTTGGCGCTATCGTTATGATACTTGGTATGATAGTTGTACGTGTATTCGTTAAAGAGCCTTCAAGCAAACTGGAGGTTCAGGCAGAAAAGAATCGTATTGCTGATGAAAAAGCTCAGGCAATTGCAGAGAAAGCTGCCAAGAAGGCCGCTAAAAAAGAGCAGAAGCTTTCAAAGGGCGAAAGAAAGAGCCTTATATTTATGCTTGGCGGTTTGTTCTTCCTTTTCTGCGGTACAAACGCTATTACAACATTCTTTGCTCTCTTTGCTGCAGAAGTTCTCGGCAAAACAACAAGTGAAGCAACTATTATGACAACCTTGTTTGCTGTTTGCTCCGCTGCTGCCGCTATCCCTGCAGGCAAAATGGGTAAAAAGCTTGGCAGAAAGAAAACTATTCTTATAGGCCTTGCAGTGTTTATGCTGGTATTCCTTATGTATGTTCTTACCCGTCAGATGGCTGTTATTTGGGTTGCTCTTATCTTTGGCGGTTTCGCTAATATGCTTATTACCGTTAACACATTACCCCTTGTTCTTGATATCGGCGGTATTGATAAGGTTGGTACATTTACAGGTTACTATTATACAGCAACATTCTCAGCACAGATTGCATCACCTATTGTTTATGGTGTAGTTCGTATGCTTTCAGGCTCATACCTTTCACTTTTCGTATATAGCCCGTTGATGTTTGCTCTTGCAATACTTCTTATATTCTTCGTTAAACACGGTGAAGCTGTTCCTGACGAGGTTGTAAAAGAAGCTGAAGAATCATTAGAAGATTGATTTAAGGTTTATATAATTAAGACTGTGTGGAATACACCACACAGTCTTTTTTTGTCTGTTAGGGATAATTGTTATAATCACAGTAAATCTGATGAATGTACTTTTATGCGGGGGATACTATATTAATATACCATATTGTATTATAATGCACTGTATTGTACAGATTTCGTTTACTGCTTGTCGATGTATACTATATTATATATAAGAAGCCACAAACAGATACGCGAAAACAAGATGAAAACAAAAGCGGTATGCAAACAGTAAATCTATAGTTTGATATGCTCGTATGATTTTAATTGATCGGAAGAATTCAATAAAAGGCAGACTGAAAATGAATGAAGAAAAAAATAAAAACCTCCGCTTATAACAAGCGGAGGTTTTATTTAGTTATTTGGAATTAATTAGTGGATGCCTGCAGCACCAATGAGTCTGAGTAAAGCATTGATGTAATCAAAGATAACTCTGAGGAAGTGGTAGTTTGCAAATGCATCGTTATAATCTGCTGTGCCGTGCATATCAGCTGTAAGGATAGCACCGCAGTCCTGACATGTTGAAGAAACGGTGCCGTTTCCTACAAATGACTGGTCATTGTTTGAAACCCAGTATACGGGCTCACCTTCTTCATCAAGAAGAACATTGCCGTTTTCATCAAGTACGGGTGAAGGATTGTGGGGTTTAGCATCGTGTGCTTCGCCACAGCCGTCACAAACGATTGCGTGGTAACCGGGTTTACCGGGTGTGTACTTATCAGTTGTGATGTTCACGTAATCAGAAGCCCAAGCATGTTCAACGTTAACGGGAAGCTTAGCGATTTCAATACCGTCGAAGTATGCGATAACTTCAGTTGAATGAACAGAAAGCTTGTCATTCTTGTGGGGGTTGCATGTGAACATATTAGCTGTTTCAGGACCGAAAGTAACTGTGCCTGTATAACCGGGCTCGTATGTGTAGATATATTCCTGAGAACCTTCGTCAAAGGTACGTGATGTGGTTTTGATTGTAGAAACCTCGATTGTTGTACCGGAAAGGTCGAACTTTTCTGTGTCGAGATAATCCTGCTTTGTAGGTCTCTGGAGAACTACGATAGAATCTGTTGCGGGGAAGTCCCATACATTACCTGCAACTGTTACGTCAACGGGAAGAGCAACGTTTGCAAGAGCATCGTCTACAGGACCAAGACCGATCTGTAAGGGCTGCATAAAGCCTGTAACACCACAGTCGTAGTTAAGTGTACCGAAAACCTTATCAGATTCGAAGTTGATAACGAAAACAACCTCAAGCATTGTACCTTCGTAATCCTCTGCTGAGAAAGATTCGAAGAAAGCATCGGGGTCTGTCATATAGTCGATGCCGTTAGCAATAAGAGATTTCATTTCGTATGTGTACGCTTTTGACTCACCGTCAAGAGCACAGATTTTTGAGTCATCGATCTGAAGATCGTATGAGAAAAGAGTGGGGGAAACAGTAACGTTTCCTGCAAGAGCGTATGAACCTGAAACTTCGAAAGAGAGTGCGGGAGCAGGTTCTTCAGCGCTTACTGCAACAGATGTGCATGCGAAAAGCAAAACAACTGCAAGAACGATAGATAATACTTTGCTTGTTTTCATTTAGAAGTACCTCCTGCTTAAGCTATACCTGCGAACATCTGGATAAGTGTAACCAGGATGCTGTTAAGGTAGCCGATAATTTCAGACTCAACAGGTGATAAGTTACCGAAGATTGTTAAGAACTTCTCGGAGTTCTCAATGTTTCTTGTAACCTTGCCGTGGCAATCATCGCATGTACCTGTTTCTGTCTGCATGATGAAGAGACCGCCGTCGTCATTGGGAATGTACTCGGGAACATTGTGCTCTTCGAAGTTATGAACCAAACCACAACCGAGACAATACTGACCGTGACCTGCCTGACCGATGAAAGTGATTTCGCCAAGGATGTGTTCTACGTGAATATCAACATCACCGATGTATTTGTTATCGTAGAAAACGCGAACCTTAACATCATTAACATCTTCGCCGACTTCATTAACACCTACGGTAAGAAGTTCGTTGATTGCAGGATCAAAAGACCATTTCTCATCTGTGGGAGAATAAAGGATGATTTCTGAACCATCTGTGATTGCTACACCCTGTGGTACAAAGTATTCGCAATCGGTGTAGTTTGTTTTAATAGGGCCTGAAACAATTGTGTAGCTGTTTGCTGCAGAGGATACTGCAGAGAAGGGAACTACAAGCATAATGGCAACCATTAAAACAGCAAGTGCTCTTTTAAGTTTCATGATAATTCCTCCAAAATAACTTAAATGTATACTATTAGTGGTTGTATTATATCACAACAGTTTCAAAATGTAAATACACAAATGCAATATAAATTGTTAACATTTTATTTATTTTATAATATAAAAAGGAAAATTCAGATTTTCTGACAGAAAAAAACTGAAAAAACAAATGAGGTTGACTAAAAAGAGTTTATTGTATATAATTTTTTTAGGTGGTTAAAATGATTATTAAAGGTTTCCAGAAGCTTACGCTTCTTGATTACCCGGGAAGAACGGCTTGCACTGTTTTTACGGGAGGATGCAATTATAAATGTCCTTTTTGTCATAACGCGTTGCTTGTTACTGAACAGAACGACGTGTTTTTTACGGAGGAGGAGATTTTTGAGCATCTTGAAAGACGCAAGAATGTTATAGATGGCGTTGCAATAACCGGCGGAGAGCCTCTTTTACAAAAGGATATTGAGCTTTTTCTCTATGAAATAAAGGAAAAGGGCTTTAACATAAAACTGGATACAAATGGCAGTTTTCCTGAGAAACTTAAGGGTATTATTGATATCGGTCTTGCGGATTACGTGGCTATGGATATTAAAAATTGCCCCGAAAAATACGGCGAAACTGTGGGTGTGAAGAATTTTGATATTGCTCCCGTAAAGGAAAGTATGGAAATACTTAAAAACAGCGGTGTGGAATACGAATTCAGAACAACTGTTACCGAGAATTTCCATACGTTGGAAGATATAGAAAAGCTTGCGAAATGGATTGATTTTGCACCGAAATATTTCCTGCAGAATTTTGTTGATTCAGGCAATCTTATTGATAATAACTGTAAGGGCGTTTCAAGAGATACTATGCGTGCTATGCTTCAGGCTGCACAGAAATATATTCCTCATACACAGTTAAGAGGAGTGTAAACAGATGCAGAATAACTGCAAACGAAGTGTATAAATGTATATATTATCATTTACTATTTATAGTGTGATTATTGCCGAATGAAAAAACCGACCACAATATGTAGTGGTCGGTTTTTAATGTTTTATGGCAAAATATAGCAAACTTCACCAAATATTGCGCTGATATATGTACAATATTGCTATATTTGTGAAAAAACATTCAATATATTGTGCTTCGTGGAAAAATATTTTTGCGGGAAACACAAGATATTGTGTATTGAGGTATTGACAACAGGACATATGTCTGTTATTATTAATTACGGTCGCCACGTTTGGCGTGGCAATGAAATTTTAAGAAAGAAGGAGATTTATGTACCAGGTAATTAAGCGTGATGGTAAAATTGCAGATTTTAATATTGAAAAAATTGCTATTGCTATCAAACAGGCTTTTGAAGCTTGTGAAAAACAGTATAATGACAATATAATTGATTTTCTTGCACTTAAGGTAACTGCAAACTTTGAGCCCAAAATCAGCAATAATCTTGTTGCTGTTGAGGATGTTCAGGATAGCGTTGAATCTGTTCTTGTTCAGGCAGGCTATGCAGATGTTGCAAAGTCATACATTCTTTACAGAAAGAATCGTGAGAAAATCCGTAATATGAAATCAACTATCCTTGACTATAAGGAGTTGGTTGACAGCTACGTTAAGGTTACTGACTGGCGTGTTAAGGAAAACTCAACCGTTACATATTCAGTCGGCGGTCTTATCCTTTCAAACTCAGGTGCAATCACAGCTAACTATTGGCTTTCAGAGGTTTATGATGAAGAGATTGCTAAGGCTCATCGTGATGGTGATATCCACATCCATGACCTTTCAATGCTTACCGGTTACTGTGCAGGTTGGTCACTTAAGCAGCTTATTCAGGAAGGTCTCGGCGGCGTTGCAGGTAAGATAACATCAGCTCCTGCAAGTCATCTTGCAACCCTTTGCAATCAGATGGTTAACTTCCTCGGCATTATGCAGAATGAGTGGGCAGGTGCTCAGGCATTCTCATCATTCGATACATATCTTGCACCCTTCGTTAAGGTTGATAACCTTAGCTACAAGCAGGTTAAAAAGTGCATTGAGTCCTTCATTTTCGGTGTAAATACACCTTCACGTTGGGGTACACAGGCTCCTTTCTCAAATATTACTCTTGATTGGACTGTTCCTGCTGACCTTAAGGATATGCCCGCAATTGTCGGCGGCAAGGAAATGGATTTCACTTACGGCGATTGTAAGGCAGAAATGGATATGGTCAACAAGGCATTTATCGAAACAATGATCGAGGGCGATGCTCACGGCAGAGGCTTGCAGTATCCTATCCCCACATATTCAATCACAAGAGATTTCGACTGGTCTGATACAGAGAACAATAAACTTCTCTTCGAAATGACCGCAAAATACGGTACACCTTACTTCTCAAACTACGTTAACTCCGATATGGAGCCTAGCGATGTTCGTTCAATGTGCTGCCGTCTTCGTCTTGACCTTCGTGAACTCCGTAAAAAGAGCGGTGGCTTCTTCGGTAGCGGTGAAAGCACAGGCTCTATAGGCGTTGTTACAATCAACCTTCCAAGAATTGCATACCTTGCAACAGATGCAGAGGATTTCTACAAGCGTCTTGATAAGCTTATGGATATTTCCGCACGTTCACTCAGCGTTAAGCGTGGCATTATCACAAAGCTTCTTGATGAAGGTCTTTATCCTTATACAAAGAGATACCTTGGCACATTCAACAACCACTTCTCAACAATCGGTCTTATCGGTATGAACGAGGTTGGTCTTAATGCTAAGTGGCTTCGTAAGGATATGACTACTGCAGAAACTCAGGAGTTTGCAAAGCAGGTTCTTAACCATATGCGTGAAAGACTTTCTGACTATCAGGAGCTTTACGGTGACCTTTACAACCTTGAGGCTACACCCGCAGAGTCAACAACATATCGTTTCGCAAAGCACGATAAGGCAAAATATCCTGCAATTATCACAGCTAACGAGAACGGTACACCTTACTATACAAACTCATCACATCTTCCTGTTGGCTACACAGCAGATATCTTTGAAGCACTTGATGCTCAGGATGAGCTTCATACACTTTACACATCAGGTACTGTTTTCCATGCATTCCTTGGTGAAAAGCTTCCTGATTGGAAGGCTGCTGCTGATATCGTAAGAAAGATTGCTAATAACTACAGACTTCCTTATTACTCAATTTCACCCACATACTCAGTATGCTGCAACCACGGTTACATTGCAGGTGAAGAGTACAAGTGTCCCGAATGTGAAGCTGATACAGAGGTGTACAGCCGTATTACCGGTTACTATCGTCCTGTTCAGAATTTCAATGATGGTAAGGCACAGGAATTTAAGGACAGAAGAGTTTATGACGTTGCAAATTCCCGTTTTGAGAAATCAGAAAGAGTTTGCGATCACGCTCATTGCAACTGTGAAAAATCAGCTCCCGTTGAAGTTGATGCTGATGCAAAATTCCTTCTTTTCGCAACAAAAACATGCCCCAAATGTAAGATAGCTGCTCAGCTTCTTGACAAAAAAGGTATAGCATACGAAAAGCTCTTTGTAGAGGATAACCGCGAATTTGCAACACAGCTTGATCTTAAGCAGGCTCCCACACTTGTTATCCAGAAGGGTGACGAGTTTGAAAAAATTGCAGACCTTCCTGCAGTAAAAGAGTTTATTGAAAGCCTTTAATATAATCTGAAAAATTACCGTCTTTTCAGGCGGTAATTTTTGGATAAAGGAGAGTTAATATGTACGATATAATTGTTGTGGGTGCAGGTCCTGCGGGACTTACCGCTGCACTTTATGCCCTGAGAGCATCAAAAACCGTTTTGGTTATTGAGCAGTCTACCTTTGGTGGTCAGGTAACTTTTTCACCTAAAATAGAAAATTATCCCGGTATACCCGAAATGAGCGGAAACGAGTTTGCAGATAAGCTTCTTGACCAGGTGCTTAATATGGGCGCCGAGGTTGAGATGGAAAAGGTTACCGGCATTGTAGATGAGGGCAATAGAAAGCTTGTTTTTGCCAACAATAAGGTTTTTGAAGCAAAGGCAGTTATTATTGCCGTAGGTGTTCATCACAGACAGCTTGGACTTCCTAATGAAAATCAGCTTGTAGGCGAAGGTGTTTCATACTGTGCGGTTTGTGACGGCGCGTTTTATAAGGATAAGGTTACAGCCGTTGTAGGTGGAGGAAACTCTGCTCTTCAGGAGGCGGTTTTGCTTTCTGATTTGTGCAGTAAGGTTTACGTTTTGCAAAACCTTCCTTTCTTTACGGGTGAGCAGAAGCTTATAGATATTCTTTCGGAAAAGGAAAACGTTGAGTTTATGACCGAGGTAACGGTTAAGGAGCTTAAGGGTGAAAAATCACTTGAGGGTGTAGTGCTTAATACTGCTTCCGGTGAAAAGGAAATTTCCGTAGACGGCTTGTTTGTTGCAATCGGTCTTGAACCGAAAAACAGTGCGTTTGCAGATATCGCAGGGCTTGATGCTAACGGATATTTCAATTCGGACGAAAGCTGTGTAACAAAAACCGAGGGTGTTTTTGTTGCAGGTGACTGCAGACAAAAGAATATCAGACAAATTACAACCGCATCCTCAGACGGTGCCGTTGCAGCTCTTGCCGCATGCAGATATATTGATAATAAATAAAAATTACGGCGGCATATCACAGAGTGATCTGCCGTCGTTTTATATTTTATAAAGAGGTTGATTTTAATGAAAAGACAACAAGCTTTTGAAAAAACAGGTAACCTTATGCTTAAGGGCGGACTTCATTGTCACACAACCGTTTCCGACGGTGAGGGTGAGCCTGCGGAGGTTATCCGCCTTCATAAAAAACACGGCTATGACTTTTTGGCTATTACAGACCACAGAGTATATAACTATAAAAATTATGCCGAGGATGTTGATATTACAATTATACCCGGTATGGAATTTGATAACACATTCGAAAGGGGAGATGGCTTCAGGTGCTTCCATGAGGTTTGCATCGGTCCCGATGATGAAACAAACGGCTTTAAGCAGGATGAAAGAATGCCAAGCGGTACTGCAAGCAATCAGGAGGAATTCCAGCCTTATCTTGATGAAATACACGCTAAAAACAACCTTACAATATACTGTCATCCCCAATGGAGCTCAACTCCCACAAGGTTTTTTGATAAATTGAAGGGCAATTTTGCAATGGAAATCTGGAATTCGGGTTGTGCCTTCGAAAACAATATGGATACCGATAACGGTATGTATTGGGATGAGCTTTTAGGTCAGGGTATGAAGATTTATGCCGTAGCAACCGATGATGGTCACCCTATGTATCAGCATTGCAACGGATGGGTTATGGTTAATTCCGAAAATAATGTTGCATCAATTCTTGAATCATTGAAAAACGGTGCTTTTTACGCTTCCTGCGGTCCTGAAATAAAGGATTTTTACGTTGATGATAAAGGTGTAGCTCATATTGAGTGCAGTGAGTGTAAGGAAATTTACTTCTGTTGCGATATGAAGCCTTCCAGAAAGGTTGAGTCTGACGGTGCACCGCTTGCGAGTGCAGAACTTGATTTGAAGGATGATTATAAATACATAAGAGCTTACGTTGTTGATTGCAATGGCAAGCGTGCATGGACTAACCCTATTTTCTTAAAATAAAGTGATAAAATAAAAACTCTTGCTCTGAGAAGAGCAAGAGTTTTTTCGGTTGAACCGTTTTTTACATTGAGTCAGGAGCGTTGATTTTAAGCATTGAAAGAACGTTTCTCATTGTGTCGCGTACACAAACACAAAGGAAAATTCTTGCCTGCATAAGTGATTCATCGTCAACCATAACACGCTGTGCGTTGTAAAAACGATGGAACTTTGTTGCAAGGTCTGTTGCATAGTGTGTGATTTTTGCAGGGTCGTATGTTTTTGCGGCATTAACTATTGTGCCTGTAAGTGATGCGAGATGAGCAATAAGGTCAGTTTCCTCATCACTTGTAAGAAGCATAAGCTCTTCTGCCTCAGGCATTCTTGAAACAATACCCTCGTTGGTAAGCTTTTTGAGAATGCTGCAAATTCTTGCGTGTGCATACTGACAATAGTATACGGGATTCTGGTTTGACTGTTCAACTGCAAGGTCGAGGTCGAAATCCATTGCACTGCCTGCTTCACGCATATTGAAAAGGAAACGTACCGCATCAATGGGTACTTCGTCAAGAAGGTCAACAAGTGTGATTGCCTTACCTGTACGCTTTGACATTTTAACGGGCTTGCCGTCTTTCATAAGGTTAACAAGCTGCATAAGAACAACGTCGAGTCTGTCACCGTCTATGCCTACAGCCTCCATAGCACCCTTCATACGTGCAACGTGGCCGTGATGGTCTGCACCCCATACGTCAATAGCTTTATCAAAACCACGTTTTTCAAGTTTGTTGCGGTGGTATGCAATATCAGCGGCAAAATATGTGGGGTTGCCGTTCTGACGGATGAGCACGTCATCCTTAAGCTCAAGCTTTTCTATGTCTGCATCAGATTTGCCTTCACGCTTGAGTATAGCAGTCATAACATCGATATTCTTGTACCAGAGGGCACCCTCTTTCTCGTAGGTGTAGCCGTTTTTGGTAAGTATATCAATAGTTTCCTTAAGCTCATCGCCGTTGTGGAGAGTGAGCTCGGAGAACCAGGTGTTGTAGTCGATTCTGTATTTTTCCATTGCTGCTTTCATTTTTGCAATGTTTTTGGGTAAGGCATAATCGACAAGAGCCTTACGTCTGTCAGCCTCGCTAAGCTCAAGAAGATCTGTGCCCAATTCGTCAATATAGCTTTGTGCAAGCACGCGGATATCGTCACCGTGATAGCTGTCTTCGGGAAGCTCGATAGAGTCCTCGCCATTGATAATCTGCTGATAACGAACATCAAGCGAAAGTGCAAATTTATCAATCTGGTTACCGGCATCATTTACGTAGAATTCTCTTTCTACTGTATATCCTGCCCAGTCAAGTACGGCTGCAAGGCAGTCGCCTAATGCACCGCCGCGGGCATTACCCATGTGCATAGGGCCTGTGGGGTTTGCGGAAACGAATTCAACGTTGATTTTTTTGCCGTTGCCGAAATCACTTCTGCCGTAGTTGTTGCCGCAATTTTTGATATCAAGAAGGATATCTGCATAAAACTCGGGCTTAAGGAAGAAGTTTATGAATCCGGGGCCTGCAACCTCACATGATTTGAAATATGTATTTTCAAGGTCGATTTTTTCAAGGATGCTCTCGGCAATTTTACGCGGGGGCATTCTTAATGCCTTGGACATCATAAATGCCGCGTTTGCGGAATAATCACCGTTTTTTCTGTCGGCAGGAATCTCTGTTTTGAATGCAGGGATTTCCGCTTGGATAAAACTGCCGTCAGCAATGTTTTTGTTTATGGCATCGGTAACAACTGTAATGATTTGTTCTTCTGCCTTTTTTACTAACTTTGACATAATAACACCTTTTTATATTTCGTTTATTTTCATTAGGAGATTGTTTTCTCCTATAATCTCGGAGTTGCTTTCGATATGATAACAAAGAAGAATTTTGCCTGAGCAAACAGGGATATCCGCCTTCACTCTTTTTGCAACAATATCCATATTCATTTCGCCGAAAGGCGTTCTGTATATGCAGGAGTGCGTTTTGCCCTCTTCGATAAGAAAAGTGGTTTCATAAACACCCTTTCTGCTCATCTCGATAAAATTATCATTTATAATTTTAACAACAGTTTCGCATTTACCCATTTCCTCATCGGGCTCTGTGTAAGTGATGACTTTTTTGCCGTCAATTTCCTCTAACGTGCCTGATGCTTTGAGCTTACTGCTTTCGCGGTCATCGTGATATTGCTGCTCACTGACAAATTCTATTTCAACCTGTCTCATTTCATTCGCTCCTCGGCATAAGCAATAAGCCTGTCGATAAGTTCACTATATGGAATACCGACCTGACCGAAAAGCTTAGGGAACATTGAAATTGATGTAAAGCCGGGTAAAGTGTTTATTTCATTAAGGTAGCAGGTACCGTCATCACTTAAGAAGAAGTCAACTCGTGAAAGACCCTCGCAGCCTAAAGCCTGATATGCTCTGATAGCCTCTTTGCGGACCTTTTCGCTGATTTCCTCGGGTAAGTCTGCAGGAATAGCAAGGCCTGTTGAATTATCAACATACTTTGCTTCATAATCATAAAACTCGGCAGTAGGAAGAATTTCACCTATGCAGGAAGCAACGGGGGTTTCGTTACCCATAACCGCGCATTCGATTTCTCTTCCTACGAGGGTTTCCTCAAGCACTGCCTTGTAGTCATTTTCAAAAGCGATTTCGATAGCTTTTTTAAGCTCTTCCTCGTTATGTGCCTTTGAAATGCCTACCGATGAGCCTGCGTTTGCAGGTTTAACGAATATGGGGAAGGAAAGCTTTTCGATAATAGGCTCAAGGTCAACCTTACCGCTGTCATATTCACTTTTTGTGAATGCTGCCCATTTTGCACCGGGGATATTTGCGTTATCGGCAAGGGTATTTGTGACAGCCTTATCCATACACATAGCGCTTGCAAGGGGTGCACAACCGACATAAGGGATTCCTGCAAGCTCGAAAATGCCCTGAATTGTGCCGTCTTCACCGTTTTTGCCGTGGAGTACGGGGAATATAACGTCAACGGGCAGTTTTTCTGCACCGCTATCCTTTAATAAGATAAGAGCCTTATCCTTTTTATCGGGAGAGATTACCGCAGGGGTAACATTGCTGCCCTTAAACCAAGTGTTGTTTTCGATTTCATCAATGCTTCCGTCGAAATAATACCAGCTGCCATCTTTGGTTATACCAAGCATAATAACGTTGTATTTTTCGCGGTTTATGTTTCTTAAAACTGATGCACTTGAACGGAGAGAAACCTCGTATTCACTTGAGCATCCGCCGAAAATAACGAGTAAATTCTTCACAAAATCACCTATTTCTAAATTATACATATACATTTTTAATGATATCACAATAAACTGAGTAAATCAATTATAAAATGCAATGGATATTTTGACTATACTGTTTACCTTTTTGGATAAAAATGCTATAATATTTACATTAAAGAGGGGAAAGCATATTCGAATCGATTTTAAAAGGTGATGTTTCGGTGCTTTTACCTGATTTACTTATAAAAAGGTGTAAGACAAAAAAGAGGTAGTAAAATGAATATTAATGAAATTCTTTCCCATGTTGACCACACTCTTCTGAAGCAGGAGGCAACCTGGGAGCAGATAAAGGCTATTTGCGATGACGGTATGAAATTCAACACTGCAAGTGTATGCATTCCGCCGTCTTACGTAAAGCAATGTGCTGATTATTGCGGTGACAGGCTTAGTATCTGCACAGTAATCGGTTTCCCTAACGGCTATAACACAACAGAATGCAAGGTTTTTGAAACATCGGATGCGGTAAAAAACGGTGCAGAAGAAATTGATATGGTTATCAATATCGGATGGCTTAAGGATAAAAAATATGATCTTATTTCTGAAGAAATAAAGAGAATTAAAGAGGCTTGCAACGGCAAGATTCTTAAGGTTATCATTGAAACCTGCCTTCTTACCGAGGAGGAAAAAATCGAAATGTGCCGTATAGTTACCGAGGCAGGTGCAGATTATATAAAAACCTCCACCGGCTTTTCTGTCGGCGGTGCAACCTTCGGGGATATTGAGCTTTTCTCAAAAAACATAGGCGAAAACGTAAAAATGAAAGCGGCAGGAGGAATAGCATCACTTGATGATGCTCAAAAATTCCTTCAGTTAGGTGCCGACAGATTAGGCACAAGCAGAGTTGTGTCTATTGCCAAAAGTGAGGAAGGTAGCGGATATTGATTTGTTTTGTGCAGAGGAGGAATCTGTATGAAATTTAATATGGAAACAGTTTACGTGCCCGTGGCATCAGTTACGGAAAAACGTAATATGGTTATGGACTGGAAGGATACAAGTGACAAAGTTTTTAAATGCTCGGTTGTTTCTTTTTTCCTTTCCTTGCTTTCGGGACTCGTTCTTGCGTCTTATGGTGAAAAATTGCTTTTCCTCAGTATTATCAGCAGTGTGGTTGTGCTTATAGGCGGTTTTTTTGCACGTAAGTGGAAAATGGTTGGCTATGTTGGTGTTCTGATTTCATTGGCAATAAATGTTTTGTGGTTTTATCTCGGTTTACCTGAGGCAACTGAAATGAAGCTATCCGTTATAGCGGCAACACTTGTTAACATTGCTCCCTGTATTTTTGCCCTGCGTTGTATTTATAATTATAATACGGTTTTTAAAGAATTAAAAAAGTGCAAGGGCTTCCCGGATTTTATACTTAACACCGCTGATATTTTCGGTGATAAAATGTATATAAAGGATAAAGAGCCTGAGGGTATTGAACATAAATATAAGGCTTCTTTTAATGCTTTTGCAACAGAGAAAATGATATCCGAAGAGGAATTTTTCAGAAGTCAGAATCTTAAGGTGGAATTACCAGAGGAGCCTGAAACGAAAAATATCGGTACCCATAATGACGAAAAAGAAACGAATAAAAAGCGTAAATATAAACACGGCAAAAGCGTTTTAGGCTATGAAATTATATTCCACCACGATGAGCTTGATGAAATTCCCTATTGGGAAAAAGCTATGCTTATGGGTAAATGGCGTGATATTGCGCAGAGCTGCGAAACGAGAATAGATATATTCAGTGTGTTGATTTTTGTTTCGATTATGGCTATGGGGTTAGGCGGCTCACCTATAGGAATGCTTAAATATCTTGTGTATTTCATTATTCTATTTGGTATAAGTTGTATGAAGCTTAACGAATTGGCAGGGCCTTTTATTGTGCTTGGCGGAATGGCAAGTCTTTTCGTTTTTAACGGCAACGGATTCGGACTGGCGTTCGTGCTTGGGGCAATAGCGGTGAATCCCTATATAATTATTTCACCGATTAAGTTTTTGCTCAACTATAAAACGTACAAGAAGTTATCGGTTATGGAGGGCTTTCCCACCTTTATGCGGACTGCGGGTGAGGAGTACGGAAAGGATATTTATATCCTCGAAGAACGGCCTAAACCACCAAAAAAGAAAGATAAAAACGCTTTTATTACAATGGATATAGGCTATGATGATAAGCCTGCAAAAAAAGAAGAAAAGGCTTGGAATGCCTTTGATTATATGGATGAACAAAAGGAGACAGAAAACAATGATTAAAGCAACACAAATTATTAAAGAATTTATTTATCCACCTGAAAGTGTGACACCATCATGTCATGCATCAACTGTTTTGCCCCTTGCAGATGGCACTGTTGTTTCTGCTTGGTTTGGTGGCACAAAAGAGGGTAATGATGACGTTAAAATATGGGTTAGTGTCCGTGATGACAAGGGCTGGAGTGAGCCATACAGCATTAGCGTTGACGGTGAAGAATTGCCCCACTGGAATCCCGTGCTTTTCTTAAGAAAGAATGGTGAAATAATCCTCTATTTCAAATATGGTAAGCCAATAGCTAAATGGGTTACATATTATTGTATTTCTAATGATGGGGGCAAAAGCTTTTCAAAACCCAAGGAGCTTGTGCCCGGTGATAAAGAAAACGGCAGAGGTCCTGTAAAAAATAAGGCAATCCGAGTTTCTGACGGCAGAGTTATTGCACCTGCTTCCAGAGAATCTTTAAGAAAATCATGGAGATGCTTTGTTGATATTTCAAGAGACGATGGTCTTACTTTTACTCATTCAAATTATGTTTTAAGACCAAAAAAGAATCTTAGAACAGTTAATATGATTCAGCCTACCTTGTGGGAGGATGAAAAAGGTTTGCATATGTTTATCCGTACAAATATGGGCCATATATACAGAAGTGACAGTAAAGATGGTGGTATGACCTGGTGCAAGGCTTATGAAACACCTATGGGTAACCCTAACAGCGGTATTGATGTTGTGAGAATGGATGACGGTACACTTGTGCTTGTTATGAATCCCATTTTTGAAAACTGGGGTGACAGGGCACCGCTTGTTTTGTTGGCTTCTGTTGATGGTGGTGAAACATTTGAGGAAATTTTCAAATGTGAGGCTACCGAGGGTGACCACGAATTCAGCTATCCCGCAATGGTTGCCGACGGCAATGTGTTGCACATTACTTTTACTCATCAGAGAAAGGGCATAGTTTACGAAAGAGTTCTTTTGGAAAAGTAATTGAGTTAGATTATCGGATTTGTTTTTTAAGACAAAAATAAGGTCTGTAAGGATTTTCCTTACAGACCTTTTTGCGTATTGAATTATAAGCCTTCTGCAACAGTTTTAACTGCATTTACTAAAATTTCAAGACCTTTTTTAAGTGTTTCGTCATCTGTGAGTAAGCAGGGCATAAGCTTGACAACATCATTGTTTCTGCCTGCACGCTCAACAATAAGTCCGTTGTTGAAGCACTCTCTTACGATGCCTTTTGAAACAACGTCAGGCTTAACCTTGTTGCAGTCAACACCCCACATAAAACCGATACCGCGGATATCGAAGTTGGGATTAATAGCGGATATTTTGTCAAGGTATTCCTTGATGATTGCACTCTGACGCTGAACCTTTGCTTCAACATTCTCGTTAAGCATAATTTCAAGACCGGCCTTTGCAGCTACCATTGAAAGCTGACTGCCTCGGAATGTGCCGTTGTGTTCGCCGGGATTCCATACGTCAATTTCGGGCTTGAGAAGAACTAATGCAAAGGGCATACCGTAGCCACCGATTGATTTTGAAAGGGTAACTATATCGGGCTCGATGCCTGCTCTTTCAAATGAGAAGTAGGTGCCTGTTCTTGCGGAGCCTACCTGAATATCGTCGCAAACAAGAAGAATATCGTTGCGTGTGCAGAACTCACGAAGACCTTTGAGGAATTCGTTGCTGAACACATGGATACCGCCATCTGCCTGTACGGGCTCGATGAATACTGCCGCAGGTTTTGAAACACCTGAATGATCATCATCAATAAGTGTCTGCATATACTGAAGCACGTCGAAATCGGGGAACATATAGGGAGTGGGGATGTGTGTGACATCTGTAAGCACTACACCTGCACCCTGACGTGAATCGCGGTCGGTTGTCATGGAAAGTGAACCTAAGGTCATACCATGGAATGCACCCATAAAAGCAAAAATGTTGTTCCTCTTTTTTGCTTTTCGTGCAAGTTTTAATGCAGCCTCAACAGCATTTGTGCCTGTGGGACCGGGGAATTGGATTTTGTAATTAAATCCGCGTGGCTCAAGAATTTTTGATTCGAAAAATTCTATAAAATCACGCTTCGCGGCGGTGAACATATCCAGAGAATGAATGATACCGTCGCTCTGTAAATAACTGATAATCTGCTCTTTGATGTAATCGTTGTTGTGTCCGTAGTTTAATGCACCTGCACCGCAGAAAAAGTCGATGTATTCCTTACCGTCTTCTGCATAAATAACGGAGTCTTTTGCTTTTGTGAATACTGCCGGGAAATTACGGCAATATGAGCGTACCTCGGATTCGTACTTGTCAAAAATACTTGTGTTCATTGTTTTGCCCTTTCCGGATGGGAAGAATCAGCGTCTTACCGGTTTGTAAGACCTTCTCAACCTTTTAATCTTTATTTTAACAAACTGAACATAAGGATGGGAAGAATCAGCGTCTTGCCGGTTTGCAAGACCTTCTCAACCTTTTTTTCGTCTTTGGAAAAGTCCAAAGATAATTTATTATAACACTTTATTATGCATATTCCAAGACCTATTTTAAATTTTTTGCAATATCGGGAAAAAATTTGAGAATATGTTGAACTTTACATATATATTTGATACAATATATAATGTTATAATTTGGATTAATTTTTATATTAAAAGACGATCTTAAAAACAAAAAAATTGGCAAAAAGGAGAAATTAAATGGCACAGGCGATTAAATTGTATCCCCGTTTGACAAAGGTTGTAAGTCATTTCAAGAAATATGATATCGAAGTACCGAAATCACTTCTTGAAGTCAGAGCGAAGAAACCTGATCTTACGGATTTCCCTTATCCTCTTCCCCAAAGGAAAAAGGATTACACCTGCTTTTGCGAAGGCAAGGACGGTGTTATGTGGTATGGCTCTAACGGTGGCGTAACACGTTATGACCCCAATGCAGACTGCCTTGATGATAAGGTTATGTATATGAGCGCACACCGCGATTTGCTCGACAACCACGTATCTGCACTTGTTGCAGATGGTGATGGTGTATGGGTGCTTACCGATAATGGTGCAACACATATTGATATGGTTAAAATGTCTATGGAGGAGAAGGCTTACAAACTTCTTGACGAGACTCTTACTTATGTACAGCGTCATGGTATGGTGAGTCAGAAGCATCTTTCAGAGGCGGGTAACCTTAAATCAATTCTTCCTTACGGACATAGTGATAATGACGGTAGCTTCTCTTCTTGCTTTGCAATGGGTGAAATCTTCCGTTACGCTACACTTAAACGTGAAAAAGGCGAGTTTGATGAAGAAACGATGGAAGCTCGTCGTGTTGCTTTCAGAGCAAGTGAGGCAAATCTTCTTCTTATGTTTATTGCGGGAAGAGGTAACGGTTTTGTTGCGAGAACATACCTTACAAGCAGTGAGCCTGTACCGGATGACGGACTTTTCTATAAAAAGAATGGTGCAACTGCAGTTTGTCTTAATACAACCGATGCACGTGAAAGAGGTATTGTAGGTCTTGAGGTTAAAGCAGATGCCCCTATTCCCGAAAGATTAAGAAAGTTCTACACCGAAGAGGGCTTCAGTGATACAGATATCACCTATAAGGGTGATACAAGCAGTGATGAAATTACTCATCACTATTTGCATCTTCTTGTTGCTCATGAATTTTTGGGCAGAGTTGACCCCGAATATGATGAGCTTCTCAAAACAGCTGCAAGGAATACAACAAAGCATATTATTGATAACAATTTTGCTTTGCGTGAGTGTGACGGTAAATATACAACCTGGGCAAAATGGAATAAAGAATATTTTGAAACTCCTATGGGTTGGGCAGATGCCTGCCTCAATGCAGGTCAGATGCTTATGTTCTTAAGAGTTTGTATGCATATTACGGGAGAAAGCGGTATATGGCAGGAAACTTACGATAAACTTATTGATTTAGGTTATGATAAGCTTACCGTTAAGCATTATGACAGATTCCACCACGTAAGCATTCAGGGCGGAGTTGAAGATAGAGAAGAGATGATGTATGGTGACCATATGTTGGCTTGTGCATCATTGTTCGGTCTTATTACTCTTGAAACTGATGAAAAGCGTAAGGAAATGTTCAGACAGGCATTCAGAACTTGGCGTTATACACTTGCACCTGAATATAACTGCGGTTATGATTTCCTTTATTTCTTAAGTGACCCTGAAAATGCAAAGCCTGACGCTGAAAAGGTAAGAACATGGTTCTATCGCTTCAACGTATCAAGACTTGCAGCAAAGGTTTCTCTTGACAAGCGCCGTGATATTCCACAGAAGGAATTGATGGGTGGCTACAAGGAGACTTCAGCTCTTCTTCCTAACGATGAAAGATTTATTGCAAAATACGACAGAAA
>JAZRLZ010000001.1:0-79310 GCA_045647125.1 Acutalibacteraceae bacterium | reverse complement strand
ACCCTGAACTACGGTTATGGTGACGATAATAAAACGGGTTGGAACAAGCTGCTTGTTTCCGTAACCTTAAACGGTACACCCGATGATGATATAAAAACCGGAACAATAACCTACGATAACATAGGTAACCCTACAAGCTACCTTGGTGCAACGCTTACCTGGAACGGAAGAAGATTAAAATCATATATAGATGAAGATAACACTTCAAGGTATATGTATGATGCCGACGGTATGAGGGCAAGCAAAACCGTAAACGGAGTAAAAACTACCTATACGTATCTTGGGGGCAAACTTGCTTACCAGACCTCAACAGACGGTAAAGAGCTTTATTTCTTCTACGACAGCTACGGTAAGCTGATACATATTAAATATTACAAAAACGGCACGTTGTATAATTACCACGTAACAACAAACTCAATGGGTGATGTTATAGGCATCTACAACTCATCGGGAGCATTAAAGGTTAGTTACGAATACGATGCCTGGGGCAACTGTGATGTTGAAGATACTTCAACAACCGGTATCGGTACCCTTAACCCCATACGCTACCGCGGATATTATTTTGATGTTGAGACGGGGCTGTACTATTTACAGTCAAGATACTACAATCCACAGATTGGTAGATTTTTGAATGCGGATGGCTACTTAACTACTGATGTAGATAACCCGATTGCTTACAATATGTTTGCATACTGTTGGAATAATCCGGTTAATATGTATGATCCTGATGGATGCTGGACTCTTGCATTAGCAGGAGGAGGTTATTTGGCAACTGCGGGAACGCTTGGCGCTTCAAATATATGGAATCCAGTTGGGTGGGGTATTCTTGGTGCCGTTGTTGTTACAACTGTTGTTGTAGTTGCAATAAACGTATATAACTCTGAAAAAACATCATCTAGCAATGAAGCAGATCCTTATGCTCGGCCTGGGCAGAAAAAGCAAGGGCGTGAGAGAAAAAACAAAGCACGAAAAAGCAAGGATTGGAAACCACGCTCAAATCCAAAGCCACCAAAGAAACATACACCCGGTAGAGATCATAGGAGATATAAGTAAATGCATATTTGGACAATTTGTGACTGGAAAAAGTATCTTGAAGATGAGCAATTTAGAAGAACCGGAATACGATTCAGATATGAAAAAACAGTACATCCAGAAGTGAAACGAGCGTGCTCAGCATTTGCGAAGTGGTTGCGTTCAGAATATTATTTTCCACTAAGAATTGTTATTTACGTGAAGGGAACAAAAGTAATCTACACCAAGGATGGAGATAAAGCAGTTGGGAGCTTTTTTGAGCCATGTCTATATTCTGATGAACCATATGTTCGGCTTGCAACTGGGGACTATACGGAGTTATTAAAGAAATCGGGTAAAGATAATGCACTCGCATCGATTCTTCTGTCATTGGCTCATGAGTTAACTCACTATTATCAATGGATTAATAACATTCCTATCACTCCAATGGGGAAAGAGAGGCAGGCAACCAGATATGCTAACTATATAATAGATGAGTACTCACTAACCAGAGATCATCCATAGTAAGTATGCAACCAATCAGGGGACGGTTCTATGATTGACAACTAACTAATATCGGGGAACGTTTCTGTTCCCCGATAATTTTTTTGAAAAATCAGTGCCGAGTATTTTAAAAGACAGCCATATTATAATCAGCTTTGCCTTTTAATTTTTGATTTTGCATTTTGAATTATAAAAAAACGACCGCATTGCGGTCGTTTTTATCAATCGTTGTTTTCTGCTTTTGCTCGTCTTTCGGCAAGCTCTTTTTCAACTACTGCACGTTTTTCGGGAGTGTATCTTATGAAGAGTAAGGGGATTATATACAAAAGACTTGCTATTGCAGGTGTAAGCATTGCAAGAGGCCATATCCATGCTTCAAAGGCTGCAGACTGTGTGCCTAAAAATACTTTTGCGCTGTCATCAACAGCTTTGTAATCAAGAAGGTAGAGTGCAAATGTTGCAAGGCCTGCGGTTATGCCGCTTGAAATCTTTGTAAAGAAGGTCTGCATTGAGAATACAACACCCTCTGTACGCTTACCGGTTTTCCATTCCATATAATCTATACTGTCACAGAAAATGGATGTCTGTGCAATAGATACCGCACCCATAGGAATACAGCAGATGCTCATAAGAATCATACCTATCCAGATGCCTGCACCATCGTAGCCGATAGCAAAGGCTATAACCCTTGTTACAATGTTAAGCACCTGCATAAATATAAGTGCATTTACGTAACCGTTGAAAATCTTTTTAAGCTTATCGGCAAAAAGCATACCTAAAAATTGCGGTCCGTAGGTGATAGCGTTATATATTGTTGTGAGACCGAGTGCACCAATAAAGCTGCCTGCACCGAGGAAATCGGTGGGCATTTTGTATTTGAAGAAATACACCATAAGCTGACCGCCGAAGCCCAATGCACCAAAAAGGTTTGAAAGGGTTACGAGCATAAGCATTTTGTTTTTGAAAAGAAGTGAAAGGCTTTCCTTCAAGGAGCTTTGCTGTGTCTGCGGTGCTACCTTTATACGCTCCTGCGCACAATGTGTACGTGCACTGAGCAATGCACCGCCAAGACCGAGAATTATTGCGAAAACAAGGGTTGTCAGTGCCATTGATTGACCCGTAATCTTTGCGGTGGATTCAATAAGCATAGGTATAACGCCGCCGAAAACACCATAAACACAAGAGCCGACTGTACGTGCCCATTTAACGAAATTGTCACGCTCGTTACCGTCGGGAGAAACCGATGCGGTAATGCCCCATATTGCAACATCCTGCAGCGTGTATGCAATATCCCAGGCAATATACATTATTACAAAATAGGAAACGCGTAACCATAACAAATCCTTTTCCGTAGTGAAAACAAGAAGCAGAAGTACGGTTGCTATACCTACGGGCAGGGGAGTGTACTTTAAAAACGGACGGAGCTTTTCACCGTTTTTGAAACGATGCTTGTCAATAAATGAGCCTACAACCGGGTCGTTTACACCGTCCCACACCTTCATAATAATAAGCAAAGCTGAAACTATGGCAGCAGGGAAAAGTGCAATATCGGTCATAAAATAGGTGAAGAAGCCGCCACCTATAAAGGAATAAACTATATTCTGACCGGCAAGACCTGCATAGAAATTAAGCTTTTCTTTTTTACTGATGTGTTTCATAAAATCACCACGCAGAAATATTATAAATACATTATATATAATAAGTGGTTATAAAGCAAGGTCAAAATTTTTGTAAACCCTTGAATATAATAGTTTGGTGTGATAGAATAGTTAGCAAATTTATGTTAAATTCTCAGTTTGAAGGGATGGTTTATATGGATAAAAATTTATCTTTTGGTGCTATCGGCCTTATGTTCGGTAACGCTCACGTTGAGGGTGCAATAGCTTACGGTGCACCTATTGAAGCGATCTGCGACCTTAATGAAGAAACATTAAGAAAATCAGGAGAAAAGTATAATATTCCTGAAGAAAAATGGACTACAGATTATAAGGATATCCTTAATAATCCTGATATTAAGCTTGTTTCTGTAGCTATTCCCGACCAGCTTCATAAGCAGGTTGCTTGCGAAATGCTTGCGGCAGGTAAGCACGTGCTTTGTGAAAAGCCTCTTGCCATTAACAGAGCTGATGTTAAGGAAATTGTAAAGGCTTGTGAGAAAGCTGATACAAAGTTTATGGTTGGTCAGATTTGTCGTTTTACGCCTGCTTTTGCAAAGGCTAAGGAGATTATTGAATCGGGTGAAATCGGTGAGGTTTATTTCATCGAATCCGAATATGCTCACGATTATATGAATATCGTTAAGAATGCTGACGGTACAAAGCATTGGCGTGCTGACCCCGAGCGTCACGGTCTTATCGGTGGCGGCTGTCACGCAGTTGACCTTATCCGTTGGCTTGTGGGTGATCCCATCGAAGTTTTCGCATACGGTACACACAAAATGCTTCCTACAGTTCCTTATGACGATGCAACATGTGCATTGATGAAGTTCAATGATAACCTTATGGGTAAGATTTTCTGTTCTACAGGTTGTAAGCGTGACTATACTATGAGAACATGCATTTACGGTACAAAGGGTACTATCATCTGTGATAATACATCACCTACAATGCAGCTCTTTGTTGCAGATGAAGAGGGTAATGCTCCTGAAAAGCCCGAAATCATTGAAATTGACGTTAATAACCACAACTACGTTAAGGAATTTGAAGTGTTTGCGGATACTATCATAAACGATGAGGAAATGGCAACAAGCGTTTATGAGGGCGCTAAAACCGTTGAGGTTTGCCTTGCAATTATTGAATCTGCAAATACAGGCGAAAAGGTTGCTCCCAACTACGATTTTTCATAATTGAAAATTGATTTTGAATTTCACCGCAGGATCTCAGGTCTTGCGGTGTTTTGTAATAAAAGACAAGATGTGTTCTTGTTTTGTTAATATTTATTTTTAAAAGCTATTGAAATATTGAAAATTTAGGTGTATAATGGTGAGGAATAAAAATGGGTAGTAGTATAGCTATGCCCTGATTTTCTACATTCTAACGTAAATGCGGAGGTAGTTATGAAAACAACATTCAAAAAATCTCTTGCAGCAGTTCTTGCACTTGTTATGCTTTTCAGCTGTTTTTGTGTAAGCGGCTCTGCAGAAGAAACAACAGGCTATGAAGCACTCAGAATCAACTGCACAATGTATGGTGATTCTCAGACACAGCGCGGCTTCACTTGGTTTACTGAAAGAGTTTGCGATTCTTCTATTCAGGTTGTTAACGCAAAGGATTACAGATTCACAAAGTGGAACAAAGCGGTTACATTCGAAGGCTCTCTCAGTGAATGGGAAGGTTACTACTGCCATAAGGTTGTTGTAACAGGTCTTGAACCCGGTGTTGAATACCGCTATCGTGTAGGTAGTGCTGACAATAACGTTTGGAGCAATATGGGTAAATTCGTTACTGACGACGGTGACGACAGCTTCTCATTCATTGCTATTGCTGACGTTCAGGCATCAAGCCTTGAGAATTTCCAGCAGGCATCAAAGGTTATGGATGCAGCTATGGAGTACACTCCCAATGCTGAGTTCGCTATCAACCTTGGTGACTTCGTAAACGATTGTAATAACGACGAGTGGAACTGGTACGGCGAAGCTTTTGAAAAAGCTAACACAAGCCTTACGCTTGTTCCTGTTGCAGGTAACCATGAGGGTAACATCACCGACAAGCTTAACGTTGGTTGGTTTGATACAATGTTCAACCTTCTTCCCGGTGAAGGCGTTAACGGCATCAATGGTACATACTATTCATACGATTACGGTGATGTTCACTTCACAGTTCTTAACTCTAACGATATGTATCCCATGACAGAGTCACAGAGAAACTGGGTGTATAACGATATTACATCATCTGATGCACAGTGGAAGGTCCTTCTTCTCCATCGTGCAGTTTACTCCGCAGGTAAAAATATTAACAAGCCTGATACTCTTGCTATGAGAGATACTGTTATCGAAATCGTTGATGCTACAGGCGTTGATATGGTTCTTTCAGGTCACGATCATATGTACTTCAGAACCTTACAGGTTAAGGGTGACCAGGTTTGCGACGATACAGTTTACGTAACAGAAAGACACAATGGTGTTGACACAACATTCGCAGTTAACCCCGATGGTGCAGTTTATGCACTTCCTTCAACAGCAGGTACAAAGCGTTATCTTGTAAATGACAACCCAATTGCTCCCATTATGGATTGCGCTGATAAGTGCTTCTCAACACGTGATTGGGGCGGATGCTTTGCAAACGTTGAAATCGACGGTGACAAGCTTGTTTACAGAGCTTACGTTGTTGATGACGAAACACTTGAGGTTGAACTTGTTGACGAATACGGCATCAAAAAAACTAACAAGGAAGCTGACGTAGAAGATACAGATCTTCCCACAGATTTCATCGGTTCTCTTGATGGTATGGTTGGCAACACATTCACAGAGGTTCTGAAGCTTATCGTTACTTATCTTACAAAGCTTCTTCCTCAGATGATTGTTGGTTTATTCTAATCAGTATTCAATAATTTTAATACTCGGAGCGTAGCGTAAGCTACGCTCTTTTTTTGTAAAAAATCCATAAATATGCGACGTTAAATTTGGCAGGTGATGGTGTGTGGATTTCTTCGTTTCTTGTTGAAATTATTAATAAAAGCTATATAATTAAATATGTATAAAAATGTTTGCATAAGTGGTTTTTACTGTGCAAAAGGAGGGCTATATATGGCAGAAATTATTAAGGTTGGTATTATTGGTTGTGGCGGAATCGGTAACAGTAAACATTTACCCGCACTCAAAAAAGTACCTGATGTTGAGATTGTTGCGTTTTGCGACATTATTAAAGAGCGTGCAGAGGAATCTGCAAAGAAATTCGGTACACCCGATGCAAAGGTTTACGAGGATTACAAAGAGCTTCTTAAAGACGAAAGCATTGATATAGTTCACGTGTGTACTCCTAACCGTTCACATAGTTTCATTACAATTGATTCTCTGGAAGCAGGTAAGCACGTTATGTGTGAAAAGCCTATGGCAAAAACCTATGCTGAGGCAAAGGCTATGTGCGAAGCAGCTGAAAGAACGGGTAAAAAGCTTACTATCGGTTACCAGAACAGAAATACTGATGAAAATCTTTATGTTAAGCAGTGTGCCGATAATGGCGATTTCGGTGAGATTTATTACGGTAAAGCTCTTGCTATCCGCCGTCGTGCAGTGCCTACCTGGGGTGTATTCCTTAATGAATACGAGCAGGGTGGTGGCCCTCTTATCGATATAGGTACCCACGCTCTTGATATGACTCTTTGGGTTATGAATAACTACGAGCCTGAAATGGTAATGGGTCAGACCTTCCGTAAGCTTGCAGACCAGACAGAGCAGGGTAATGCATGGGGTAACTGGGATCCCGAGAAGTTTACTGTTGAGGATTCTGCCTTTGGCTTCATTAAAATGAAAAATGGTGCAATAATCAACCTTGAATCAAGCTGGGCACTTAATATTGCAACACCTCACGAAGCATGCTATATGATTTGTGGTGAAAAGGGTGGTGCTGATACTCTTAACGGTGAAGCACGTATAAACTACATTAAAAATCAGCGTCAGTGTATAGAAAAGCCTGACCTTGATGCAGGCGGTGCAGCTTTCTTTGATGCGATTTCAAGTGGCTCACCTGCAGAAATTGAAGCTGCTAACTGGATTTACGCCGTAAGAAATGACCTTGATCCCGTTGTTATGCCCCGTCAGGCTCTTTGTGTTACAAGGATTCTTGAGGCGATTTATGAATCTGCCAAAACAGGCAAGGCAGTATATTTTGAGGATTAATTCGGAGGGGATATATAATGAAATTTGCAGTACAACTTTATTCTGTTCGTGACCATATTGAAACAGGTGACGATATGCTCAATATCCTTGCAAAAGTTAAGGAAATCGGTTTTGATGGTGTTGAGTTTGCAGGCTATTTCGGTTTAAGTGCTGAGGCACTTAAGTCTCGTTGTGATGAGTTAGGTCTTGAAGTTGTTGGTAGTCATCTCGGTATAGATGATTATAAGGAAGATAAGCTTCAGGATACATTGGCGTATCACAAGACTTTAGGAGCTAAATTTATCGGTGTTGGCGGTGCTCCGCACTCAACCTATGAGGAAGCTTGCGAAACACGTGATATTCTTGGTAATGCAAACGAAAAGGCTAAGGAATACGGTATGCAGACATATTACCACAACCATACCGAGGAGTTTGAAGACTTGAAGGACGGCAAAAATGCTATGGATATCATAAGTGAAGGCTGTAAGCTTGAGCTTGATATGTATTGGAGCTTTTGTGCAGGTATAAATAACAAAGAGTACCTTGCCGAGAATAAAGATAAAATTGTTCTTGTGCACATTAAAGACGGTGTAAACCGTAAGCCAACTGCTCTTGGTGAGGGTGAAAATGACCTTGCCAATATCGTTGAAGGTGTGAAAGCTATCGGTCTGGATTGGGTTATTCTTGAGAATGACGAGCCTGTTCCCACAGGTCTTGAGGACGTTACAAGAAGCTATAAGTGGCTTAAAGAAAATTTTTAATGGAGAATTATTAATATGAAACTTGGTGTACTTACAAATTTATTGGGTTCAGTATCTCTTGAAGAGGCACTTCAGTATTTTTCACAATTAGGACTTGAAATGGTCGAAATCGGCTGCGGAGGTTTTCCCGGCAAGGATCACGCAGATCCCGATGTTTTACTTAATGATGAAAAGGCTCTTGAGGATTTTAAAGCGCTTCTGAAAAAATACAATGTAGAAATCAGTGCCCTCAGCTGCCATGGTAACCCTGTTCATCCGAACAAAGAGGTTGCTGAACAGTACCATAATGATATGGTTAAAGCAGTTCTTCTTGCGGAAAAATTAGGTGTTCATCAGATCAACACCTTCTCCGGTTGTCCCGGTGATTGTGAGGATTCAAAATATCCCAACTGGGTAACTTGTCCATGGCCAAATGATTTTGGTGAAATTCTCGATTATCAGTGGAATCAGGTGCTTATTCCGTATTGGAAAGAGTTTGTTGAATTCAGCAAATCTCATGGTGTGGATAAGATTGCGCTTGAGCTTCATCCCGGCTTTTGCGTTTATAATACCGAAAGCCTTCTTAAACTCCGCAGTGCGGTAGGTCCTGAAATCGGTGCAAACCTTGACCTTTCCCACCTGATCTGGCAGGGTATGGATCCGATTGCAGTTATTCGTGCTCTTGGCAAAGCGGGGGCTATCTTCCACTTCCACGCAAAGGATACAAAGATAGATGCACTTAACACAGGTGTTAATGGTGTTCTTGATACAAAATCCTACGCTGACGAAATCAATCGTTCATGGATTTTCCGTTCAGTTGGTTACGGTAATGGTGAAACCTACTGGCGTGATGTTATTTCTAACCTCCGTATGGTTGGTTATGATTATGCCGTTTCAATCGAACACGAAGATTCTCTTATGTGCCAGAATGAAGGTCTTGAAAAAGCGGTTGATCTTCTTAAGAAGTGTCTGATTAAAGAAGGTCTCAAAGATGCATGGTGGATTTGAGACGAATAGCACACGATCTTTCCGACTTAGCTGCCCACTCACGTATTGATATACGCTACGGGGCATCTAAGTCAAAAATCTCGAGCACTCTTCGACTCAAATCATAAAACAAAAAAAGATAAGGTGCTTTTCCGACTTAGTCACCCGTCTCGCATACCTTATGTACGCGTCGGGGATTCCTAAATCAAAAAATCATCTTGCACTAAGGCTTTAAATCAGGAAACAAAAAAGATAGAGTGCTTTTCCGACTTAGCTGCCCACTCACGTATTGATATACGCTACGGGGCATCTAAGTCAAAAATCTCGAGCACTCTTCGACTCAAATCATAAAACAAAAAAAGATATAGCGCTTTTCCGATTTAGTCACCCGTCTCGCGTACCTTTGTACGCGTCGGAGATTCCTGAATCGTGAAATGATGAGCTTTTGCTTGTGTGTTTTTGAGTCGAGAGTTTTCTCTTTAAAGTATAAAAATAAAATTGTAAATTCTTCACTATCTTTTATTAAAACACTTGCAATTTTGTGTGAATGGTGGTAATATAGTAAAAAATAGTGTTGAAAGGACTGTATATAAATGAAAAAAAGAATTTTCGCTATTGTTATGAGCGCATGTCTTTTAATTACAGCATTCACAAGTATGGCTAGTGCAGCTGTTGCACCTGAGGTTGCTACAGAGATTCCGATCGAAGCTCGCATCTGCCCCGGCGCAATTGTTGAAAAAGACATTTTTGGTGAAATTGAATTTATCGGTACTCCCTACTCACATGGTTGGGAAATTAAGGTTGTAGGCGGCGACTGGATTCCTTATGATGGTGAACCCCTCGACAAATACGATGATGGTTGTTCTCTCAGATACTTTGCATGTAACTCTGTTGGTGATTACAGCTATTCTAACGAGTGTCTTGTAACGGTTGCTCACAACCCCACAGGTCCTTACAAATACAATGGTACAGACCATTGGCGTGAGTGCGCAGATTGCGGCGGTCAGGCTAACAAGGGTGCACATACACACCTTGATGATTCCTACGATCCTGCAGCAAATATCTGCACAGTTTGCGGTAACCAGCGTGCTCCTCAGTACACAGGTATCAAGGCATTCCTTAACTGGATTATGACTTTGATTGCAAGCTTACTTGGTTAATAACACTATATATCAAACACCGTAAGGTTACTTACGGTGTTTTTTTATGCGGTATGGTGCTTTATTTCTTGACAAAGTTACTATATTGGTTTATATTAAAATGTGGATTTAATTTTAATTATAAGGAGTGTGACAGTACGATGGAATCTGGCAGTAGCGGACATGGGCGAAGTACAATTTATTTAAACACAGCGAAGTGCGCAGTCTCTATTCATAGTACTGTTGCATTATAATTCGAATTATTTCGGGCTTGTTTGCCCGAGTGATATAATTACGGATATCGCTGAGTCGTATGACTCGGTTTTTTTATTGCTTTTCCCGTTACTATTCTGTCAAACGGCTTTCAGCCGCAAAACAAGGAGGAACGGATTATGACCAAAGAAGTTTTTGAAAGGCTTTTGCTTGAAAAACAGTATAAAGCCATAAAAAGTATTTTAGATACTATGAATCCGGTTGATATTGCAGCATTATTACCGGAGTTTGAGGATAGGCAGATAGTTTTACTTTTCAGACTTATTCCTAAAGAAAGTGCTGCGATGGTTTTCACTTATCTTGAAGCAGAGCAGGAACAGTTGCTTGTAGAAGCGTTTACCGATAACGAGCTTGAAAACATTATGGACGATATGTTCATTGACGATACGGTAGATATTATTGAGGAAATGCCTGCAAACGTAGTTGAACGTATGCTTGCGGCGGCAGGTGACAAGCGTAATGCTATTAACGCTGTTCTTAATTATCCCGAGGATAGTGCCGGTAGCATTATGACCTTGGAATATATTAGCCTTTATCCTACAATGACGATAGGGGATTCCTTGAAAAAGATTAAGTCAAGAGGCGAATATTCCGAAACGGTTAACATCTGTTACGTTGTTGAAAAGCACAAGCTTTTGGGTACCATAACCGCAATGGATCTGCTTACCTGCGATGATGATGAAATACTTGCAGATGTTATGGATGATAGCCCCATAACTGTTACAACACATACAGATAAGGAAGAGGTTGCACAGCTTTTCAACAAATATGACGTGCTTACAATTCCTGTTGTTGATAATGAGAATTGCATGGTGGGTATCGTTACAGTCGACGATGCTATCGATGTTATTCAGGAAGAAGCAGAAGAAGACTTCCAAAAAATGGCAGCTATTGCCCCTACCGACAGACCATATCTTAAGACATCTGTCTGGGATTTGTGGAAGGTGCGTATACCCTGGCTTGCACTTCTTATGCTTTCGGCAACCTTCACCGGTGTTATTATTTCTTCGTTTGAGGATGCCCTTTCTAAGGTAGTTATACTTACCGCATATATACCTATGCTTATGGGTACAGGCGGTAACTCGGGTAGCCAGTCCTCGGTTATGGTTATCCGCGGACTTTCACTTGGTGAGGTAGAAGTAAGAGATGTGCTCAAGGTGTTGTGGAAGGAGATCCGCGTTTCGGTATTATGCGGTATTTCACTTGCAATTGCATGTTTCCTTAAAGTAATATTCATCGACGGAATGCTTCTAAAAACAGAAGGTGTAGATACAGTTGTTGCAATCGTTGTGGCACTTACCCTTTGCGCTACTGTTATATGTGCAAAGGTTATCGGTTGCCTTTTACCCTTTTTTGCAAAAATACTCAGACTTGACCCTGCGGTTGTGGCAAGTCCCTTTATCACAACTATCGTGGATGCGGTATCGCTTCTTGTATACTTCGGTGTTGCGGGTGCAATGATACCCTCCTTAATTAATTAAAGATTCGGGAGAAAGCTATGCTTAAATTTAAAAACGGAAAATTCAGAATAATGCAGGTCAGCGATCCTCAGGATTTACAGTTTGTAAGACCCACAATGGTGCGTATGCTTAACAATGCATACGATAAATACAAGCCGGATCTTATTCTTCTTACAGGTGATAATATACTCGGCAACCACCTTTGTGATGCACGTATAGGTACACGCCTTGCCATAAAGGATTTAGAGGGTGAGCGTGAGGCTATGAGGATTGCTATAGATAAGGTTATAGCACCTATAGAGGAGCGGAAAATTCCCTTTGCTATGATTTACGGAAACCATGATGACCGCAACAGCTTCACTAAAGAGGAACAGGCTGATATGTACAGAGCATATAGCTGTAACTTAGGTCTTGACGGTACAGACAGCGGTGATTGTGACACATACAATCTTCCTATTTATTCCGAAGACGGTAATAGTGTTAAATTCAATATATGGATGCTTGATTCCGCATGGTATGACCGTGAGCAGGATAAATGCTTCGAGCAGGTTAAACCTCAGGCAATAGAGTGGTACAAAAGGAAGTCTGCACAGCTTAAAGAAGAAAATAATGGTCAAATTGTACCTTCACTTATGTTCCAGCATATACCTATGCTTGAAATATTGGAGCTTGTTGAAGAATGTGAAAAGTCAAGCTATGGTGCAGTGAAAGGCCCCGAGGGTAAGTATTATAAACTTAAGCCCAACGCTTGTGGTGTTATGGGGGAATATCCCTGCTGTGTTGAACAGAAAAACGGCCAGATGGAGGCAATTAAGGAATGCGGTGATGTTAAGGCGGTGGTTTTCGGCCACGACCATACAAACTGTTTTGAGGGTGTTGTAAATGGAGTTAACTTCATACAGTCATCCTGCGCATCATTCCGTTGCTATGGCGATAAAAGCCGTGGTGTGCGAATTTTTGATATTGATGAAAAGTCAGGTGACTACGACACATATTTCTATACATATAATGAAATTTGCGGTAAAACCTTAGGCGATGAACTCAGATATATTTGGGATGCTGACGGAATGGCAAAGCAGAAGGTTGCGCTTATTGCAGGATGCTCTGCGGCAGCAGGTCTCCTTATAGGCGGCGTTTCTAAACTATTCAGGAAAAAATAATCTTTCTATACGGAGGGTATAACAATGGCAGGTTGTAATGTCATTTCTCATAGAGGTGCAAATCAGGTTGCGCCGCAAAATACGATTTCAGCCTTCAGAAAATCTATTGAAATAGGTTGCGACGGCTTTGAAACAGATATCCATCTTACAAAGGATGGCGTGCCGGTTGTATGCCACAATTTCACTATAGACGAAACCTCAAACGGTACAGGTGCTATTAAAAATATGACACTTGAGGAGCTTCGTCAATACGATTTCGGTAAATACAAAGGCCCTGAATTTGAAGGTGAAAAAATACCCACCCTTGATGAGTTTCTTGAAGTCAGCAAGGAAATGGGCGATAAAATGAAGGTACTTAATATTGAAATGAAAAGTGAGCGTTTCGGTGAAGCGGGTTCAGAGCTTGCGCAAAAAACAATTGATGCAGTAAAGAATCACGGACTTTTCGATAAGCTTCTTGTTTCAAGTTTTGATCCGGCTATACTTGTTATTTGTAAGAAGATTGATAAAAACTGTAAGACAGGTATCCTTTACAGTCCTGATAAGCTTATATCGGTGAAAATTTCTGCAAGACCCGTGAACTTTGCACGTGAAATAGGTGCAGATGCACTCCATCCTTTTGCTATGTATGTTACAAGACTTTATGTTGAACGTGCACACAGAGCAGGTCTTCAGGTTAACCCTTGGACTATTAACAAGGAGCTTACTGCTAAGCACCTCATTAAGCTTGGGGTTGACGGACTTATTACTGATAACCCTGGATTAATGAACAAATTGCTTGGAAAATAATTTTAAAATAAATATAAAAACTCCCGTAAGGCTAAACCTTACGGGAGTTTGTTTGTAAATTAAAGATCGCTGAAACCATTTCCACCGAAGAGGATGTAGAACAATTCGCTAAGGATAAAGATTAAATCCTTAAGAAGATAGCTGAAGTCGAGATAGGCACCGTTTTCATCGGGATCCTTTACTTCTTCCTCGTCGCCGTTTTCGTATGCTTCTATTTCATCACAAATGTTGTAGAAACGTGTTTCTGCAGCTTCAACCTCATCTGTATCGATTACTGTGTTATCAAGCATACTAGTAACCTGAACGATAGCTTCTTCAAGCTCTGTAACATATTCTGCGGGAAGGTTGCTTGTATCATATTCCTGCATCTCAGCAACGTCTTTCATAAGGCCTTTAACCTTACGTGAGCCATTGAACTGAGGGAATACATCGGGATAGGAGTGAACGCTTGTGAAGTTGCTGTCCATAAGAATGGAGGATGCAAGCTTCATAAATACGTCGTTGGAAGCTGAACTTTCGTGTGACTGTTCGTAGAAGTAGAATGTTGTTTCAGGAAGAAGGCCGGCACCTGCATCAATAAGGTTGTATGGGTCAACGTGGTTGTGGTTACGGTTACCACAGCTTACCGGAACATAATCAGCAGGAAGCTCAACGTTGTTGTTTACACCATAAGCGCCCATAGATGTTGAATCAAGCTGGATAATACCGTCGGCAGGTACTTGGTCAGCAGAGTCAACAATGTTTACAAGAGGAACGTTGTAATCAACTATATCGAATATCTGAACGCCTTCTTCTACAGCTTTGAGAATGTGTGCATCAGAGTTGAGCTGTGATTGATAGTACCAGTCAGTTTGAGTGGCGATGTTCTGCATGCATTCATCTGTAAGATAAATTTCGCGGGCACCGGGGTAGTTCTCAGTTGGGCAAAGACCCCAGAGAGCTGTTGAATAACGAGCATAATCGCTGATGAATGTATCAAAAACAATATCAAGAAGGTTGTTTAAATCAGCGTTGGGGAAGAAACGTAAAAGAATGTTGATAAGATAACCTAAAACGTCTTCTGTACCTAAAAGGGCAGGAAGCATATCGCGATAAATATCTTTATCGTCATCAGCAAGACCGAACTCAAGGATTTCACCAACAAGAGTTGAACCATTAAGTGCAGGAACTGCAAATACGATTTTCTCAAAGTCATCAGCTAATGAACGGCCTTCATCTTCATAAATCTGCATAAGGGCATTGAAAACTGAACCACCCTGGCTAATAGGTACGATGTTAACTTTATCGTAGCCGGAATCTTCTTTTACGAACTGTACAAATTCGTCAAGTCTTTCAGCAATGCTGATCATATTATCTAATGATGCATATGAGAAAACGTAAAGTTTGTCAGCACCGGCATATCTGATGTAATACTCCATGGGGAAGTGATCAAGAATTGTTTCCTGATCGTGTTTTGAAAGTTTATCAAATGAAGCGTTGTACTCTGTAGCGCGGATATCGTTAATGAACTGACCATTTTCGTCAAGCTTTTGCTTGCCCATTAATGTTTCACTGAGAATATCAGCAACTGCATGAGCAGCCATCTGCTCTTTATCTTCCTGGTCAACAAGAAGATTTACGATAGGAACAAGAGCTTCTTCAAGAGCTTTACCTATGATTTCCTCGGTAGGATCCATAAAGAAGGGCATTGCATACTCGTTGCCGTTAGCATCAAGAGCAACATTACCGTCTTCGTCATAATATTTTGTTTCACTCTGGAAAAGACCGGGAACGATGATTGTTGGGGTAACATCATCATCAATGTTAGTGTAGGGCTTTTCGGCGCCGATAAGTACGGCGCTCGCACTGATGCTACTGCATGAAAGCATAACCACAGCAAGCAACAGAGCAATTAATTTTCTGCATTTCTTCATTAAAAAACAATCCTTTCTTGTTTTTCTATTTATACACATCTAAATATATCATAAAAATAATAACTTTGTAAACAATTTATTTATATTTTATTTATAAAAAATTAACGTTTATAATTATTGAAATTGTACAGAAAAATAAAAAAAGCAAATCGGACTGAAAGCTTAAGTCTGATTTGCTTCTTTTTTATCAGTATTCTGTTGAGAAATTGTTTATATCTTCTTTAAATTATTGTGCGAATCTGCTTGTTTTGTTACTTGCCCGTTTTTTTGCCTGAAACGATATACATTTTGTTGTTTGATACACAAATATCGATATTGAAAAATTGCGACATAAGAACTTTTAATTTGTCTGCTTCAGGAAGAATGGTTGAAACATTCCTTGCATTTCTTGCGTGAATAGCGGTTATTTCATCGCGATTCATAGAATGTGCAACTGTGATTCTGCCGTTTTCTTTAAGGTGATCTGAAAGATTTTTGAAAAGAATCATAGGGTTTACAAAGTGGGGGAAAGCATCGTATATTACTATGCAGTCGAATTTTTCGTTAAGCGTAACGGTTTCGGCATCTGCACAGAAAAACTCGAAGCCTTTGTAGTTTGAAAACTTACCGTGTGCTATGTCAATCATATTCGTTGAAATATCAACACCTACGTATCTGTCGATTTTTCGTTCAATATAATCGGGAACAAGAACACCTGTCCCACAGGCTATGTCAAGAACGGATTTGTGGGCGAAAACCTCTGCATAATCAAGGATTGTTTCGACCTTTTGCTTGTTCTTTATTGTTGTTGAATCCCATGTTTCTGCGAGGGAATCAAAAAATGATGCTATTTCTTTTTTATCCATTACAACCTCTTGCTTAATACATTTGTTTTTTCAAGACATGCGATTATTATGGGTATGAGTATTAACTGCAGCACTATACCGGGCAAAGCGTTTGCTACAGCACTTGCCCAGAATACGGATAAATTGAATTTTTCGGTATCCAGGCCCACACAACAGAATTGTACCAACGCCCACACAAGTCTGCCCGTAACCATTGAAATTACAAGTGATGTACAGATATTGAGCTTGTTTTTTGGTAAAGTGCGGTACATAAGTCCTGCCATAAAGCCGTATGCAGCAAGTTCGAATGCCATTGCAAATGCAGATGGGAAAAGAATGGGCATGCCGAGGGTCAGGGAACGAAGCAGGGGTGCAATGGCACCGATAACAAGCCCCCAAGGAGCACCGCAGATGAATCCGCATAAAATTACAGGTATGTGCATAGGACAAAGCATAGCACCAATTTGTTTTATCTGACCTGTGAAAAAAGGTAATACAAAAGCGAGAGCAAGAAACATTGCCGACAAGGCAAGCTTTAGTGTGGTGTTTTTCTTTTTCATAATGATAAATTTCCTTCTGAATTTTATATGATTGGAATTATATCATAACAATGAGGATAATTCAATAAAATGGAAATAGTTTTGATGGCACGCACAAAACAAAAATGAAAAAACAGTAAATGGCATTTTGACAAAAGTAAATATAAAAAAGTTGAAAAAACCACCTCCGAGGAAGTGGTTTTTTCGTAGGGGTAAATATGGAAATAAGGAGATAGGAATGAAAAATCATGAACGGTCTGGGGTTTGTTCCCCGTTCCGTTGATATAAATATAACCTGAAAAATTTAATTCCATATTAAATAGATATGAATATTTTGTGATTTATAATGAACTTTTTGTGAATGAAGAAATTTATAGATATGACTTTATATCTTTACAAAGCTCTTCCTCAAGGGCAATAAGCTTCTTGCAAATGTCCTTTGCCTTTTCACTTGCAGCTTCGTACTGGTTGAGATATTTGTTAAGTGATTTAACACCCATATTGCAACCATCGGTCATTAAATCCGCAATGGTTTCGTCAGATTTTTCAACTGCAAGTTTAAAAGCAGTTTTCATATGTGACATGGCTTCTGATATAAGGGCAGGCTCTTTGCCATCGTCCTGATAATTTTCCAGAAGAACCTGGATTTCTTCTTCAAGACGTACATGACGATTGCGGCAATCAGCAAGATATTGCATAAGACTGTCTGATTTTACTTTGTCGATAACATCGTCAATAGATGATATGCCCATTTTTGTACCTGCATCACATTCGCGCAGAAGCTTTATTGTATCTTGTTCTACCATAAAATAGCACCTTCCTTGATTTTATACAAAAAGTGTTCCAAGTTTATGTAAAATTATTCCCCAAGTACAGAAAATGGGAACATAAATTTTTGTTGACTTATGATGCAATGGGTGATATACTCATAAACGATCTTTGCAAAACAGAGGGAAATACAAACGGGGGCGTAGCTCAGCTGGGAGAGCGTTTGACTGGCAGTCAAGAGGTCATGGGTTCGATCCCCACCGTCTCCACCAAACAATAGAGAGTGGCTTTTGCCACTCTCTATTGTTTTGATTAAGTAAAAGGGGGATCGAACCCATCGTCCATCTCGTGCGGTACGCCTTGGCGGAGCACGAGGGACATAAAATCGGGGGAATTTGCGGAGCAAATGCGAGGGGCTTGCCCCTCGATCCCCACCGTCTCCACCAGAAAAAAGACTTGCGTAAGCAGGTCTTTTCTCAATGATGTTTGCCTTCGACAAATGATGTTGGATACGCCAATGATGTTTTCTTCGAAAATGATGTCGCTTCGCTAATAATTTCGGCAAACATTGCATCATTGCAAACGCAGTGAGCACATCATAATGCGTAGCATTGCTTCATATTTGCCTTTGGCAAATGCTTCATTAAATTTAAGCGGTCATCGAAGTTGCCTTACGGTAAATGAAGCACTATGTAATGAAGTACTGCGTAATGAGGTTATCCTACGCACAAGCGGAAATTAATTCTCCAACTCTGCTGCGATTTATAAAAAATAAAAAAACTTTTCATTTTGGGTTGAAATCATAAAAATCATATGTTACAATAAGTTTGCTCGAACAAATGTTCTGCGGAGACATAAAAAACAATTATTTAATAAACGAAAGGATGATATATTGATAACACCACCCGATAAAAATCTAAAAGGCAATAGTGAAAATTGGCGTAACCACGAATCAAAATGGTTATTAACAACTTGCGATGTATGTAAAGATGTTCACGGTAAAATATACGAACTTGATGTAAAGGAAAAAGAATATATAAAACACCCTTTTTGTCAATGTAAAACTCCGACAATGCGTACCAAAAGTGCTGGTACTGCCACCCAAAAAGGTACTGACGGTGCCGATTTTTATTTAAAATATTTAAAAATACTGCCCCCATATTATATCACAAAAGACGATGCAAAAAGAGATGGTTGGCAAAGCATTTTTGAATTCGTTTCCGATTCATCACCAGGAAAGATGATAGGTGGAGATGATTTCTATAATACCAAAAGAAAACTTCCTGAAAGTATTGGCAGAACATGGAAAGAAGCTGACTTAGATTATACACAAGGGAAACGGAATGCAAAACGAATTTTGTGGAGTAATGATGGTTTAATGTTTGTTTCGTATGACCATTATCAAACATTTTATGAAATAACTGAATCAAAAGGATGATGATATGAATACTAAAACACAAAAATATACAATAGATTTCAAAGATGTAAAAGGCATATACGATATGTTCGAAATCATTTCGACAGCTATGGATTTCCCAGATTATTTCGGCAACAATTGGGATGCATTTTGGGATTGTATAACTGACATCAACGGGATGCCATTACATATTGAGATAAACAACCTTGACGTACTTAAAGAAAAACTTTTTGATGAATCGGAACAGCTTATTACCAGTTTAAAAAGACTTAAACATTACGGTAATGAAAAATATTACGATATCACAATTATAAAAATCCAAGACGGAAAAGAAATTTATTATATCGACTGATTGTTTTTTTGGGGGGGTGTTTACCTGTTAACTCAGGAGAGCGTTTGACTGGCAGTCAAGAGGTCATGGGTTCGATCCCCACCGTCTCCACCAGAAAATTCCGTTCACGAAAGTGGACGGAATTTTACTTATTCACTATTAACTATTCACTCTTCACTATTTAAAATGTTTGTGAACGGAATTTCAGGTAAGAAGTAAGAGTGAATAGTGAAGAAGTATTTAAAAAGCTAAAATGGGGATCGAACCCATATTTCATCTCGTGCGGTACGCCTTGGCGGAGCACGAGGGACATAAAATCGGGGAAATTTGCGAAGCAAATGCGGTAAAAATGTGCATACGAAGATAATTTACATAAAAGAGGGGACGTGATGCAACTTTTTTTGAATTATGATTTTTTAAGTTTTATTAATTGTGCCTCTATGGGATTTTTGCAAACTAACCGAAGCAAAAAATAAATATTAGATTGTACAGAAATTTCTGTATTGGTTTTTCTTGAAATTGACTGACATATATAGGTGTCGGTTTTTCTTTTTTATAGCAAAAAACAAACTGGATACTGCAGTTTTTGCGAAGTGTTTTTTATTAAGGAATTCTGTGTTTCGGAGGCTGTAAAATGCAATATATTGTGCCGTGTTTTGTATGATTTTGAAAATACATACAAATTATTGTGGTGTGTTTTGTGCAATAGGTAGATTATTGATTTTTTGATGTTTTTTTACGCGAAAACCCTTTATTTTATTGGTATTTGTGATATACTACATATAGAGGTTTTATGCCTTGAAATTATCAAGGATTTGTGGTTTTTGTCGGTGACGGAGGTGATTGGTTGACTACTCTTTTTGTGTATTGTTCAAATGATGATACGGTGAATTCTCTTTGTTACGAAAGTGTCAGCAAAAAGCGTGACACAAAAGCGCTTGAATTAAGCAGTGAATCAACCAAATCAGTATTTAGCCGTTATTTCGGCATAAATCGTATAAGGCGTTATTCCAGTGTTAAGGAATATGGTGTTGATGTCGATGCTTTCGATAAAATAATCTTCGCATGTGATGAATATATGGGTGAAATTCCTCCTGAAATGTCCGCTTTCATTTGCAAAAACCGTTTAAGGTACAAAACAATCGACTGCATCGTTTTTGGTGATGGTCGAAATGCCCGTAAGGCTACTGATGAGCTTAAGAATGAAATTTCACTTTCGGGCGGTACAGTCAGAAATTGCATCAGCATTTCTGTTAAGGAGCTTAAGCGTGAGGCAGAGGATGTTCTCTTCAGCATAAGACACAGAATGGCTGTATGAGTTTTTGCTTAAAAGATGCCGTCTTTATATAAACATCTTAAATGTAAAATTATTCACAATTTTTTTATATAAAATTAACAGTTTGTTTTAGGCCGTTTTCGTTGACACGAGACGGCCTTTTATGTTATAGTTACTGTGTAATTATTAATATCGGGTGGAATGTGCATTTTGCGGTGCCCGATGGTTTAGTTTTGTTTCGAAAGGAAGACTTATCTTATGAAAAAAGTGTTGTCGCTTATCTTGAGTGTAGTGATGCTTGTGTCAATGTTCTCGGTAGTGGGCGTTGTTGCAGGTGCTACTGCAAAGGATGCTTTTGAGATTGTCAATGCCGGAATTAAAAATGGTGTTGTTACATTCAATATTTTCCTTAACAAGAACGTTTCTACAAACGGCGTTATTATGCGTGCGGAGTTTGATCCCGATTCTCTCGAACCTGTTATTACAGATTCTGAAAGTGAAGGTGCATTTCTTGTTACCGATTCATATGGTGATTTAATGCCTGCAATAAGCGGTATGTATGTATTCGGTTTGCTTGACGACAGAGATGATGTTGTCTCTATGGCCTTTACTCCGATGGACGCCTACGAAAGCAGTGTGAAGAAGGGCTTGTTCAGTATAAGCTTTAAGGTTATAGATCCTGAAAGAGCTTATACAAGCGTAAGCTTTAAGTGTACTGAGTTTAACAGTGAGGATGAAAATTATTCTTTGCCCATAAACAACGATAATCCTCTACTTATTCAAAAAATAGGTTTCTCAACAATGGATGCTGTTACAATAAAATCTGTAGCATCACTTGAAAAAGGTCTTCGTGTAACCTGGAATGCGGTTAAGGGTGCAGAGGAATACAGAGTTTATAAGAATGTTGACGGTTCATTTAAGGCGGTAACAACAACATCAAAGCTTTCCTATGATGATACAACAGTAGGCACAGGCAAAAGTGCTACTTATATGGTACGTGCAATAAACTACACCGGTGAAAACGGTGCAGAGGTACTTTCGGTAAAAGGTAAAGCTGTTTCGGGTACTCACGTTGTTGCACCCGGTACTGTGGCAACTGCAGTTCAGGCAAATGGTGTTAAGGTTAGCTGGACAAAGGCTTCTGCTGCTACACAGTATAGAATTTATCGTCGTGAAATAAAGGCAGACGGCTCAAAGACAAGCTGGAAGTTCCTTATGAACGTCGGCAAAGCAAATAATAACTATGTTGATGATAATGCTGTCAGCGGCAAGCGTTATGAATATACAGTACGTACTGTTGTTGGTGATAATCTTAGTGCTGTGTGCAGATTCAGTGACGTATGGTTCTATAAAGCTCCTACAACAACTGTTAAGAGTGCGGTAGGCGGTGTAAAAGTTAGTTGGACATCTGTTGGCGGTGCAGAAAGCTACAAAGTTTACCGCAGATACGATGCAAAGGGCTCATGGAAACAGATTGCTAATGTCGGAAGTGGTGCTACAAGCTATACTGATGGTAGTGCTACATCAGGCAGAGTTATTGAGTATGCGGTAAGAGCATTTGCTAAGAATGGTTCAAGTAAATACGTTGCAAAGAAGCTTACTTACGTTGCAACACCTACACTTAAGAGTATTTCTAACACAGTAAACGGTGTTAATGTTAAGTGGAGTAAGGTTACAGGCGCTACTGAATACAAGGTGTTCCGTAAAGCAGGTAACGGCAAGAGCTGGCAGAGTGTAGCAACAGTTAAGACCACATATTACAACGATAAAAACGTTAAGAGTGGCACTAACTACATTTATACAGTAAGAGCAGTTAAAAATGGTGTAACCAGCGGTTACGATGCAGCAGGAATCAAAATCAAATTCCTTGCAGCACCTAAGCTTACGAAGGCTGTTAACGTAAGTGCAGGCATCAAGGTTACCTTCGGTACAGTAAGCGGTGCGGCATCATATAACGTTTACAGAAAAGTAGGCACAGGCGCATGGAAGCTTGTGGGTAATGTTAAGACGGGTGCTTTCACAGACAAAAACGTTAAAAACGGAACAACTTATAAGTACACGGTAAGAGCTGTTTCAGGTAAAACATTAAGCGGCTTCAATTCAAGCGGTGTATCTGTTAAGTGTAAATAACAGAGTTGAAAGACTTATTACAGATTAGGAGGAAATAACTTGAAAAGATTTATTTCATTACTGCTTTGCTGCGTAATGTGTTTATCAATTTTCAGCGCTTCTGCAGTGCAGGTTTATGCTGTGGAAACCGTAAGTAACATGATTACAGTTACTGCATCAGATTTTAAGGATGAAACTATTACGTTTACCGTAAGCTTTGCACCCAATCAGTCAAAGATTACCGGTGCTAACATTGATATTAATTATGATCCTGCGGTGCTTGCAGTTGAAAGCTGTGTAGCTTCCGATGGTCTCAACGGATTGGTTGTTTCCGGTGAAAAGGCTAACGATAATTCCGTATACGCAGTGGCATACGCTTCACATAGCGGAATCAACACAGGTGCATCGGGCAAGGTGTTCTTTGATATTACCTTTAAGGTTATTGCAGAAACACGTCCTATGGCAAACGTAGGCTTCAAATGTGTTGAATTCACAACAGATGACGGCGTAAGCAACGATATAACAAAATTCGAAGAGCCCGTAAGTATGGGTGCATTCGATTTCCTTACAATTTCCGTACCGAAGATGATTAATGCCTGCTCTTCTCCTGCAGGTATTGTAGCAGAGTGGGAAAGCGTTGTCGGTGCAACCGGCTATAACGTATACCGCATGGCAGAGGGCACAACAACTTGGGAGCTTATTGCAGAAAATTACAATGGCACATCCTATGAGGATACTACAATTAAGCTTGGTACAGAGTACACCTACTGTGCAACTGCTCTTAATGCACACGGTGAGGGTCAGAAGAGTGCTAACCCTGTTGTTTCGATGAACTTCGGTGCGATTGAATCAATTACTGCAACTGCTACCGATACAGGTGCTTTTGTTGAATGGAGTGCACTTGCAGGTGCAGTTTCATATGATGTTTACAGAAAAAAAGTTACTGAAACCTCTTGGACAAAGGTTGATAATACAACTGTAACAAGCTATACAGACAATTCTATTGAGAGTTATGTTGAATATAATTACAAGGTTGAGGCAATAAAGGGTAAGTATCGTGCAGGTCTTGCTTGTGATGTACCCGTTGTTAAATACCTTGCTGCACCTGTAGCTACTGTTACAAATACAGAAAACGGTATTGAGGTTTATTTCAATGCAGTAAACGGTGCGGAAAAATATATTGTTGAAAAGCTTGCAGGCACAGATTACGTTGAGGTTTATACTTCAACTGTGGGCGATACAATGTTCACAGATAAAGACGTTGTGGCAGATGCTTCCTATACATACAGAGTGTATGCAAAAGCATCTGATATGGAAAGTGCAAAAACACTTTGTAATGCAGTTACACGTCTCGGCACACCTGATGTAAAGGAGCCTACATCTACATATGACGGCATGAAGGTTACTTGGACTGAGGTTAAGGGTGCTTCAAAATACAGCGTTTTCAGAAAAGTTTACGGTACAAATGATTACACATTCGTTGATTATGCAGAGGGTACATCATATACTGATAAAACTGCAAAGAGCGGTGTTGTATACACATATACCGTAGCAGCTGCTAACGATACCGGCTGCGGTGCTAAAAATGCAAGCGGTGCAACTGCACTTTACCTTGCGGCACCTAAGCTTAAAACACGTGAAAACGTTGTTGGCGGTATTAAAATCACATGGTCAGCAGTTGAGGGCGCGACAGGCTACAAGGTTTATCGTAAAACCGGCTCGGGCGGTTGGTCAATTATTGGCTTATACAGTGCTAATAGCACAAGCTTTACCGATGAGGGCGTGAATGCAAAGGGCCAGAAAATCGGTATGAAAAACAACACAACATATAAATACACAGTAAGGGCTACCAACGAAAACCGCGATGATTATGGTATTACATACCCCGGCGGATATGATAAGACTATAACAAGCGGTTATAACACAACAGGGCTCAGCATCAAGTATGTTGCTGCTCCCACACTTAAGACAGTTACCAATACAAAGAATGGTATAAAAGTAACCTGGGGTGCGGTAGCAGGTGTTAAGAAATATAAGGTTTACCGTCGTTTGTCTACAGCATCTTATTGGACATACGTTGGTGAATCATCCACAACATCTTATGAGGATAAGGGTGTAAAGAATACAAGCGGTAAGACTTATTACTATTCAGTTGCTGCCGTTAACACATATACAAGCGGCAGAAACGCAACAGGTCTTAAAATCAGAAGACTTACTTGCCCCGTTCTTGTAAGTGCGGTAAGCGCAAAGGCAGGTATCACGGTTAAGTGGAAAAAGGTTACCGGCTGTAACGGATATTACGTATATCGCAAAACCGCAAGTTCATCATACAAGAAAATCGGTACAATAAGCGGTATAAACAAAATATCTTATCTTGATAAGAGTGCAAAGAAGGGTGTTAAGTACACATATACTGTACGAGCACGCTACGGCTCAACCTTAAGCTACTATAACACAGGTATTTCCTGCAAAGATAAGTATTAATAATAAAGCCCTCGCGTAGCAACGCGAGGGATTTGTTTCAAGATATTAACGGGAGGATTTATGATTAAAAAAGGTTTATCATTACTGTTATGTTTTGTAATGCTTGTATCTTGCTTCGGTGTAACCTTGGTTGAAGCGCACGCAGGTGTTGTCAGTGCAAAAACTCTTTTTGTAGTCAACGGTGATAGCGTAAAAGATGGCAAGCTTAATTATACCATAAGCGTAACCGCACAACAAAAGGGTATAGCAGGTGCTATATTGGTTGTAGAATACGATAGCTCTGTGCTCAAGCCCATAAACTGCGGACCGAGTATGAGATCAAATTCTACCGAGGGCACAGTTCAGAATTTCAAGGGTGAATTTGTGTACGGTGTAACTGATTACAATCCAGACAGGTATGCTATTGCATATATGTGTTCAACATCAGAGTCTACCGAATCGGGTGCAAAGAAATTCTTCGATATGGAATTTCAGGTTATTGATGACTCAAGACCTTTAACGGACATTAAGTTCTATTGTCAGGAATATTATTCCACAATGGAGGCTGACAAGGTTATTACACCTGATGATGGCCTTCAGGAAATTAAATTCTTTATGGAAGTTCCTACACTTGAACAACCCGTATTGAAAACTGTAAGCCCTTGCAATGAGGGTATTAGGGTGACATGGGAAAAGGTTATCGGTGCTACTGACGGTTACGTCATATACAGAAAAACACCCTCTACACAATGGGTGTATGTAGGCTATGTTTCAGGTGAAGATACTACATCATTTACAGATATTGATCTTGTAAGTGGTACAACATATTTTTATACTGTAGCGGCGGCAAACCAGTACGGTGAAACGACCAAAAACGAGGTTGGTATCAGCTGTAAATATGTTGCCAAGCCGGTTATAGAAAATCTGAGAAACGTTGTCGGTGGTATAGAGATAGAATGGACTCCGACTGCTGGTGCAGACCATTATAAGGTTATGCGCCGTGTATATGGTGAAGATGAATGGCAGTTGGTTTCGTCAAGGATTGCCGCTGCTGGCGTAAAATATACGGATGTTTCCGTTATTGATGGAAAATGGTATGAATATGACATAAATTCCTGCACTGATACTTACGAAACAATTACTTCCGATTACGGTGCAGTAATAAGATATATTGTATCACCTGCAATTAAGAATATCGTGAATACCACAGAGGGTATTAAAATAAGCTGGTATGCAAACGATTCAGCAGTTAAATATTCTGTTTACAGAAAAGAAGTCGGTAAGGATCAAGAGTGGGTGCTTATAGATGAAACAACGCTTGACAGCTACACAGACACAAACGTAACTGCAGGTAAGGGCTATTCATATTCTATAAAGGCTCATTCCAATGATACTGAAAGTGCCCTTGACAACATGGGTCTTACATATACGTTTGTACCGCCCGTTGAGATTAAGACAGTTACCAATAATAAATATTCTGTGGATATCACCTGGGATAAGGTTGAAAATGCTAAAAGATACCGTGTTTACCGCAGACCCGCAAACGGCACTCAGTGGACATCATTGGGCTATGTTGACGGAAATACAACGAGTTTCAGCGATACTCTTGCAACAAGCGGCGGTGTATACGTTTATGGTGTCGGTGCAGTAATAAGTAACTCCGAGAGTGCACTTGTTGACTCCGAGGCAATATACTTCCTTAAAGCCCCCGGAGTTGTTATTCCGGAAAACGTTACAGACGGTATACTTGTAAAATGGGATAAAGTGCTTGGTGCTACTGAGTACAAAGTATATAAATCAGAAGATGGTTATGACTTTAGCCTACTTGGTACTGTAGAGGATGCAAGTATTTTAGATACTCAGGTTGAATTTGGTAAAAAGTATATATATAAAGTTGAGTCAATAAGCAGTCAGGGTAACAGCCCACATAGTGATGTGTCAAAAACATTCCTTAGAATCGGAGCTATAGGTAAGGTAACACCTTCACTCAGTGCAGGCGGAATACGTACTGAATGGGACCTTGTGGAAGGCGTTGAGTACTATGCTCTTTTCAGAAGTAAAGGTGAAAACTTTGTGCAGATAGCTACTGTTTCTGAAAATAGCTACCTTGACACAATGGTGGAAAGCAATGTTAAATACTCCTATGCTGTTGCGGCAATTGTTGAGGGAAGCAGAGGTGTTCTTAACACAGATTCACCCGAAGAGCTTTTGTATATTGCACCTCCCGCAGGTGTTAAGCTACAGAATCGTGCAGATAATGTTTCGATCAGCTGGGAGGCTGTCAACGGAGCAAGTGAGTACCAGCTTTATAAAGGTACGTCCCAGGATGATATGGAGTATGTTGGTGATTTCGGTGCAGATACCTTAAGCTATGTTGACTCTGACGTTGTACCCGGTGTTACATACTTATATAAGCTTCGCTCAAAGGGTGCAGAGGGTTACAGTGTGTTCAGCGACTTCTATAAGGTTATGTATCTCGAAGTACCGAAAATTAAAACACTTTCAAACACCTATGACGGTGTTAAAATCACCTGGAATAAATCAGCAGGTGCAGAAGGTTACAAGGTTTATCGCAGATACGGAAAAGGCGAAAGCTGGGAAAATATAGAAACACTTGATGCATCAAAGTTGACTTATACTGATGCAAGTGCTGCCAACAGTAAAACTGTTTATTATACAGTTAAGGCTATCGGTGGTGAAAGCGAAAGCTATTTTGCATCAAAGAGCATTATATTCATAAAAGCACCTCAGGTAACTGTTACAAACGGAAGTAAGGGTGTTACGGTTAAATGGGATAAAAACACAGTTGCAAAAAGCTACTATGTGTATCGCAAAACTCCGAGTGCTAAGGGTTGGTCAAGAATTGCAACCGTAACCGCAAACAGCTATACGGATAAAAACGTAAAAAGCGGACAGAAGTACATTTACACAGTGAAAGCGGTGGGTGAAAAATCTCATTCAGGCTACAATTCTGCAGGCTGGACCATAAAATATCTGGCAGCACCTACACTTAAAAGTGTAACAAACGCTTATAACGGTGCAAAGATTACGTGGAATGCGGTTAAAGGTGCTAACAAGTACCGAGTTTATCGTAAGGCTGAGGGTGATAAAAACTGGAAGAGCCTTGGCACAACAACAAAAACATATTTTGTTGATAAAAAGGCAGTTGACGGTAAGAAGTGTACCTACACAGTAAGAGCATATTACGGAGCGGAGAAATCCGGATATAACTCAAAGGGTATTACAAAACTTTATATCGCTGCACCTAAGGTTGAGATCAAAAACAATATGAGTGGCGTATATCTCTATTGGGATGAAATCGATTCAGCATCAAGCTACTATGTTTACAGAAAAGCCCAGGGTGCAAAATCATGGAAAAAGATTGCAACCGTAACAAAAAATGCATATACGGATGCTACTGCAAAAAGTGGTGTGCTTTATAGCTATACAGTACGTGCTTACGGATTAAAAACACTTTCCGGCTTTAATAGCGACGGATGGAAAATACGTTTCCTTAAAACACCCGAGCTTGTTTCGGCAACAGCCGGAAAAGCAAGTATTACCTTGAAATGGAAGCCTGTTGACGGAGCTCAGGGTTACCAGATTTACCGCAAGGATATTGGCGGCACATGGGAGAAAATCGGAACTGTAAAGGGTGAAAACAGACATAGCTTCGTGGATAAGAAGGCTGTAAAGGGTGAAAGATACAAATACACCGTAAAGGCATACTACGGCAGCTACACAAGTGCATATAACTCCGGTATTAACGGTAAACTGTAAAAGCAGAAATAAAGATAAGATGTTGTATTCAAAGACTGAATACAACATCTTTTTTGTTGGTTTATAAGATTAATTATTGTTTTTTATAAAATCAATTACGGCTTGTGCCGTTGCTTCGGGTAAATCCAGATAGCAGTCCTCAGGAATACGCATATTTTCAAGGTAATGGGCATCTGAATCCGATATGATCTTAAGGTTGTTAAGATAAGGGTATTTGCTTTTTAATTCCCCTGTTTTTGATTCGTCAAAAACCTCTGCACAGGTGAAGCCGAAGGTTTCGTCAATTGTACCAAGGTTTGATAAAATACTGAAGGAGGAGCGGTCGATGTGGGCAGGGTAGCACACACCGTTAAAGGATTGTACAATATCCCATATCTTCATTGTGCTTATTCCCGAAGCGGTAACAAGCAGGGTTTCTTCGTTACCTACCACATTATCGTTTTCGTCACAGATTAACTGCTCACCGAAAATTTGCGGTTTGTTCTTTATTGGCGGTAAGGTTGAGTAGACGTATTCAGAAAACTTTGTTGCATCCTCAAGGGTAGGGAAGAGGCAAACAACGTGTACCTCCTCGGAGGTACAAAGCTCCATACCCGGTATAACCGTAATCCCTGCATTTTTACCTGCCTTTATTGTGGCATCACAGTTTTTGCAACTGTTGTGGTCGGTAAGTGCAATGATATCATAGCCCATAATTTTTGCCATATTAACAATGTTGCAGGGGGTCATATCATTATCACCGCAGGGACTCAGGCAGGAGTGTATATGAAAATCATAAGCAATTTTCATATCAGCTTTGAAACTTCCTTTGCAACCTCATAAGCGTTTTTGCTTGTTGTTAAAACAATAACCTCATTCTGCTGAGCACGTTTGAGTGCATCGTCATCAAGGGGGGCGTTTTCGGTTAGAACAATACAAGCAATGTCGGCAAGCACCGCAACACCGATTGAATTGACGTTGCCCATAACCGTAAGCCATATATCACCTGATTGTGCACGTGACATAACCCAGCTTAAAAGGTCACCGCAGTAGCAACCGCTTATTTCTTTTTCGGGGGCAATATCCTCACCACAAAGGTATGTAAGCCCCAATTCGTTTTTTAATACATCTACTGTCATAATTAATCCTCTTTTATTCTGAATGGTGCGGGAATGAATTTTTTCAACTCTTTCTGGTCATCACTGTCCTCTATGGTTTCACGTGTTCTGAAAACGCAGTCGTTTTCGTTACCATAGCCGCGGACAACGTCTTCCGCCAACGCCTTGCAACTTGGTGCTCCACATATACCGCAGTCAAGACCCGGGAAGGTATTTATAAGTTCCTTCATACGAGCCATACGAGCCATTGCCTCGCTTACGTTATCGGCAAGCTTCATAATATCGTCACTGGGCTCAACGGGAAGGGGACAGAAAAGATCCTTGAGCGGCTCGTTATCTTCAAGATGGTTTCGCGAAACGGGATTGTATTTGCGAAGTTTTGTGATTCTTGCTTTTGCAATGAATGGGTTTTCTGCGGTAAGGCTTCCGCCTACGCAACCACCCTGACAGGCGTTAAGTTCGATAAAGTTGACTGAATCAAGATTGCCGCGTTCAACCTCTTCAAGAATTTTCATACAGTTTTCTACACCGTCGGCAAACAATGCGTTATCATCAAGTGTGCCGGCGGCCTCGCCACCGCTTGAAGCCCAACTGATACCGATAACTCCTGACTCGTGTAAAGCCATAAGACCATCGGAGGTGTCAAGCTTTTCCATAGCCTTGAGGAGAACGGGATAAATTTCGTTAATGGCAATAGCACCATCTATGTTCGATTTCTCAACACCGATGGGGTTTTTGAAGGATGTGATTTTAGCGGGGCAGGGGGAAATAAAAAATACGCCGATTTCTTCAGGCTTAAGGCCTGTTTTTTTTACGGCTCTTTCCCTTGCAAGACGACCCGCTTCCTCAACGGGTGCATTTATAGTGAAAATGTTTTCCGTAAGCTCGGGGAAGCATACCCGTATAAGACGTACTACCGCAGGGCAAGCGGAGGAAATAAGGGGCTTAGGCATATTGTTACTGTTTATGCATCTTCGGGTAGCCTCTGAAATAAGCTCTGCCGCCTTTGAAACCTCAAATACCGCATCAAAACCTAAAGCAGGGAATGCGTTTAGTATAATGTTTATATCATCAAGATTGTGGAACTGCCCATATAATGCGGGTGCGGGTAATGCGATTTTATATTTGTAATCGTGAATTTGTTCCAAGGAGTCACTACACGCATATTTTGCGTGGTAGGGACAAACTCTTATACATTCTCCACAGTCAATACAACGCTCTTTTATAATATGTGCCATACCCTCGCGTACACGTATAGCTTGGGTAGGGCATCTTTTTATACAGTTAGTACAGCCTCGGCATTTATCCTTGTCGAGTCGTACGGAATGAAAGTATTTTTCCATAATACTGTAAGTTTACCTCCTCAGCTTAGCATTATTGAAGATATACCTTAAGGTGAATGGTGGTACCTTTTCCTACTTCGGTTTCTATTTCCATTTCGTCAGTATATTTTTTTATGTTAGGCAAACCCATACCGGCACCAAAGCCAAGCTGACGCACGTTGTCGGGTGCTGTTGAAAAGCCCTCTTGCATAGCAAGGGTAACGTCGGGGATTCCGGGGCCGTGATCAACAAGGTGTATGTTAATGTATTCGGGTGTTATTTCGGCATCAATGTAACCGCCGCCACCATGTATAACAAGGTTTATTTCACCTTCGTATACTGCGATTGCAACCTTGCGTGTAATTGCTGAAGGAAAGCCTAACTCCTTAAGGGCGTTTTTTATTTTTCCTGATGCTTCACCGGCACAGGTGAAATCTGTACCGCTTACGTCATAGTGTAATAAAATAGGCTCCATCAGATACCGCTGCCTCCTTTAAGTCCGTTTTTGTATAAAAGACCGCAGGCAGTAAACATTTCGAGAGATGTACCTAATAAAACTATGTCACGTTCAATTGCAAGGTCAATAATATCCATGTCGGGATTCTTGCCGCGTACAAAAACAATACACTTCATATCCATCATTTCGGCAGTACGTACAACCTGAGGGTTAACAAGACCTGATAATAGAACTGCCTGCTCTTTAACATAAGCGAGCACGTCACTCATCATATCACTGCCGCAGGCGGTATGCACCTCATTTTCCAGAAACTCCTCACCGCAGATAAGCTCTGCATTAAGGATTCGTTTAATTTCACTTATTTTCATATAGGTTCCTCCTATAATTTAATTACCTTTTTATTTTAACATAAAAGTATTAATAATTCTATATTCTGATTACGCTAAAATGGGGTTTTTTAGGTGATTATATGAGTGATTTATATAGAAAAATTGTCGTTTTATTTGTGCAATATATAAAAATGTTAAAAAATTATCAAAAAAACGAAAAAAATGAGTTTTTGCTATAGACAACCAAAAGAAATGTGTGATATAATTCCTAATGTATGTGTTATATATTTTAATATGTATAAATATGTGCGGCTAAAACCGCCTTACAAAAATCATTTTGCTTGAGTAAAGTGAAATTTGAATGGAGGAAATCTGAATGGTCAAAAAAATCAGCACAATACCTTTCAACGGCACTCCCGAGCAGAAGGCAAAGCTTGATGCAGTTATCGCAGAATGCAAGGATGACAAAAGTCAGCTTATGCACGTTATGCAGGAGGCTCAGGGTATTTACGGCTACCTTCCCAGAGAAGTGCAGGTAATGATTGCAGAGGGTATGGATATACCGCTTGAAAAAGTTTATGGTGTTGCAACATTCTATGCACAGTTCTCACTTTCACCAAAGGGTGAATATGACATTTCCGTTTGCCTTGGTACTGCTTGCTACGTTAAGGGTTCACAGCAGCTCACAGACAAGATTGTAGAAGTTCTTGGTATTGAGCCCGGTGAATGCACAGAAGATGGTAAATTCTCATTGGAAGAATGCCGCTGTATCGGTGCTTGCGGTCTTGCTCCCGTTTTAACAATCAATGGTGAGGTTTACGGTAAGATCACAGCAGACGATATTCCCGGTATTCTTGCTAAGTATATGAACTAAGCGTTATGCGCGTATTATCACTTAATATCCTCGATATAGCTCAGAACTCTATTGCCGCAGGGGCATCACTCACCACGATTGCTGTTAAAGAGGACACCGTAAAGAAGGAACTTCTTATCGGTATCTACGATAACGGCAAGGGTATGACGCCCGAGCAGGTTGAGAATGTTCAAGATCCGTTTTTTACAACACGCACCACCAGAAAAGTTGGTATGGGAATACCTCTTTTCAAAATGGCTGCGGAGCAAACGGGGGGCTCATTCAAAATTGAGTCGGAGCTTGGTGTGGGCACAAGGGTAGAGGCACTGTTTAAAACAGACAGTATTGACTTTACACCCTTAGGTGATATGGAGGCTACAATCTCCACTATAGTGTCTATGAATGAGGATAAGGATTTCATCTATACACGCTCCGTTGATGAACGTGAGTTCAGCTTTTCATCTGCAGAAATAAAACAGGTGCTTGAGGGAGTTCCTCTTTCAGAGCCGTCGGTTATTATGTGGATAGAAGGTCATATTAAGGAGCAGACAGACGAATTATTTAAGAATTAACGAAAGGACTAAATAATATGAAATCACTTGAAGAGTTACTTGCTATAAAAGAAAAAGCACAGGCTCAGATTGCCGCACGTGACGCAGAAGGTAACGACGGTATCAGAGTTGTTGTTGGTATGGCTACCTGCGGTATCGCAGCGGGTGCCCGTCCCGTTCTTAAGGCTCTTACTGAAGAACTTGAGAAAAGAAATGTTAAAAATGTTGCTATTGCACAGACAGGCTGTATCGGTATGTGCCAGTATGAGCCTATCGTTGAGGTTTATGAGCCCGGCAAGGAGAAAGTAACATACGTACAGATGACAGCAGAGAAAGCAGTTAAAGTAGTTGCAAATCACCTTGTAAATGGTGAAGTTGTTAATGAATATACTGTTGGCGCTGTAACAGAATAAGGAGGAAGTATAAATGTATCGTTCACATGTACTTGTATGCGGTGGTACCGGTTGTACTTCCAGCCACAGCAATGAGATTATTGATGCACTCAACGCAAATATTGCGGAAAAAGGTCTTGAAGAGGAAATCAAAGTTGTAAGAACAGGTTGCTTCGGCCTTTGTGCATTAGGCCCCATTATGATTGTATATCCCGAAGGTTGCTTCTACAGTGAGGTTAAGATTGAGGATATTCCTGAAATCGTTGAAGAGCACCTTCTTAAAGGTCGTATTGTTAAGAGACTTCTTTATAGTGAGACAGTTGAAAGTGAAACTGTTAAACCTCTTAACGAGACTAATTTCTATAAAAAACAGCATCGTGTTGCATTACGTAACTGCGGTGTTATCGACCCCGAAAATATTGAAGAGTATATTGCATACGATGGTTATGCAGCACTTGCAAAGGCTCTTACAGAAATGACTCCTCAGGAGGTTATCCAGACTGTTATTGACTCAGGTCTTCGCGGCAGAGGCGGCGGTGGATTCCCCACAGGTAGAAAATGGAGCTTTACTGCAGCTAACCAGGCTGATCAGAAATATGTTGTATGTAATGCCGACGAAGGTGACCCCGGTGCATTTATGGACCGTTCGGTTCTTGAAGGCGACCCCCATTGCTTAATCGAAGCTATGACTATCTGCGGTTATGCAACAGGCGCAACAGAGGGTTATGTTTATGTTCGTGCTGAATACCCCATTGCTGTTGAGCGTTTGCAGAAGGCTATTGAGGATGCTCGTGAATATGGTCTTCTCGGTAAAAACATCTTCGGTTCAGGCTTTGACTTCGATTTGTTCATTCGCCTTGGTGCAGGTGCATTCGTGTGCGGTGAAGAAACTGCTCTTATGCCTTCTATCGAGGGTAACCGTGGTGAGCCTCGTCCTCGTCCTCCTTATCCTGCAGTTAAGGGTCTTTTCGGTAAACCCACTACAGAAAATAACGTTGAAACCTTTGCAAACATTCCTCAGATTATTCTTAATGGTGCAGAGTTCTTCAATACAATGGGTACAGAAAACAGCAAGGGTACAAAGGTATTTGCTCTTGGTGGTAAGATCAACAACACAGGTCTTGTTGAAGTTCCCATGGGTACAACTCTCCGCGAAATTGTTGAAGATATCGGTGGCGGTATCCCCAACGGCAAAAAATTCAAGGCTGCACAGTCAGGTGGTCCTTCAGGCGGATGCCTTCCTGCAAGCCTTCTTGATATCGAAATCGACTATGACAACCTTGTTGCTAAAGGTGCAATGATGGGTTCAGGCGGTCTTATCGTTATGGACGAAGATGACTGTATGGTTGATATCGCTAAGTTCTTCCTTGAGTTTACTGTTGATGAATCCTGCGGTAAATGTACACCTTGCCGTGTTGGTACAAGAAGACTTCTTGAGATTCTTGAAAAAATCACAAGCGGTAACGGTACAATGGAAGATCTTGACAGAATGGAAAAGCTTTGCCACTACATCAAAGAGAATTCTCTTTGCGGTCTTGGTCAGACAGCTCCCAACCCCGTTCTTTCCACATACCAGTTCTTCAAGGACGAGTATATAGCACACGTAAAGGATAAAAAGTGTCCTGCAGGTGCATGTAAGAGTCTTGTTAACTTTGTTGTTATCCCTGAACTTTGCAAGGGTTGTACCAAGTGTGCAAGAAATTGTCCTGTTGATGCTATTGAAGGTACTGTTAAACAGCCTCACGTTATTGATACTGCAAAATGTATCAAGTGCGGTGCTTGTGTAGATAACTGTCCTTTCAAGGCAATTGTTAAGAAATAAGGAGGAACTTATGATGGTAAATGTAAAAATTAACGGCTTAGATTATCAGGTTCCTGCCGGTTCCACAATTCTTGAAGCCGCACATTCAGTAGGTATTGAAATTCCTACACTTTGCTACCTTAAAGAGATCAACGCTATCGGTGCTTGCCGTATTTGTGTTGTTGAGGTTAAGGGTGCTCGTAGTCTTGTTGCTTCTTGTGTATTCCCCGTAAACGAGGGTATGGAGATTTACACAAACTCTCCCAAGGTTATTGAAGCAAGAAAAACTACACTTGAGCTTATTCTTTCTACACATAAGAAGGAGTGTCTCTCCTGTGTAAGAAGCGGTAATTGTGAATTACAGAAGCTTTGTGCTGATTATGGTATTGAAGATGCCAACGCATTTTCAGGTGCAATGGTAACTTATCCTATAGATGACAGTGCTACACATATGTATCGTGATAACGACAAATGTATCCTTTGCCGTCGTTGTGTTGCAGTTTGTGAAAAGCTTCAGGACGTTGCTGTTATCGGCGCTAACGCCCGTGGTTTTGATACACACATCGGCTCTGCGTTTGAGTACAAATTAGGTGACGTTGCATGTATCTCCTGCGGTCAGTGTATTTCTGCTTGTCCCGTTGGTGCTCTTTCAGAAAAAGACGATACTCAGAAGGTATTTGATGCTATCAACGATCCTTCAAAGCACGTTATTGTTCAGACTGCTCCTGCGGTTCGTGTTGGTCTTGGTGAAGAGTTCGGCTATGAAATGGGCTCTGTAGTTACAGGCAAAATGGTTGCAGCTCTTAAGATGCTCGGCTTTGACCGTGTATTTGATACAAACTTTGCAGCTGACCTTACAATTATGGAAGAGGCTACAGAGTTCCTTGATAGATTCAATAAGAAGGAAAATCTTCCTCTTATCACATCCTGCTCACCCGGTTGGGTTAAATACTGCGAGCATTATTATCCTGAATTCATCAAGAATCTTTCTTCCTGTAAATCACCTCAGGGTATGTTCGGTTCAGTAGCAAAAACTTTCTATGCTGAAAAGATGGGTATTGATCCTAATGATATCTTCGTTGTATCTGTAATGCCTTGTACAGCTAAGAAGTTTGAAGCTGAAAGACATGATCACACTGCAGTTAAGGGTCTTGCTGATATTGATGCTTCAATCACAGTAAGAGAGCTTGCAAGAATGATTCGTAAAGCAGGTATCAACTTCAATGCAATTCCTGATATGGAATTTGACGCACCCTTCGGTCTCGGCTCAGGTGCGGGTACTATCTTCGGTGCAACCGGTGGTGTTATGGAGGCTGCTCTCCGTACAGCTTATGAGGTAGTTACAGGTAACGAGCTTACTGATCTTACAACATTCAAGGCAGTTCGTGGTGTTGAGGGCGTTAAGGAAGCTTCCTATGACCTTAACGGTGTTACCGTTAACGTTGCAGTTGCTTCAGGTCTTACAAATGCCAAAAAGGTTCTTGAAATGGTTAAATCCGGTGAAAAGAACTATGACTTCATCGAAATTATGGCTTGTCCCGGTGGTTGTGTAAACGGCGGTGGTCAGCCTATCGTTCCTGCAATCGTTCGCAATAACGTTGATGTTAAGGCAGTTCGTGCAGCAGGTCTTTACAAGGATGATGAAAATCTTCCTGTAAGAAAATCTCACAAGAATCCTGATATCAAGGCAATTTATGATGAATACTTTGGTGAGCCCGGTAGCCATAAGGCACATGAAATTCTTCACACAGGCTATACCGAAAGAAAAGTTTATTAATCATATTACAGAAAATTCTCCTCAAGGGTTTCCTTGGGGAGTTTTTTTGTCAATTTGACCGTCTTTCAGAAGCTCTATTATATATATGGTATAGAAAAAGGGGAGTTAGAAAATTTTTCAAAAAAAGCAAAAATTTCTCTTGACTTTTGTTGGACAATGATATAAAATATATACTCAACTATAATGGATTATTATCTGTTATTATGTTTTCTTGCAAGTGCAAAAAGCACGAAAATTGCAGAAAAAACAGTGTTAATTATTTCTTTTTCAGCCACTGAAAAGGTGAAAAAGAATTTTAAAATAAGAACGGAGTGATGTGTTTTATGGCAAACGTAAAACCCGTAAAGCTCGGCAAGAACACCAGAATGAGTTTCGGCGGTATTAATGAGGTTATGCAGATGCCTAACCTTATTGAAGTGCAGAAAAATTCATACAAATGGTTCCTTGACGTGGGGCTTAGAGAGGTTTTCCGTGATATTGATGAGATCACGGATTACACGGGTAATCTTGTCCTTACCTTTATTGATTATCGTATGGACGAGAAGCCGAAGTACAGTGTTGCAGAATGCAAGGAGAGAGATGCTACCTACTCTGCTCCTTTGCGCGTGCTTGCAAGACTTTACAACAAAGAAACAGGCGAAATCAAGGAGAATGAGGTCTTTATGGGTGATTTCCCCATTATGACCGAAAGCGGCACATTTGTTATTAATGGTGCTGAGCGTGTAATTATTTCACAGCTTGTTCGTTCTCCCGGTGTGTACTATGGCTTTACCTATGATAAAAATGGTAAAAAGCTTTTCACATCTACTGTTATTCCTAACAGAGGTGCCTGGCTTGAGTATGAAACTGACCAGAATGATATCTTTAATGTAAGAATTGATAAGAACAGAAAGCTTCCTATCACTACATTTATTCGTGCACTTGGTCTTTCATCCAATAATGATATCCGCGAGTTCTTCGGTGATGATGATCGTATTGAAGCGACTCTTGAAAAGGATACAACCAAAAATACCGAGGAAGCTTTACTCGAAGTATACAGAAAGCTTCGTCCCGGTGAGCCACCAACACTCGAATCTGCAGAAACACACGTTAATAACCTTTTCTTCGATCCTCACAGATACGATATCTCAAGGGTTGGTAGATACAAATATAACAAAAAGCTTGCACTTACAGACCGTATTGCAGGCGGTGTTACTGTTGACGATATTTTCAATCCCTTCACAGGCGAGATTATCCTTGAAGCAGGGGAGAAGATTACTCAGGAACTTGCAGAGCAGATTGATCGTGCGGGTGTTAAAGAGGTTACACTTAACGTTGAGGGTAAGCATATCAAGGTTATTTCTAACAATATGGTTGATCCTCTCGACTTCATTGAAGGTGTGACAAGAGAACAGCTTGAAGAAATTGCAATCAACGAAAAGGTTCGTTTCTCAGTTCTTAAAGAGATTATTGAGGAATACGGTGATGACACAGCAGTTCTCCTTGAGCAGATGGCACTCCGTTGTGATGATCTTATACCTAAGCACATCATTATTGATGATATTTTCGCATCAATCAACTACCTTAATTGCCTTGGCAATGAATTAGGTGAAACCGATGATATTGACCATCTCGGTAACCGCCGTATCCGTTCTGTCGGCGAGCTTCTTCAGAACCAGGTAAGAATAGGCTTTACAAGAATGGAAAGAGTTGTCCGTGAAAGAATGACTCTTCAGGCTCAGGAGCCTGAAAAGGCAACACCGGCAGCACTTATCAATATAAGACCCGTTATGGCAGCTATAAAGGAATTCTTTGGTTCATCACCGCTTTCACAGTTTATGGACCAGACAAACCCCCTTGCAGAGCTTACCCATAAGCGTAGACTTTCAGCACTTGGCCCCGGCGGTCTTTCACGTGACCGTGCAGGCTTCGAGGTTCGTGACGTTCACTACAGCCACTACGGCAGAATGTGCCCCATTGAAACTCCTGAAGGTCCCAACATCGGTCTTATCTCTTACCTTGCTACATTTGCAAGAATTAATAAGTACGGCTTCGTTGAAGCACCCTTCCGCCGTATCGATAAGAAGACCGGCAAGGTACTTGATGAAGTTGTTTATATGACTGCAGACGTTGAGGATAACTACAGCGTAGCTCAGGCTAACGAGCCCCTTGACGAGAATAACTGCTTCGTTAACGATCGTGTTACTGTTCGTTATCGTGACGAATTCCGCGAGGTTCCGCCCTCACAGGCAGACTTTATGGACGTTTCACCCAAGATGGTATTCTCTGTTGCTACAAGTATGATTCCCTTCCTTGAGAACGACGACGCAAACCGTGCTCTCATGGGATCTAACATGCAGCGTCAGGCAGTTCCGCTTCTTAAAACTGAATCTCCCATCGTTGGTACAGGTATGGAATACAAGGCTGCTGTTGACAGTGGTGTTGTTGTACTTGCAAAGCGTGATGGTATTGTTCAGAAGGTAAGCGCTAAAAAGGTTGAGGTTCTTGCCGATAATGGTGAAACCGATGTTTATGAGCTTACAAAATTCATGCGCTCCAACCAGGGCACATGTATCAACCAGCGCCCCGTTGTTGAAGTAGGCGAGAAGCTTGTTGCAGGTGACGTTATTGCTGACGGTCCTGCTACTTCACAGGGTGAAATCTCCCTTGGTAAGAATGCCCTTGTTGGCTTTATGACATGGGAAGGTTATAACTACGAGGGCGCGGTTCTTCTTAGCGAAAAAATGGTTCGTGACGACGTTTATACTTCTATTCATATTGAAGAGCATGAAGTAGAAGCTCGTGATACAAAGCTCGGACCTGAAGAAATCACAAGAGATATTCCCAACGTTGGTGAGGATGCTCTTGCAAACCTTGACGAAGACGGTATTATCCGTGTTGGTGCCGAGGTTCATTCAGGTGATATACTTGTTGGTAAGGTTACACCTAAGGGTGAAACCGAATGCACACCTGAGGAAAGACTTCTTCGTGCTATCTTTGGTGAGAAAGCAAGAGAGGTTCGTGACTCATCATTGCGTGTTCCGCACGGTGAATATGGTGTAGTTGTTCAGGTTGAAGTATTTACAAGACAGAATTGTGACGAGCTTAACCCCGGTGTTAATAAGGTTGTTCGTTGCTACATTGCACAGAAACGTAAAATCAGCGTAGGCGATAAGATGGCCGGTCGACATGGTAACAAGGGTGTTGTTTCACGCATTCTTCCTCAGGAGGATATGCCCTTCTTACCCGATGGTACACCTCTTGATATCGTTCTTAACCCCTTGGGCGTTCCCTCACGTATGAATATCGGTCAGGTTCTTGAGGTTCACCTTGGCTATGCTGCAAGAGCATTGGGCTACAAGGTTATGACCCCTGTATTCGATGGTGCACACGAGTCTGATATTCGTGATATGCTTGAGGAAGCTAACCTTTCAACTGATGGTAAAACATGGCTTACAGACGGTAGAACGGGTAGAAAGTTCGATAACCCCGTAACCGTTGGTATAATGTATTATCTTAAGCTTCATCACCTTGTTGATGATAAGATTCATGCCCGTTCAACAGGTCCTTACTCACTTGTTACACAGCAGCCTTTGGGTGGTAAAGCTCAATTCGGCGGTCAGCGTTTCGGTGAAATGGAAGTTTGGGCACTTGAAGCTTATGGTGCAGCTTATACTCTTCAGGAAATCCTTACTGTTAAGTCAGACGATGTTGTTGGTCGTGTTAAGACTTACGAGTCTATTGTTAAAGGCTACAACATTCCCAAGCCCGGTGTACCCGAGTCATTCAAGGTTCTTATTAAAGAACTTCAGTCATTGGGTCTTGATGTACGTGTACTTGATAAGGATGATAACGAAATCGACCTCAGACAGAATTTTGATGATGAGGTAATCCTCCCTGTAGTTGATAATTCAGAGCTTGAAGAAGTTATGAACAGTATCAATGATGCAGAGGATGCAGCAGGCTATTCTGTTACAGATGAGGAATCCGAAAATGAATTTGCTTTTGCAGCAGAGGCATTTGAGGAGTCACTGGATGAAGATGAGGATTTTTAATCCGAAAATAAGCTTACATCCGATATTTGATTAGGAAGAAGGGTTATTCATATATGGCATACGATTCAGTTAACGTAACTGTTGAGGATAACAATATAGATTTTGAGTCTATAAAAATAGGACTCGCTTCTCCGGAACTTGTAAGGGAATGGTCTTATGGTGAGGTTAAAAAGCCTGAAACCATTAACTACCGTACACTTAAACCGGAAAAAGACGGTCTTTTCTGCGAAAAGATTTTCGGACCTACTAAGGACTGGGAATGCCATTGCGGAAAATACAAAAAAATTCGTTTCAAAGGCAAAGTCTGCGAACGCTGCGGTGTTGAAATCACCAAGGCTAAAGTAAGACGTGAGCGTATGGGACACATTGAGCTTGCTGCTCCTGTATCACATATCTGGTACTTTAAGGGCACACCCTCAAGAATGGGTCTTATACTTGATATTTCTCATCGTGACCTTGAAAAAGTTCTTTATTTTGCAAAGTATATAGTTGTTGATCCCGGTGATACTCCACTCGAGAAGAAACAGATTCTTAGCGAAAAAGACTACGAGGAAATGATCGAAAGATATGACCGCGGCTCTTTCAAGGCATCAATGGGTGCAGAGGCTATCAAACAGCTTCTTTCAGAAATTGACGTTGATGTTCTTTGTGAGGAACTTCACAAAGAACTTGAAACAGCGGCAGGTCAGAAGAAAATCCGTATACTTAAAAGATTAGAGGTTTGCGAAGCTTTCAAGGCATCAGGTAACCGCCCCGAGTGGATGATTCTTGATGTTATCCCTGTTATACCACCGGATATCCGTCCTATGGTACAGCTTGATGGTGGCAGATTCGCAACATCTGACCTTAACGATCTTTACAGACGTGTTATTAACAGAAATAACCGTCTTCAGAAGCTCCTTGAATTAGGTGCTCCCGAGATCATTGTAAACAACGAAAAGAGAATGCTTCAGGAGGCTGTTGACGCACTTATCGACAACGGCAGACGCGGAAGACCCGTTACAGGTCCTAACAACCGTGCTCTTAAATCTCTTTCTGATATGCTTAAAGGTAAGCAGGGCCGCTTCCGTCAGAACCTTCTCGGTAAGCGTGTTGACTATTCAGGCCGTTCAGTTATCGTTGTTGGTCCCGAACTTAAGATTTATCAGTGTGGTCTTCCTAAAGAAATGGCACTTGAGCTCTTCAAACCATTTGTTATGAAGCGTCTTTGCGAATTAGGTAAGGCTAATAACATTAAATCTGCAAGAAAAATGGTTGAACGTGCAAGCACAGAGGTTTGGGATGCATTAGAGGTTGTTATTAAAGACCATCCTGTAATGCTTAACCGTGCTCCTACTCTTCACAGACTTGGTATTCAGGCTTTCGAGCCCGTACTTGTTGAAGGTAGAGCAATCAAGCTTCATCCCCTTGTATGTACAGCTTTCAACGCCGACTTCGACGGTGACCAGATGGCTGTTCACGTTCCTCTTTCTGCAGAGGCGCAGGCAGAGGCACGTTTCCTTATGCTTGCTGCAAACAACTTGCTTAAGCCTTCAGACGGTAAACCCGTTGTTGTTCCCACTCAGGATATGATCCTTGGTTCATACTACCTTACACTTGAAAAGGCAGATGAAATCGGTAACGGCAAGGTATTCGGCAATGTTGATGAGGCTATGATGGCTTATGATGAAGGTGATTTAGGTCTTCATGCACCCATCAAAATCCGTATGACAAAGGAAGTTGATGGTAAAACATATTCAAAGCTTCTTGAAACAACATTAGGTAAGGTTCTTTTCAACACTCCTGTTCCTCAGGATCTTGGTTTTGTTGACAGAAGCAATCCCGATAATATGTTTACACTCGAAATCAACGAGCTTGTTAATAAAAAGGTTCTTGGTAGAATCATTGAACGTTGTATCAGAGTTCACGGTACTGCAAAATCTGCAGAGGTTCTTGATAATATCAAGGCTCAGGGTTATAAGTATTCAACACGAAGCGGTATTACCGTTGCTGTTTGTGATGCTACTATCCCCGAAAAGAAGGCTCAGTTCCTTGCAGAAACTGAAGCACTTATTGACACAATCGAAGAAGATTATCAGATGGGTCTTCTCAGTGAACAGGATCGTTCACGTAGCAAGATTAAGGCTTGGGAAGTTTGTACAAAGAATGTTTCTGCAGAACTTCGCAATGCTATGGATCCCTACAACCCCATCTTTATGATGCTTGATTCAGGTGCCCGTGGTTCTGACTCACAGCTTCGTCAGCTCGCAGGTATGCGTGGTCTTATCGCAAATACTGCAGGTAAAACTATCGAAATCCCTATCAGAGCTAACTACCGTGAAGGTCTTAATATCATTGAGTACTTCATTTCATCACGTGGTGCGCGTAAAGGTCTTGCCGATACCGCTCTTCGTACTGCTGACTCCGGTTACCTTACAAGACGTCTTGTTGACGTTTCTCAGGAGGTTATAATCCGCGATGAAGACTGCCACTGTAGTGATGGTCTTGAGGTTTACGACATTACTGACGGTAACGATATTATCGAGCCATTAAGCGAACGTCTTACAGGCCGTTACCTTCTCGAAAATCTTTGTGATGAAAACGGTGAAATCATTTGTGATACAAACACAATGATTGATGATATCCTTGCTAAGAAAATCGCGGGTATTGTTAATGGTCGTGAAAATCCCGAAGACAGAAAGATTAAAATCCGCTCACTTCTTACTTGTGAAAGTGAACACGGCGTATGTATTAAATGTTATGGTTCTAACCTTGCTACCGCAGGCCCCGTTACAGTAGGTGAGGCAGTTGGTATTATTGCTGCTCAGTCTATCGGTGAGCCCGGTACACAGCTTACCATGAGAACATTCCATACCGGTGGTGTTGCTTCTCAGGCGGATATTACACAGGGTCTTCCTCGTGTTGAAGAGTTGTTCGAGGGCAGAAAGCCAAAGACACTTGCAATGCTTTCTGAAATTTCAGGTAAAATCTCATTCGAAGATATCAAGAAGAGTAAATATGTTGTTGTAACAGGTGAGGAAGAGGTTAAAAAATATCTTATCCCATTTGATGCAAGACTTTGCCAGAATATTCAGGAGGGTGCATACATCGAAAAAGGTCAGCACCTTACAGAGGGTGCGGTTAACCCCCACGATGTACTTGCAGTTCTCGGTGTTGACGCAGTTCACAACTACCTTATCAAGGAAGTTCAGATGACATACCGTATGCAGGGTGTTGATATCAACGATAAGCATATCGAGGTTATCGTTCGTCAGATGATGCGTAAGGTTAAGGTTGAGGATCCGGGTTCAACAACGCTTCTTCAGGGTACATCAATTGAGAAGCGTGAGCTTAATGCGGCTAATGCAGCTGCGAAAGCTCGTTGCGAAGCAGAGGGTATGCCTTTTGTACCGGCAACAACAAGCCCTGTACTTTTAGGTATTACTAAGGCTTCACTTGCTACAGAATCCTTCCTTTCAGCTGCATCATTCCAGGAAACTACAAAGGTTCTTACAGATGCTGCTATCAAGGGTAAACTTGATCCGCTTCTTGGTCTTAAGGAAAATGTTATTATCGGTAAGCTTCTTCCTTCAGGTACAGGTATGAAGTGCTACAGTGAGGTTGACGTTGTTTCAACTGAGGTTCCCGAGAATGCATTTAACACACTTGAGATACCTGTAGTAGAATAATTTAAAGTTTTAAGGTGCATTTCGTAAGAGATGCACCTTGTTTTTTATGATAGGGGAGTAAAAAATTACGTTTTTATTGTATAAAAATGTAATAATCACTATTAAATTACCAATAATATACAGGGAATATAAAAATCGTTGAAATCACCAAAAAAACCAAAAAAACTTTGTTAGAAGTGTTGACAAAACAAGTTAAAAGTGTTATCTTATTATCTGGTGCGTATGGGTGAAGTATGCCTTTTTCCCATATATATCCTATCTAATTATCGGAGGTGAAAATACTTGCCAACATTTAATCAGCTCGTTCGTAGCGGAAGACAAACTCTCGAAAAGAAGTCCAAGGCTCCTGCTCTCGGTAAAGGCCTTAACTCTAAGAAGAATGTTTTAACAAATAACAATTCTCCTCAGAAGCGTGGTGTGTGCACAGTTGTTAAGACTGATACACCTAAAAAGCCTAACTCAGCTCTCAGAAAGCTTGCCAGAGTTCGTCTCACAAACGGTATTGAAGTTTCTGCTTATATTCCGGGTGTGGGTCACAATCTTCAGGAGCATAGCGTAGTGCTTATCCGTGGTGGTCGTGTTAAGGACCTTCCCGGTGTGCGTTACCACATCGTTAGAGGTACTTTGGATGCCCAGGGTGTCGCTAACAGGATGCAGAGCCGTTCAAAATACGGTGCTAAACGTCCGAAAGCAGCTAAGAAATAATCTTAAGCAGCTAAACTATTATTCAAGGACAAATCTTCTTGCAGGCTGAATATAAATTCAACCAATGGTGAGTATTTTTATTAACTTTATTATATATAGAGTTGTAAAAGCCATTGGCGCCACGGGAAAGATAGTCACTCGAGTACCTATGATATCATTAATATGAAGGAGGGAAGCGAAGTGCCAAGAAGAGGCCAGATTGCAAAACGTGATGTTTTGCCGGATCCGCTTTACAACTCTAAGCTTGTTACAAGGCTTATTAACAATGTAATGTTAGATGGTAAGAAGGGTGTCGCACAGCGTATTGTGTATGATGCATTCGATATCATCAGAGAACAGACAGGCAAAGAACCCCTTGAGGTTTTTGAGGCCGCTATGGAGAACGTTATGCCCGTTCTCGAGGTAAAAGCTCGTCGTGTCGGCGGTGCTACTTACCAGGTTCCGATCGATGTTCGTCCCGAAAGACGTGAAACACTCGGTCTTCGTTGGATTGCAACATATTCTCGTGCTCGTTCAGAGAGAACAGCAAAGGAAAGACTTGCTAACGAGATTCTTGATGCAACTAATTCAACAGGTGCTGCCTTCAAGAAAAAAGAAGACATGCACAAAAACGCAGAAGCAAACAAAGCATTTGCACATTTCAGATGGTAATTATCTGAATATTTTATCTAAATTTCGGAGGATATTATGCCAAGACAGGTATCTTTACAGCAGACAAGAAATATCGGTATCATGGCTCACATCGATGCCGGTAAAACAACTACCACAGAGCGTATCCTTTTCTACACAGGTGTTAACCATAAGTTAGGTGAAACTCATGATGGTGCTGCTACAATGGACTGGATGGCACAGGAACAGGAGAGAGGTATTACAATCACCTCTGCTGCTACAACTTGTTTCTGGAACGGCAACAGAATCAACATCATTGATACTCCCGGCCACGTTGACTTCACAGTTGAGGTTGAACGTTCATTGAGAGTTCTTGACGGTTCTGTTACAGTTCTTTGTGCTAAGGGTGGCGTTGAGCCCCAGTCAGAAACTGTTTGGAGACAGGCTGATAAATACAGAGTTCCAAGAATGATCTATGTCAACAAGATGGACATTATGGGTGCAGACTTCTATAATGTTCTCAATATGATAAAAGATCGTCTTAAATGTAACGCTGTACCGATTCAGCTTCCTATCGGTTCTGAGTCCACCTTCAAGGGAATTATTGACCTTGTTGAAATGAACGCAGTAGTTTACTACGACGATTTAGGCAAGGACATCCGTGTTGAAGAAATTCCCGAGGATATGAAGGAAATTGCAGAGAAGTACCGTTCAGAGCTTATCGAGCACGTTGCTGAGCAGGATGACGAGCTTATGATGAAATACTTTGATGGTGAAGAACTCACTATTGAAGAAATCAAAACTTGCATCAGAAAAGCAACAATTGCTAACGATATGGTTCCGATTGTTTGCGGTACATCATACAAGAACAAAGGTGTTCAGAAGCTTCTTGATGCGGTTGTAGACTATATGCCTGCACCCACAGACGTTGAAGCTATTAAGGGTATTAACCCTGATACAGAAGAAGAGGAAGTTCGTAATTCTTCAGATACAGAGCCTTTTGCAGCTCTTGCATTCAAGATTGCAACTGACCCCTTCGTTGGTAAACTTTGCTACTTCAGAGTTTACTCAGGTAAGATTGAAACAGGTACATCTGTTTACAACTCAGTAAAAGACGATACAGAGCGTATCGGTAGAATCCTTCAGATGCACGCTAATGACCGTAAGGACATTGATTGCTGCTATGCAGGTGATATCGCTGCTGCTGTTGGTATCAAGAGAACAACTACAGGTGACACTCTTTGCGATAAGAATCACCCCGTTATTCTCGAATCTATGGAATTCCCTGAGCCCGTTATCCGTGTTGCTATTGAGCCCAAGACCAAAGCAGGTCAGGAAAAGATGGGTATCGCTCTTGCAAAACTTGCAGAAGAGGATCCCACATTCAAATGCTACACTGATGAGGAAACAGGCCAGACAATTATTGCCGGTATGGGTGAGCTTCACCTTGAAATCATCGTAGACAGACTTCTTCGTGAATTCAGAGTTGAAGCTAATGTTGGTAAGCCTCAGGTTGCTTACAGAGAAACAATCACTCAGGAAGCTGGTGCAGACACCAAGTTTGCTCGTCAGTCCGGTGGTCATGGTCAGTATGGTCATGTTAAGATTCGTATCGAGCCCAACGAAGGCAAGGGTTACGAATTTGTTAACAACATTGTCGGTGGTGCTATTCCTAAGGAATTCATTGGTCCTGCAGAAGCAGGTATCAAGGGCGCTATGCTTTCCGGTGTTCTTGCCGGTTACAACGTTGTTGACGTTAAGGTTACACTTTATGATGGTTCATACCACGATGTTGACTCATCTGAGCTTGCTTTCAAAACTGCAGGTTCAATGGCTTTCAAAGAGGCTATGGCTAAGGCTGCTCCTGTTCTTATGGAGCCTATCATGAAAGTAACAGTTGTAGTACCCACAGAGTATATCGGTGATGTACTTGGTGACCTTACTTCCCGTCGTGGTCTTCCACAGGGTCAGGAAGATAGAAACGGTGCTGCAGAAATTATTGCTCACGTTCCTCTTTCAGAGATGTTTGGTTACGCTACAGACCTTCGTTCCAAGACACAGGGTCGTGGTCAGTACGTAATGGAGCCTCATAATTATCAGGCTGTTCCCAGAAACATTGCTGAGAAAATTATGGACGAGCGTGCAAAATAATTAAATTGAGGCTGCAAAGCTTGATTTAATTAATAATTTTCAAAAAACTATTGAATTATAACGAGTTATTTGATAAGATAACATCGTACAAATTAAATTTTAGGGAGGAAATTTCCAATGGCTAAACAGAAATTCGAAAGAACAAAACCACACGTTAACATTGGTACTATCGGCCACGTTGACCATGGTAAAACAACTCTTACAGCTGCTATCACAAAAACTCTTTCTATCAAAGGCTTTGCTCAGTTTGAAGATTATGCAAACATCGATAAAGCTCCTGAAGAGAGAGAGCGTGGTATCACAATCAACACAGCTCACGTTGAGTACGAAACAGACGCTCGTCACTATGCTCACGTTGACTGCCCCGGCCATGCTGACTATATCAAGAACATGATCACAGGTGCTGCACAGATGGACGGTGCTATCCTTGTTATCGCTGCTACTGATGGTCCTATGGCTCAGACAAAAGAACACCTTCTTCTTGCTCGTCAGGTTGGCGTTCCTTACATCGTTGTTTTCCTTAACAAGTGCGACCTCGTTGATGACGAAGAGCTCGTTGAACTTGTTGAAATGGAAGTTCGTGAAACTCTTTCTGAGTATGACTTCCCCGGTGATGATACACCCATCATCAAGGGTTCTGCATTCCAGGCTCTTGATTCAGCTTCTACAGATCTTAGCGATCCTGTTTACGCTCCTATCCTTGAGCTCATGGACGCTGTAGATAGCTACATTCCTACTCCTGACCGTAAGGCAGACCTTGACTTCCTTATGCCTGTTGAAGACGTATTCACAATTACTGGTCGTGGTACTGTTGCAACTGGTAGAGTTGAGCGTGGTCAGCTTAAGGTTGGTGACGAACTCGAAATCGTTGGTCTTAAAGAAGAATCAAGCAAAACTGTTTGTACAGGTGTTGAGATGTTCCACAAGCTCCTCGACTATGCTGAGGCTGGTGACAACATCGGTGCTCTTCTTCGTGGTGTTGACAGAAAAGGTATTGAACGTGGTCAGGTTCTTTGCAAACCCGGTTCAATCAAACCTCACACAAAGTTCAAAGGTCAGGTTTACGTTCTTTCTAAAGATGAAGGCGGCCGTCACACACCTTTCTTCAACAACTACAGACCTCAGTTCTTCTTCAGAACAACTGACGTTACAGGTACAATCTATCTTCCCGAAGGCACAGAAATGTGCATGCCCGGCGACAACGTTGAGATGACTGTTGAGCTCATCACTCCTATCGGTATCGAAAAGGGTCTTCGTTTCGCTATCCGTGAAGGTGGTAGAACTGTTGGTTCAGGTGCTGTTACTGACATCATTGAATAATTTATATTTATAAATTTTCGCAAGGGTAACTTCGGTTACCCTTGTTTTTTCTTTTGACTATATATGTTGACTTTTAGTGTAATTAAGTGTAAAATAATCCCATATTATTAAATTACGGAGGTAGTTATGGCTGATTTTTTCCTTAACGAATTTATTGTAAACATTGACGTTGCCATTTACTCTTGGGTTGATAGTATTATGAATACTACACTTGACAGTATTATGACATTCATTACACACCTTGGTGACACACCCGGTATTATCTGGTTTGTTATCGGTATCTGCTTGTTAATTCCTAAGAAGACAAGAAAGTTAGGTGTTCTTGTTTTTGCAGGTCTTGCAATTTCATCACTTATCAATAACGTTGCACTTAAGAACCTTATTGAAAGACCAAGACCTTATAACCTTGATCCTGAGGTTTGGGCAAATGCAGATTATAGCTACGTATGGCCCGAGCTTATTAAACAGAGTGAAAGCTTCTCATTCCCCTCAGGTCACACCTCAACATCAATTGGTGCTGCTTTTGCTTTGCTTGTAGGTTGCTTTAACAAAGAGAACAGGAAGTATCTTGCAGTTGGTATTCCCGCATTTATTATAGCGGCTCTTATCGGCTTCTCAAGAATCTATGTTCACGTTCACTATCCCACAGACGTTATTGCAGGTGCGGTAGTTGGTCTTATCGGCGGTCTTATTGCTTGGGCACTTGTTGTAAAAGTTTATCCCGTTGTATATAAGAAAATTAAAAAGTAATAGTAATAACAAAAACTCGTAAGGCAATGCCTTACGAGTTTTTTGGTTTATTTAATATATTGTGTCACGCTTTCGGTGTAATAAGGTCCACACAACCTACGGGACACACTGAGTGACATTCACCGCAACCGATACATTTCTGCGGGTCAACACTTGCAAGGAAGTTTTCAACCTTGATAGCGTCATGCTCACATGCCTTAACACACTTCATACAACCAATACAAGCGGCTTTGCAATGCTTACGTGCAAGGGCGCCTTTTTCTTTGTTGTTGCAGAGAACGGCAGCTTGTGTAACGTTAAGAGGTACCATCTTAATAAGGCTTTTAGGACAAGCTGAAACACATTTTTTACAGCTGTGACAAGCTATTGTCGAAATTCGCGCAACACCGTCGCAAACGTGGATAGCATCGAAATCACAAACGTCAACACAGTCACCAAGTCCAAGACAACCATAGGTGCATTCCTTAGCACCGCCGAAAAGCTGTGAAGCCATACGGCAGCTACTGACACCCTGATAAATCATTTTATCCTCAGAGTTTGAAGAGTTTCCCATACAGTGTACAACTGCAACTGTGGGTAATACAGAAGCGGCAGACACACCTAAAATTTCGGCAATCTGTTGTGCAGCAGCATTTCCACCCGGTGCACAAAGGTTTGTTTCAGTTGTTTTACCGCTTGAAAGTGCGGCAGCATAACCTCCGCAACCGGAGAATCCACAAGCACCGCAGTTAGCACCGGGTAAGCAACCCTCTATCTGTTCGGCTTTTTCATCAACAGGGACAGCCATAACCTTTGAAGCGATAGCAAGGCAAAGTCCGAGCACAAGACCCACGCCGGAAACAAGCAAAATAGGAATTAAAATTTCATTCATATTTCTTACCCCCTTAACCGAAAATGCCGTCTACAACCCCTGCAAAGCCAAGGAATGAGATGGATGTGATTGATGCGGCAATGAGTGTTGAGGGAAGTCCCTTTAACGCTTCGGGAATATCTGCAGTTTCAAGTCTTGAGCGAACACCTGCAAATATAAGCATGGCAACCATAAAGCCTATGCCTGCACCAAGGGTGTTGACCATTGATTGTGCAAAGGTGTAAGCATTTTCGAAGTTGAGAAGAACAACACCGAGAACTGCACAGTTTGTTGTAATAAGAGGAAGATAAATACCTAAAGCATTGTAAAGTGACTTAATGTATTTCTTAAGTACAATTTCAACAAACTGAACTAAAGCGGCAATAATAAGAATACAAACAATAGTCTGTAAATAACCAAGACCTAAGCTGTTAAGCAAATTATTGATAGGGTATGTAACTGCAGTTGAAATAAGCATAACGAATATAACGGCTACACTCATACCAAGTGCGGTATTAACTTTTTTAGAAACACCGAGGAATGGGCATATACCGAGGAATTTGCTTAAAACAAAGTTTTCAGTAAGAATAGCGGTAACAAGAATTGAAAAGAATTGTGCAGCATTCATATATGACGATCCTCCTCATAGCTTGTTTTTTTGGAGCAGGTTGCGGCAAGGGGACAGCTATCGCATCCGTGAAGCTCTGCTTTGGGAAGCTTCTTTTTGTCGCCGATTTTGTTTGAAAGGGCAATAAGTATGCCGAATACAAAGAAACCACCTGCAGGAAGAATGAATATTGTCATAGGTGTGTTAAGTATTTCGATACCATTGAAGCCACCTAAAACATTGTCTCCAAATACACCGAGAAGGCTCTGTGCACCTGAGAACAAGGTGCCGTTGCCTAAGAATTCGCGGACTGTTGCCATACAGAAAAGTGCGGCAGTAAAGCCGATACCCATACCAAGACCATCAACTGCAGAAGCAATAACTGTGTTTTTGTTTGCAAAAGCTTCAGCTCTGCCGAGAATGATGCAGTTAACAACAATAAGGGGTAAGAAAACGCCTAATGCAGAGTCAAGTGCAGGAACAAAGGCTTTTACGAGCATCTGAACCATAGTAACAAAAGATGCGATAATAACAATGTACGCAGGAATACGAACCTTGTCGGGAATGATTTTGCGAAGTGCTGAAATAGCGATGTTTGAGCAGATAAGAACTATTGTTGCGGCAATACCCATACCTATAGCGTTAACCATAGAGGTTGATGTTGCAAGGGTGGGGCAGGTACCGAGAACAAGCCTTAAAACAGGGTTTTCCTTAAGCAAGCCCTTTGTAAATTCTTTTCTGAGGGAGCATTTTTTATCAGCCATTGTTATCACCTGCCTTCAATGTTTCGTATGTGTCAAAAGCAGTATTAACATTAAGCGTTACTGCTTGTGATGTAATTGTAGCACCGGTGATTGCCATAATTTCTGTTTCGGTGTTTTCGTTTTTGTTAACGCCGATATCACCTGTGCGGTCAATATACTGTGAAAGGAAATCGGGTGTGTCTGCTTTCATACCTAAACCGGGTGTATCACTGATAGCAGTGATTTCAACACCGGTAATTTTATCTGTTTCACAGCTTATACCAACCATACAGCTAAGGTCACCGCCATAGCTTTTTGTGGTTGTACTGAAAACATAGCCGACAACCTCATTTTTGTCATTTAATGCTTCGTAATAAGGAACGTCATTAACGATTTTCTCATCTGAAAAACTTTTAGCTTCGGGGAAAACCGCAGCTTTTGCTGCCATCTCTGTCTGAACAGAAATTTCTGCAATTTTATCTTCAGTAAGGAGGTTTGTGCCTGCAAGGAGTGCTGTACACACAGCTGCAATAATGAATAACATTATTGCGGGAACTAATATTTCTTTAATATTAATCTTCTTCATTCTGCTTTTGCCTCCTTCTGCTTTTTTTCTTTTATATAGCCGAAGGGCTTAAGCTTTGTAAGGTTATCAATATGGGGAACAAGTAAGTTCATAAGGATTATGCCGAATGAAACACCCTCGTTGTAGCTACCGAACTGACGAATAAGACAAGCTACAAGACCGCAACCGATACCGTAAATAATTTTACCTTTTGAGGTGAGGGGGCAGGTTGCATAGTCGGTTGCCATAAAAATAGCACCTATAAGAAGACCACCGCCTAAAAGGTTATATACAAGATAATTCACATCAAAATCACCTGCAATAAGCATAAATACTGCAACGGTGCCTATAAATGAAAGGGGAATTGATGGTGAAATAACCTTGCGGATAAGTAAATATACACCGCCTAAAAGAAGGGCTATAGCACAGGTTTCACCGAGACAGCCTGCACGTGTACCGATAAGCATATCCATAAGGTCAAATGTAGGTTCAACCCCTTTTTGAATTTCATATAAAGGGGTGGCAGTTGTAATGGCATCTACTGTTTTATTCCAATTGTAGGGCATTACCCAGTTTGACATAGGTCCGGGGAAGGATACCATAAGTACGATTCTGCCCATTAAAGCAGGGTTAACAAAGTTCTGACCGATACCGCCAAAGAATTGCTTAACAACAACTATAGCAACAAATGCACCAATAGGTACCATCCATATAGGCAAGGTAGAGGGCAGATTAAAGGCAAGTAGAAGACCTGTAACAATTGCACTCAGATCCTTCAGGGTGTTTGGCCGTTTAAGGATTTTACGGGTAATATACTCGAAAGCTATACAACTTATAACGCTTACTGCATTAATGATAAGTGCCCTCGGACCGAAAATCCATATAGAAGCACAAAGTGCAGGAATAAGTGCAATTATAACATCAAGCATCAAACCGGTTGAGGTTACCTTTGATTTAAAGTGAGGGGATGCGGTAACGGTTGGTTTAACTTTTTGAATTAAAGCGTTGATTCCCATATTATTTTGCACTCTCCTCTCTTAAAAAGTCTTTTGCAAGAACAATGTATTGAACAAGGGGTCTGCCTGCAGGACAAGCGTATGCACAAGTACCGCATTGCATACAAGCAATTGCGTTTGATTCCTTGAGTCCGTCTATATCCTTGGCCTTTACGGAACGCATAATATTAGTTGGCATTAAGCCCATAGGACATACCTGACTGCATCTTCCACAACGGATACAAGGATTATCAGGCTTGTCAACAAGTGTACCCTTTGAAAAAGCAAGTATGGCGTTGTAGCTTTTGATAATCGGTACATCTGTGGTAACAAGTGCCGTACCCATCATAGGACCGCCTGCAATAACCTTTTCAAGGTCGGGCTTGAAGCCACCGCAGAAATCAATAACGTGGTGGAGACTTGTGCCTATAGGTACACGTACGTTTTGAGGCTTGATGATTGCGGTGCCGTCAACAGTAAGTGAACGGCTTACAAGGGGCTTACCTGTTTCAAGATATCTGCCGATAAATGCGGTGCTTGTAACGTTCATTACAATAACGCCTACGTCAGCAGGTAATTTTCCTAAGGGGATTTTTCTGCCTGTAGCAGAATAAACAATCATTTTTTCAGCACCCTGAGGATACTGTGACTTAAGAGCCATAACCTTTATTGAACCGTCGCCAACCTGGTCTGCTACCTGCTGGAGTTTTTCAATAGCCTTTGGCTTGTTATCTTCAACTGCAATAACAGCGCGAGGGATTTTAAGGTACTCCTTAATAATCATAAGGCTGCGGATAATATAAAGGGTGTTATCAAGGCATTCTCGGTAGTCAACGGTAATGTGTGGCTCACATTCCGCCGCATTAACAACGATAGTGTCAATAGGTTTGTCAGGTGAAATATGGAACTTAACGTGGCTCGGGAAACCTGCACCGCCAAGACCTACAAGACCTGATTCGCGTACAGCACGCTTGAAGTCATCAACGTTATTGATAACGGGTGCTTGAATGTCTTCAAAAACATCCATTTCACCATCGGATTCAATGGTAACTGCAGGTGCAAGTCGACCATTTGCAAGTAAAGTATCCGCAACAGCGGTAACCTTACCTGAAACTGATGCATGAATAGGTGCTGAAATAAATTTATCACTGTCCCCTATAATCTGACCTACCTTTACAGTATCACCTACTTTAACAGTCGGGGTGCAAGGTGCACCGATGTGCTGCTGCATAGGTAAAATAACTGTATCAGGCGCGGGGATACGCACGATTTTGCAATCCTGCGTGTTTTTGTTGTGGGGTACTTTTACGCCGCCTCTACCGTGGGCAGCGGGAGAAAGTACACCTGCAATGTGTTTTAGCATTTGAGTATCGACCCCTGTCTTAACATTTCGAGCTGAAATGATTTGATATAAATTTAGTTCTTGATAAAAGTACGGGATAAGTTAAACCGAAAACCGTACCCGTAACCATACCGCAAATCATCCCTGATATCAGAAGCCAGGGTGCGATTGCAATAATATTTTTACCAAGTATTACAATGGCAATGGATAGTTGACCGAGATTATGGAAAACGGCACATAATACACCAATGCCAATATAACCTATTTTGTTGCTTTTTATTCTGAAAAGAAGCCACATAATAAGAAGACTGAAAAGTCCACCGCATAAGCTCATTAAAAAAGCGGATAGTCCCCTTGTAATAAGAGCAAATAAAGCTTTGAAAATTGTGATTGCCAAAGCGTAAGGAAGTCCAAGGCTTCCCATTGCGTACATTATAACAATGTTAGAAAAACCGGGTTTCGCTCCCGGTATTGCAACAATCGGAGGTATAAGGCTTTCTATAAAGGATATGGCAATTCCTAAAGCACACATTATTCCCGAAAGAGCAATTCTTTTTATCTTTCTGTCCATAACGTTACCCCACTACAGCATCAATTTTACCGACGCTTTCTCCTGTAATTGTGACAACTGTTTTGGCGGGTACACAAGCGGCTGTATCACCGGGCTTTTGCAGATATCCGCATTTCTCACAAGTGGAGTCGGGGCAAAGTGAATCAACAAATGCGATCTTTGAATTCTTGATCTCAAGGGTTACAACGGGGGATGTATCAAGAACGATAACTCTGTCCTCTGCAGTTTTGAGATTAATACGCTCGGTAACGTGACCGTCAACTGTAATAACCGCGATGTAATCCTCCGAGGACTTACGGGTGTTGAAAATAATAAGTACAATTGCAATTGTGATAACAAATGCAATAATAAAAACATCTGCAATTTTTATAAGTGACCGCATAGACTGTCCCATATAAATACCAACCCTGAAGTGTGAAAAATTTGTTGAAGTTCGTTAAGTTATTGACAATATGTGGTTAATTTTGAGTAAAATTAACCAAAGATATTATACTACACAATACTTGCTTTTTCAACTGAAATTTGATATATATTTATTGTATATAAAGTATAAATTCAAGGTGAAAATTTATGTATAATGATATCTATGTAAATTCAAAGGTAATAAGTGGAAAAAACTGTGTTACAGAATATGCAGCTATGCTTGATGATTTGGGTGAAAAGTGTCTTATTGTTACAGGAAAATCTGGTGCCCGTAAAAGCGGCGCTCTTGCAGATGTGTGTAATGCTTTGGAAAGCCGTAGTATAGAATATGATATTTTTGATGAAATTGGTGAGAATCCTCTTGTTTCATCGGTTATTGAGGGCGGTAGAATAGCAAGGGAAATGAAAGCAGATTTTATAATCGGCATCGGTGGAGGCTCACCCCTTGATGCTTCAAAGGCGGTGGCTATATGTGCCGAAAATCCGAATTATGATATTGACGGCTTATATAACAGAGCAATACCTTCGAAAGCTTTACCCGTAGTGCTTGTAGGCACAACTGCAGGTACGGGCAGTGAGGTTACAGGTGTTTCGGTTCTAACAAATGATAACACTATGCAGAAAAAGAGCATAGGTGGTGTGGATTGCTATGCCGCATTAGTTTATGCTGACAGTAAATATACTAATTCGATGAGTTACAACGTTACGGTTTCTACGGCACTTGATGCCTTTGCCCATGCGGTTGAGGGTTGGTTTGCACCGGGTTGTACAGAAATTGCGAGTGCTTATGCCAGGTTGAGCTTACCGGTAATTTACAAGGGGCTTAAGGCGCTTTACACTACAGGCAACGTGCCTGATGAGAAAGGTAGGGAGGAGCTTTACAGAGGTTCACTTCTTGCAGGAATGGAGCTTAACATCTGCGGTGCTTTATTTCCCCATACTGTAGGCTACGTTTTAACCGAAGAATTCGGTGTGCCTCACGGAAAGGCATGTGCTGTGCTTATGCCGTTTTTATTAGAAAGGGCGAAAAAATACAGCCCCACAAGATATGCGGAGCTGTTTGAAATTTTAGGTGTGGAAGAAGCGGAGCTTTTTGAAACAATTAAAAGCCTTTCCTCCCTTGAAAATGCAGAAGCAACATCACAACAAATAGACGAGTGGTGCTCACGCTGGGGTCAGGTTAAAAATTTCGATAAAACCCCGGGTGGATTTACAAATGATGATGCCGCTGAAGCACTTAAATCTGTTATTCTGAAATAATTCAATTTTTTTCAGTTTTCTTAACAAGAAGTGATGCCACAACAAGTGCAGTTATACCTGCGGTAAGCTTGCCGATAATAACGGGCAATATGTATTTGCCGTTATATGCAAGGGTAAATGCAAGGTGGTCACCGAAAACAAAAGCCGCACTGACTGCAAAGGCCAGGTTAAGCACCCTGCCTTTGCGGTTCATTTTATCCGCACTTTCCATAGTTGCAATGCTGTTGGCGAGTGTAGCAATAAGTCCTATAACAGATGTATCATCAAGCTGTGTTTTGCGACCTAAAGCAGACAAAGGTTTTTTCAATATTTTTGATATGATTGCAATCAGAGGGAATGTACCTGCAAGTGTAATACAAATTATAAAAACGGTTTCCGCACTTTCTGTAAGGGGTGCGGTATTTTTTATAATAGTTTTACCCGTAAGGGTCTGGAAAATGCCTAAAGCAAGACCTGCGGTAATTATTATTGTAATGAATTTCCCGAAAATGCCGAATATTTTGATTGTGCCTTTAGGAAATTTCAGAAGACCAATTATTATAATTACGGAAATCAGAAGTGCAGGTATAAGGTTAGTTATAACTGTAAGGGGAGAAATGCCCATAATTATACCCGAAACGAAGCATCCCACGGGGATTGTACAAATACCGCACAGCAAACCCATAAGTACATCGTTATGGTTTTCGGAGCTTGAGGACTGCAATGCAACGGGTATTGTAAAGGATATGGTGGCACCAAGCATTGCGGCTACGCAAAGCCCGTGAAAAGCACCGAGTACAGGTGTTTGTGCTACTGAGTCGGCAAGTGCCGCACCGCCCATATCGTTTGCAATAAGTACACCTGCAAGTGCAGCGGGGTCAAAGCCTATTGCTTTTGCAACGGGGGAAATAAGGGGTAAAAGAATATCTGCAAGTACGGGTGCAATGGTCATCATACCGAGCATTGAAAGGGATAAAGGACCTAAGGTTTTTATGCCTTTTTCAAACTCATCACCTAATTTAAGGTGATTGCCGGTGATTTTATCCAATGCACCGATTACGGCAAAAATTGCCATAACTGTGGCTAACGCTTCAGCCAAAAGATCACATCCAATTTATTTCTTTTTCTTGATTTTATTAAGGTTAGCATTTACTTCAAGAATCTGCTCCTTAGTGAATTTGTCACCGCCGAGCATCATAAATGCACGTTTTATGGTAAAGCCCTTAACCATACCGTATAAGGACTTAATCATACTCATATTGATTTTGCTGAAGGAGAAGCCCATAACCTCAGGTTTACCGCTTTTTGTGCCTTGTGACATTGTTTTTTTGAGAAGCATAAGGAAACGGAATAAAGCAATCTTGCCCTTGAAGGTGGACATAATATCACCGACAGAATCGTTGATTGAATAGTAGCCTGCAGGTGTGGTGATTTCAAACCAGTTTATAACCTGGTTTTCTTCCTTCATAACGTAGCTTTCGTTAGGCTTGTCAACCTTTCTGATGGTAGCAGAATCTGTAAGACCATCTGCTTTAACCTCAATAAGAGTTTCGCCGCTGTTTTCAACATTAAAGTAGAAGAATGGGAAATCTCCCTTTTTCTGCACCTCTACGCTTACGCCATTAACAAAAAGCTCAACCTGCTGACAGTTGGAGTAAACGGTAACCTTTGTGACGTCTTCAACACGGTCAATGTAACGCTTTGAACAGATGTGAAGCACCTTTTCGTCTGAGAGCCATGCCTTATAGGCATAGAAGGAATCTTTTTTGTACTGACGATCAAAGGTAACAAGACCCTTATGATTCATACCGTTTTCGCCACCCTCTGCACGAGCATCAGCGGCAAAATCGAACATATTCCACACGTGAGTTGCCCAAAGGTAGGGGCGTACTGCGATTTGTTTAATAAGCTCCTCGTGGTAATAGCTCTGGTATTCCTCGGTGTAGTCACCCTGAGAGGGCTGGGAGGTATGCCAATTAAGAGCTTCGCATCCGTATTCACTTAAACCGATAGCTCTGTCGGGATATTTTTTATGGAAGTCATCAAACCATTTACCGTTCATATCGGTTGTGCCGCCATACCATCCGAAATAATGGTTGTATGATAAAATATCGGAAATATGAACAACCGGGTCATCAATACTGCACATTGTAACTGCCGCAAGGGTAGTGGGACGTGTTTTGTCCATTTTATGACAGAGGTCATTAAGCTTTTTATGGTTTTCGATAAGGTCAGGTGTAGAGCCTGTTATTGTAATCTCGTTGGAAAGCCCCCATGTAACAATTGATGCATGGTTATAATTCTGGGCTATAAGCTCGGTCATTTGAGAAATAGTGTTATCGTGAGCTTCGGGCATATGACGTGAGATATATGGGATTTCCGCCCAGATAACAAGACCGCATTCGTCACATAAATCATAAAAATCCTGTGAATGCTGATAATGAGCAAGACGGATGGTGTTGGCACCAACCTCCATAATTAAGTCAATATCACGTTTGTGATCATCGTAGGTGAGTGCGTTACCCTTTTGGGGGTAATCCTGGTGGCGTGAAACACCGCGCAGAGGATATGCTTCACCATTAAGGAAGAAGCCTTTTTCCGGATCAACCTTAAATGAACGGCAACCGAAACGGGTTGAAATTGCATCTGCATCTTCACCGTTTACCGAAAGGGTTGCCTCCAAAGTATAAAGGAATGGATCCTTTCTTCCGTGCCAAAGGTGAGCATTTTCAATCACAATTGTAGTTTTAGTGTTTTTTGCATCTACAGATGCTTCGTAAATAACATTTTCACCATCAAGGATTTTGTAATTTACCGTTGCACCCTCGGGATTTGTAACGAAACTCTCAATGGTCACATCAGCATTTTTGCCGTTAACTACGGGTGTAACCATAATTCCGGGTGCACCGTAATAATCAAGGTCAAAGTGTGTGTCATCAACACAAACAATGTTAACATCACGGTAAATACCGCCATAGAAGGTGAAGTCTGCAGTTTGAGGATACTCGGTTTCGCATGGGGTGTTATCGGCAGCAACGCAAAGAATGTTGGTATCCTTAATATCGTCTGCGGGGATTAAGTAACGGAAGCGTGAATAACCGCCATGATGTACACCGAGGGCTTTGCCGTTCCAATAAACCTCTGCGGTGGAATTGACTGCAGAAAATTCAATATATTGCTTTTTACCCTCAAGAAGAGATTTCTCGATCTCTTTACAATAAAAACATTTGCCGCGATAGTAGTCATTACCTCCATCCTGACCGTCAACACCATTCCAGGTGTGGGGAAGGTCAAGTGTTTCCCAATTTGTAGGTAACGTGTTACATACAGTTGTTTCTTCCTTCGAAAAAAACCAGCTTTTGTTAATATTTATAATTTTTCTCATATTATAATCCTCGTTTGAATAATCCTAATTTTTTGCGTTTCTTTGGTGGTATCATAAGGCAGATAAGGGGGAAGAACTCCAGTCTGCCTAAAAGCATATTTATAATAAATACAATCTTTGATAAATTGCTGAATGAACTGAAGTTGCCCATAGGACCACATACATTAAGTCCGGGACCAATATTGTTTATTGTAGCAATAACACCGGTTATGTTAGAAACAGTGTCTGTTTTATCAAGTGAAACAATAAGCACCGAAACTATAATTGCAAAAACATAAATTGTAAGATAAGCAAGTGTTACGTGCATAGTTTCATTTGGCACAACGTTGCCATCGAGTTTTACAACTTTTACGGAACGTGGATGAGAAATGGAACGAACCTCCTTAGAGGCGTTTTTGATAAGAAGAATGATTCGGGAAACCTTGAATCCGCCACCTGTACCACCGGCACATCCGCCAATACACATAACCAAAAGCATTATCATACGGCAAAGCTCGGGCCATTGGTTAAAGTCGGTTGTGGAATAACCGGTAGTGGTCATAGCAGAGCTTACCTGGAAAGCAGAGTGACTTAATGCCTCGGTGAAAGAATCGAAATAGTCGCGGATATTAAATGCTATTATAAGTGCGGCAGAAGTCATTATGCCAAGATATGTCCATAATTCTGTGTTTTTCAAGGCATCCTTTATGCGACCGAAAAGCATAAGGAAATAAACGTTGAAGTTTATGCCGAACAAGGTCATAAATATTGTTACAACTGTGCGGCAGTATGGACTGTAGCTTGCAAATCCGTCGTTTGCTATGCCAAAACCGCCGGTACCTGCAGTACCGAAGGAAAGAGTAAGACTTTCGAAAAGAGTCATACCACCAAGCTTAAGTAAAACAATAAGAATAATTGTGAGTGCAAAATAAATAAGATAAAGTATGCGGGCAGTCTTTTTTGATTTCGGTACAAGCTTATTGACGCTGGGACCGGGGCTTTCGGCTCTCATAAGATGCAAGTCACCGCCGCCGCCTGCAAGGGGAAGTATTGCCATAATGAAAACAAGAACACCCATACCGCCGAGCCAATGGGTAAAGCTACGCCAGAAAATCATTGATTTTGACAAAGCCTCCACGTCGGTAAGTATGCTTGAGCCTGTAGTTGTGAAGCCTGAAACGGTTTCAAACAAGGCATCAATAAAATGAGGTATTTCACCGCTTATATAAAAGGGGATTGCACCGAAAAGGCTGAATACAATCCAGCCTAATGCAACGATTACAAGACCGTCACGTGCATAAATTGTTTTATCCTTTGGTTTGAAAAGTGCCAATACAACACCGCATACAACAAGCAGAAGTATTGTTTTGGCAAAATAGCTCAGGGGCTCACCGTATATGGCGGCAACCCCGAGAGGAAAGACCATAAGTGCCGCCTCGCATAAAAGCAGAAGTCCAAGCACGTATATTACCATTCGTTTATTCATTTTAATCCCTATTCCGCATATAAATTATTCGAGTATATCGTCAAGCTTTATTAAGCGCTGTGTAGTGGTTACAACAACAACGTCGTCGCCAACCTGAAGTGAATCGGAACCGCTTGGAATAATAACCTGGTTACCGCGGGTGATTGTACCAAGAAGGATATCCTTACGTATATCAAGCTCCAGAAGTGTTTTGCCGAGAAGCTTACTGTCTTCAGATACGGTGAATTCAACACACTCGATATTGTTGTTTACCGATCTTGTGATTGTTTTGATATCGTCACCATGGTTACCTGAAATATTGGAACGGACATATTTGAGAATGATGTTTGCAGTTGTTATTTTGGGGTAAATAACGCTGTCGATATCAAGAGATTTGATGACCTCTTTGAACAATGTGTGGTTAACCTTTGCAAGGGTTTTAGCCTTGGGATTAACGCTTTTTGCAAAAAGTGAAAGAACGATGTTTTCTTCATCAATGCCTGTAAGGCAGCAGAAGGCGTCTGCTTCCTTTATGCCCTCTTCAAGAAGAAGTGAACGGTTTGTTCCGTCACCGTGAACAATGTTTATGTTTGGAAGTTCACTGCTGAGCTTTAAGGCGGTTTGCAAATCCTTTTCTACAATGGTGGTGGAAACATTGATGTTATCTAAAAGCCTTGCAAGATAAATGGCGATTTTGCCGCCGCCGATTATCATAATGTTGTGGATATGGTTTGTTTTGTAGCCTATTTTTTTGAAAAATTCAAATGCAGATTTGGTAGGTGTAAGAACTGCTATGGTATCATTCTCGCGGATAATAAAATTACCGTCGGGGATAAATGCATCGTCACCACGCTCAACTGCACAGCAGAGGGCGGGGGATTTGATTTTTGAAAAAGAATCCTTGATAGGCTTATCAATAAGTGTGCAGGAGCTGTTAACCTTGAAGCTTAACATATCCACCTTTCCGTTGCCGAAAAGCTCAACGTTACGGGCAAGAGGAATCTCCATAGTACGTAAAAACTCGGCTGCCGCTTCACGCTCCGGGTTAACCGCAACGGAAAGACCGAGTGAATCCTTTATTATACGCAAATCGTCATTGTATTCCGGATTGCGAACACGGGCAATTGTGTTTTTGGTGCCGAGACGCTTCGCCATAAGGCAACAAAGGATATTGACCTCATCAGAGCCTGTAAGGGCAATAACCATATCACTTTCCTCTACAGATGCATTGGACAAAACCTTTGAAGAAGCACCGTTGCCGATAATACCGATTACGTCAAGGTCCTGAAGGGTTTCGTTAATAACATCCTCATTTGTGTCGATAATTGTAACATCGTGATTTTCTTGAGCAAGACGATCTGCAACGGCATAACCGACCTTGCCGATACCTACAACAATAATGTTCAAAAACCACGCCACCTTTCTGTGTTTTTATATTATGAATTATATAATACTTTATTAATTAAAGCAACGAAAATACGAAGTTATTATTACAAAAACTGAATGATTTTTTTGTTGATTTTTACAATAAATCAGACGTTGAACAGAAAAACAGAAAACGGACAACAGAATAAATTATCTGCTGCCCGCTCTGTCTGTTTTTGCCATAAAAACGGGGTGAAACCCCTGAAAGAAAAAATAAAGAAAAGATAAAGGATAAAAAAGAAAGTAGGTACGGCAAAAACAGAAACAAAAACAAAAAAGAAAGGAAGTCACAGAGATGTAACACGACCATCACTGTGACTATATGATAATATATTATACTGCTGAAATCAACGGATTTTTCGATTTTACTGTACTATAAAAAGGACTTAGTCTCCGGTGCGATTGACAGAAAATGAAAAGCTCCCTTTCGGGGAAATATCCTTTATGTAAAAATGATCCATAGTGCCGTGGCCTACAGTGTCAGGTCTGGGTATTTTTACGTAACCGCATTTTTCGTAAACGTATATGGCACGTTGGAGGTTTGAGTGAGTTTCGAGATAAGATTTTTTGTAGCCTTTACGAGCCATTTTTTCTTCGATGAAGGATATGAGCAAATAACTTAAGCCGTGACCTTTTGCGGAATCATCAATATATAGCTTTTGAAGCTCGGCACAGTTTGGAAAAAGAGATGTTTCTGCAAAGCCGATACACCCTAACAGAGAGTTTCTTTGGTCAACAAGCACGTAAAAATCTCTGTCAACACCCATATCATAGTAATCTGTAAGAGTATCAAGCTCAGGGTCAAAATATACGGTGCCGGGAATATCAAGCCCATGACTTTTCAAACTATGGCGTATGAGTGAAGCAACTGCAGAGTTGTATTCGGGGGTCAGCTTTTGTATTATGTAATCGGTGCCGTAGAATTTGCACATAGAAAAAATCCCTTTCTGTAAAGGTTAATTTTTTTTATTATATCATATAACGAAGTGAGTTTCCACAATAAAAAACTCTTGCAGGTATTACCCTGCAAGAGCTCGGTTTTAAAATGAGTTTTGATTAATATTTATCTCGGATTGTTTTTGTCGATGAGAAAGCACTTGTTCCGGTTTGGTTGATAGCTCTTACTCTGTAGGTGTAGGTTGTACCCTTTTTAGCAGATTTGTCAACAAAGCTTACAAGTGTTCCTTTTTTAGCGGTTGCGATCTTTTTGTAAGAGCCGTTATCTGCCTTACGATAAACTTCGTATCCGGTTGCACCGCTTACCTTTGACCATGTAAAGGTGATACCTGCTTTTGCAGTTTTGATTGTTTTTGCGGTTGGTGCAGAAAGGAATGTAACTGTTTTAAGGGAAGAGAAATCGCTGAGATAGCTGCCATCGTAAGCTCTTACCTTGTAGGTGTATCTTGTACCGCTTTTTGCCTTAGCATCGGTATAAATAACTGTGCCGTTTGATTTCTTTACAGTTGAATTTTTGAGTGTTGCAATACGGCTCCAATTACCATTACCTGCCTTGCGGTAAACGTAGTAACCGGTACAATCCTTGATTTCGTTCCATCTGAGCTCAACACCATTTGTAGTGTTTTTAACGCTGAGCTTAGGTGTAGTCATTTTGTAGTTGAAGGTAAGGTTGTATATAATAGATGATTCGGGAGCATTACGTGTTGAAACGCTTTCAAGTCTTACGTAGTATGTGCCGCCTTTTTTAAGTGTATGTGTGTAGGTTGCATTAAGACTGTTGCCCAAATTAATGTTTTGTGCAACGTATGAGCCGGTAGCATCCTGAATAGAAAGCTTCCAACCATCACCTGTAATATCAGATACTGTTCTGTTGAATTTTACGGAAAGATTACCGCCGGCGGGGATAGAAATTTTGAAAGTATCAACATCAGTACTCGAATAGAAGTTACCGTATAATTTGTCACCGATTGAAACCTTTGTAGCAGAAGCTAAATCTGTTTTTTTGTTTTCGAGCTCCCATTTTTTGCTGCCTGCAACATTTTCTATTTTTAAGTTATAACGAACACCAATAGGGGCATTATCTGCGTTTGTGCTTGCGGAACTGATTTTTACGATGAAATCCTTACCCTTGCCGTAGGGAAGAGTTATTGATTCATAACCGGATAAGGTTTTTACGGTTGTTTCGCAAAGAACAAGTGTGGGATCCTCGGCTAAATATACCTTAACATTCCAGCCGTTTTTTATGTTACTTGAAGAAACTTCTTCAGGGTTAAGTGAGAACTTTAACTTAAATGCAGCGGATGTTGATGTGAACTTGTAATAGTCAACGTCACCAGCACCTAAAGTAATGTTGCCAGTGTAGGTTGAGCCTACCTTGATTTTGGTTGCATCCGTCTGAGCGTTGTTATGTTCATTTTCCCAGTAAGCATCCTTGAATGTGTTTACTCTTAGGTCGTACTTTACATAATTCATGGTATCTTGACTGTAGTAATGTCGTGAAACAGAAATATACATTTTTCCTGTATATGGAATTTCTGCGGATGTAAGTGATTTTACATTAGAAAAAGTTTTTGAGTAAATCCCATCAGCACTTTCTAATTTAACATCCCAATAGTAATTTGTACCACTTATTGAACTGCTAATATTTAAACCAAACTGAATAACAAAATAGTCATCATTAGCCTCAAATACATAGGAATCTATGTCATCGGAATTATGAATAGAGCCTGTGTAAGTTTTGTTGGTGTTTATAGCCATAGCTTTAGCTGTATTGTTGTTAATCTCATTTTCCCAACAATCATTTACAGTAGTTACTACCTTTAAATCGTATTTTACATAATTCATGGTATCTTGACTGTAAAAATGTCGTGAAACAGTGATAAACATTTTTCCTGTAAAAGGAATTTCAGCAGATGTAAGAGATTTTACATTTTCATAGGTTTCTGAATAATTACCGTCTTCGGATGTTATTTTAACGTCCCAATAATAATTTGTGTCGCGTATTGAACTTTTTTCGTTTAAATTAAACTTAATAACAAAATAATCTTCAGTAGCATCAAATGTATAGCAATCTTTGTCATTGGAATTATGGATAGCGCCTGTGTAGGTTTCGTTTGTGTTTATAGCCATGGGGTTGCTGGTTTTGTTGTTGGGCTCATCTTCCCAATGATCATTAGCGGTAGTTGCCACCGTTAAATCGTATTTTACATAATTCATGGTATCTGAACTGTAAAAATGTCGTGAAACAGTGATAAACATTTTTCCTGTAAAAGGAATTTCAGCAGATGTAAGAGATTTTACATTTTCATAGGTTTCTGAATAATTACCGTTTGCACTTTTAACAACAACATCCCAATAGTAGTTTGTTCCACTTATAAAACTATTCTCGTTTAAATTAAATTCAATAACAAAATAATCTTCATTAGCATCAAATGTATAACAATCTACGTCATCGAAATTATGAATAGAACCTGTATAGGTTTCGTTTGTGTTTATAGCCATGGGATTGATAGTTTCGTTGTTAGGCTCATCTTCCCAATGGTCATTAACAACTGTTGTTATTTTTAAATCGTATTTTACACCGATTATTTTGTCGGAACTGTAAAAATGGGGAGAAACAGTGATATAGATTTTCCCTGTAAAAGGAATTTCTGCAGATGCAAGGGATTTTACATTTTCAAAGGTTTCTGAATAATTACCATCTGCACTTTCAACAGTAACATTCCAAAAATAATTTGTGCCGGCTAAAGAATCATTTTCATTTAATCCGAAATTAATAATAAAATAATCACCGGTAACATCAAAAGTATACCAGTCCTTGTCTTCGTTGCTAGCAGAAAAACCGGTATAGGTTTCGTTTGTTGCTATTGTCTGTGAATTAGAAATACTATCATTATTCTCGAGCTCAGTAACCGGAATATCAGCACCAAGGGATACTACTGATAAGCAGGATATTGTAGAGAGTGCCATCAGCATTGCAAGTATTAAGCTTAGTGTTTTTTTCATAATGTTTTCTCCTTTAACTTTTGAACTTATTAAGGACAATGGGAAGTTTATTTTGTCCCTCCACTAATATAGAGGAAGTAAATTTTAACTTCATTTTATATTTTTTAAAAAAATTGAAAAAATTTTTAAAAATTTAATTTGCTGCGGTTGTGCCGTCTATAACAAGACCGGGAGATGAGCCGCTGTCATCATCGTAAGAATCGCCATCTTCAATATAATCCTGAGGGTCATCGTAAACGTCGAAGCCGTCATTATCATTTTCGGGCTGGGTTGGTGCAGCTGTCTGCGGGGCTTGCGTGGGTGCTGCAGTTGCAGTTGAAGGTGCAGTTGTTTGCTTCTCCGCGGCTTGAGATGTTGTGGTTGCCACCGTATCGGTGGTGTAAGCATAGTTTGTGCTTGAATTGGAATATGTAGGTGTGGTTGTATCAGAATATGCATATTCGGTTGATGAGGTTTCCTCAGTTGATTCCTCGGTAGTTTCCTCTGTAGTGAGAGTTGTGGGAATAGTGGTGGTTTCCGTTATGGTTGTGGTAGTTGTTATTTCCTGATTGTGTTTTTTTACCGTATGTACCGTTACGGGTGCGGCAACTGCAATAGCTATTGCGGTTGGTACCGCGATTTTTACCACAAGGGGGATTGCCGCGATTTTTGCGGCTAAACCAATACCGCCTGCCGCAGCGGCTGCTCCGCCACCTGTGGCAATTGCAACTCCCGTTGCTTGTGTAATGGCAGCAGAAACCGAAATGATAACCGAGGTGGGCACCTGACTTGTTGCAGTACCGAATATCCAGTGGAAGAACGGGAAAATCGGGATAGCGTGAAGCTTGATTTTGTTCTTCTTTTCGTATTCCTCAATAGCCTGGGCAATGGCTTTTCTGCCGTAGTTAAGTCGGCTCATGACCGTACCCTCGGAAACGGCCTGAATTTCAGCAATCTCTTTAACGGACATTTCTTCGTAATATCGCATAAATATTGCGGTACGTTGTGCCTCGGGTAATTGGTTGATTATATCAAGAATGATTTTTTTTAAATCATCCTTAAGAAGAGCCTGGTCAGGAATGAAGTCGGTGTCATCATCTTCAATGCTTGCAAAAACATCGTAATCATCATCACCATCAGTTGAAATGGTAGTTTCGTGAACAACCTCTTTCTTTTTATAATAATCACTGCATTTGCTGTGGCATACTTTTTTGAGCCAGGAGGGGAAAGCCTCGGGAGTTTCAAGCTCGTTGATTTTTTTAATAACCGTTATGAAGGTTTCTTGGGTTATATCCATGGCAAGCTCTTCATTCTTTACGGTCAACATAGCTGTATAGTAAACCTTTTGGTTGAATTCCCGAAAGAGTAAGTCTATAGCTTTGTTGTCACCTTGTTGGGCGGCGGTGACTGTGTTGATTATTTCCTGTCGATTCATTTTCATCCCCCTTATCGTTACTGCGATGGTGCATTGTCCCTAAAGACAGAGTCTGACACAATAAAATGATTTTATCCGGTGGTATTTCAGTTTTTTCAATATCTTCGGAAAAAATATAAAATAAATTTTTGTGTTCTTTTTGATTTTTTTCCATAGAATCACTCTTCTCTCTATTAATAAGAAGAAAGAAAAGATGATTTCATTTTATTTTTTTTAAAAAAATTGTAAATTTATTCTAATATCTTCATTCGGAAAAGTCAACATAATTAAAGGTATTATATATAGAGAACAGAAATAATACAAAGAATAAGACCTTGCTACAAGCAAGGCCTTTTCGATGTTTTTTATTTATCCTGCGGGTATTCTACGCCAATGAGGCTGCGGATTTTATCCATCTGCTTTGTAATATATATTGTCTGCTCCGGTGTGTTAATGGGGCTTTCGGTAAGCCCATTGAGTATGCATTCGCTGAAATGTGTTATTTGCTCCTCAAAGCCGTTTCCTGCATAAGGGGTGGGGATTGTCTGAGTTTCACCATTATTAAGGAAGATTTCTATATTCTGCGGTGCATAGAATCTGCTGAGACGGGCATAACCCTTTGTGCCATAAATGAAGCCCTCGTTAGGCTTACGTAAAAGGATTGCACTTGAAATATCGGCAATAGCACCGCTTTTGAATTTAAGAAGTGCATACGTGTGACTATCAACACCATTGTAAATATCGGCTTGTGCTTTTATTTCGGTAACATCTTTTCCAAGATACCATGAGGCGAAATTAAGTCCGTAAACACCTACATCAAGAAGTGAGCCACCACCGTGTTCGGGCTTGAAAACGTGGTGATCCATTTCATCTTCATCCATAGTGTAGCAGAATTTACCCTCCACACCAAGTATATCTCCTAAAAGACCGCTTTCTGCAATTTCAAGCATCTTCAGGGTGCCGGGAACAAGCCTTGCCCACATGGCTTCCATAAGAAGAACGTTATTCTTTTTTGCGCAAAGAAACATTTCCTCTGCCTCGCGTGTATTAACCGCCATAGGCTTTTCGCATATAACGTGCTTACCATTGTTCATCATAAGAATAGAGCAATGTATATGTCCCGAATGGGGAACGGCAATATAAGCTGCATCAATAGTATCGGACTGTGCCATTTTTTCATAGCTGTCGAACCTTACAGGGATATTGAATTCATCACCGAAGGCTTCGGCGTTTTCCTTTGTTCTTGAAGCGACTGCAACAAGCTCTGCATTAGAAACATTCTTTATTGCATTTGCAAATCTGTGGGCAATTGTGCCTGTGCCAACTATACCAAATCTGATTTTATTATTCATATTGTACCTCGCATATAATTAATATCGTTTAATAAATTTAATTTTTGCACTAACATTTTTAGGCTTATCAAAGGTGATTTCTATTTTGTTTGTGTAAATAGCGGGGAACGGGCAAATTGCCTTGTGGCCGATTGTTGTGCCTCGGTATACTACAATTGGCGGTCCGTAAGGGTATGGGAAAGCTTTTATTTCGAAGGCTTCTATTTCGCTTTCGGTTATTTCCTCCGAAAGTACGGCGTGATTAATAAGCTGAAGCTCTGTTTCCAAAATAATTTTTTGTCCCTCGATAGTTTCGTTACAAGGTACAAAATCAGAAAAGTCCTTACGTAGTCTTGCACCGAATTCACGTAATGCTTTTTCGTCTTCGGGAGGAAGCTTTCCGCGACGGTCGGGACCTATATTTATTAAAAGATTTGAGCCTCTGCCGACAGAGTAATAGTAAAGACCCATAAGCTCATCGAGAGTTTTTACGGTATTTGCATCATTTTCACTATAAAACCAATTTTCAAGTCGCATTCTGCAATCGCACTCTGCGGGTAAGAATTTGGGTTCGTCAAGCAAATCCTTGATGTCGGTATTTATTGAAAAATCCAAAGCACTTACAATCAACTTATTTGGACTGTGAGCAACTCCCGATTCATTACCTACCCATCTTGTGTCAGGATCCCACATATTAAAAATAAGTATTTGGGGTTGGCATTTTCTTATTTCGTTTATAATTCTTTTTGTATCGTATTGGTGATCTTCGCTTCCGCAACCATCGAACCAAAGATAATCAATTTTACCGTAATTAGTGAGGAGCTCCTTTATCTGATTAATAAAATAATCGTCATATTCCTTCCCGTTCATTTTTACGGAGCCGAATTGTGCAGGGGAATAATATAAGCCGATTTTTACATCGTATTTTCGGCAGGCATTAACGAAATCCTGCACAACGTCACCCTTACCATCTTTCCACGGTGTGTTTTTTACAGAGTATTCGGTGTAGGCTGAGGGCCAATTTGCAAAACCATCGTGATGCTTGCACACAAGCACCGCATATTTTGCACCTGCATCGTGTACGGCTTTTATCCATTGGTCACAATCAAGCTCTGTAGGGTTAAAGGTTTCAAGTGGCATATCTTTCATATCCCAATCCTTGTGTCCTTCGTTAAAGGTGCGTATGCCGAAATGGAAAAATACACCAAATTCCCAGTCAAGAAAATCAAGTTGTTCTTTTTTTATATCAATCATAAGCTTACCGCCTTTGGGAGTTATTTTCATAAATATATATTGATAATTATATCATATATCTTTGGGGAGTTCTACAATATATCACAGGAAAGCTATATAACCTTGAAAAAGTATTCGGTTATTGTCCGCGGAGATTTCTTCATTCCGTTATTTATCCACCATTTTATAGTTTCAACAAAGGTGGATGTAACGTGATTTTTCCAGAAATCTTCGGGCAAAGAGTCGCATTTTTTTGATTCGAAAAAGCAAAGATGTGCATCAATAAGCACTTCAAGATTATTGCGGAAATAACGTAATAACAACTCGTTGTTTACTATATGTTAGTTCATCGTGACTTTTGTTTCCGAACATTATATCCGTTCCACATTGTTTTTTGAGTATGATCAGTAAAGTGCAAAGAGCATTGAGTCGCCTTTTTCCATTTCGATTGTAATGGTATCGGAGTAACCCTTATAGCTTTCGCCGAGAAGTTGTGTAATGTTTTTCTTTTCGGTAAGCTTAAGTTGCTTTTCACCATCGGATATAGCATAAATGAAAATATAGTTCTCATTGACGTAAATTATATCATCAGTTTCGCAATAGATATGAACTCCGCTTGCTTTGCAGAAAGCTTTCAAATCATTTGTTGTAAAATTCCCTTTTTCGGGTGAGGTGGCAATATAAGGAATATTGTTCTTAATACAAAGGCTACGGGCACTTTCCATATTAACTGTTTTGGCGTTTGATAACAGAATAACTGCTTTGTATCTTTTATAAACCATCGGGAAATCATTAACATCATATATGTGGTAGGGTGTACCCATTGCACCAAGCTCCTTGCGTTGTGCATGGAAAAGACCCCTGATGGGGCAATCCGTAAGATATTTGTAGGCACACTCATCCACGAATACTGCAATCTGTGCGGATGAATTCCTACTTTTGTGAGTAAGGTTTTTTTCGTAAATGGTTTTGTATAGCTTCATTTCAGTCATAATGTCAGCATCATTATACCAGCCGCCCCACATATCAAACCACCAGAGAGCGTTGCCTTTTATAAGCTGACGGGCAAAGGCCTTTCTTATTTCATTAATAGCCTGACGCTTCGACTCCCTTGGTTGCCATACGGGAGCAGACAGAAGTCCTTTTGGGTCGGTTGACGGATCCTTTTCCGAAAGGGGAAGTGTAAGGTGTGTTCGTATATCGCATTCTTGAAAGCACATTTTACCGTACAGACGTACTGAATCGGCGGGGTACATTTCGGTCCAATCCGCATCTGCGGAGCGTATACCTATATATGAATTTGGGGAGCAGATGAAATCTATGTTTTTATCTTTCAATATATAATTAAGTGCATGATTTCCTTGCAGTGGGTTAGTTACCTCGAGGGTGTAGCCGTAGAAGGTGCCGACAACAAGTCTGTTTTCGGTTTCCTCCTTAACTATACGTGCAAAATGGCTTATTGCCTCTGCAACCCTGAAATTTGCAAATTCTATATAAAGTGAAAGGTATTCATCGTTAAAACAGATTTCGTCTTTGTTAAGCAAGCTGAGATCGGGCAGACCTGTATATGCTACCTGAGGGTAGTAATCTTCGAGAAATGCTTTGAAGCTTTCTTTGGCACATTCACCATAGCCACCGTTCATATCAAAATGAAACCATTCTTCTGTATTACCGCCTGCCAGCTGATAGCCTGCTATGTGGGATGCATATTTGCAGGTGCTTGTGTATCGGAGAAATTCTCGTAAAAATTCCGACACATCATTACGCCATTTTTGAGAATAAAAGGATTCCCTGCAGGGTGCACCGTCTTTGATGTTAAGTGAGTCGGGGTTTTCCTCCTCCCACCAAAGGGGCATACTGATGTTAACCCTCGGAATAATATAAGCTTTGGGACAGGCATCAAGTATTCTTTCAACGGCTTCATCGAATAAAGAAAAATCAGGACTATTCTTTTTGTCGAAAATGCCTTTTTTAAAAGGTGTAAGTCCGTCTGTTATGCTTATCCATCTGCCCGAAAAAAGAACGGGTACGGAAAAAAGCTTGTAGCCTGCGGCGGCAAAATCGTGGTATCTATTGAATTTTTCAAGATAGGTCATATATGCTACGGCAGGAAAAGGCTTGTCGTTTATATAAAGGGCAGGCACACCACCGTGGTTGCGAATTTCTGAAGTAATGTAGGTGTTATACATATCGAAAACCTCTTGTATAAAATTTTAAAAGGTAACACATTGTCAGATGAATCTGTGATTATGAGATGATTATAACATATATTAATTGTCGGCACAATAAAAAGCAGATAGACAATTGCCTATCTGCCGGATGAGATTTATTGTTTGTGAATTCCTTTTTCTCGTTTTTTCAGTATTATAACCGAATACAAAAGTACCGGTAATGCGGAAATAATAACAAGTATGTTATGAAGGGTATTTATTTCTGATATCGCTCTGTATTCTGAAGAAGCAATGAAGAAATACGATAACGACATAAATACTACGAAAAGAGGCAGCAGAATTTTTGAAAGATATTCCATACCTGTTTTCTCTGCATTGATGCCCGATTTCTTAACGAGCAAAGCTATAAGCAGGGTAGAGAGAACAATTGCTGTAATTGTTGCAATCATCTCCGCTGTAGGGGAGCTGTCGAAGCGTCTTGCTATGGGGCGTACAATATTTACGCCTATTGTACCTACAAAGCCTGCTATAAATACAAGAATTTTTCTCGGTTTTTCGGGAAGTGATGAAAAAGCAAGCTCGGGTAAGTCGTCGGTTTTCTTTAAATGTAAAAGGGCGGCGGTGATTATAATACCTGCAATGAAGCCCGTAAAGTATTCCCAACAGGACCAGGCATATACAAAAGTACCCTCATAGTGTGTACCTGCCTGATGATATCCACCGTTAGTGAACCAGAAGAATAAATCGGATACCGTTATGGATAAGCCGAAGGCACCGCATACAACAGCACCTATTCTTGCGGCAACCTTATCCTTAACAATAAATCTTGTAGCAAGTATTGCGCCTAAGGCTCTTATTGCGGCGGAAACTGCCTGAATTTCGGAGAAATAATTTCTGCCACCGATAATCTTTTTGCCCCAGGAAATGTCTGCAAAGTGCTGCATAAAAACCTTGTATGCAGAGCCGTCTATACCTGCAACCTGAAGCCCTTCTTCGAAAAGCTCTGCGGCCTCGGGCTGAATAAGATTAACTATCCAATGGGAAACACTTGCTTTTGATATAACATCGAAAACAAGGAATGAACCTATAACTACTATGAAATCCTTTGTTTTCCATTGGTGTGAGCTGAAGCCTCTGCCTAACAAAACACCATAAAGCCCTGCCATACCAAAGCCTACACAGCACAATATGAATGCACCCGATAAGGGGGATACATACCTGAAGAAGCTTTCTGCACCTTCAACCTCGCTTTCCCGTATAACACCGGTTATCTGGGTCAATATTGTTCCCCAACTGGGAACGGTGAGAATAAAAGACATAGCAGTAAAGGAGAGCCACCCTAAATCAAATTTTTTACGTTCACCTAAAACAGTAGTGATGAAAAGCAGATAAACGAAGCCTACGTTGAAAACACCCGCTTCTGATCCCCAGCCGTGGGACCCGCGAAGACGCCACAAAAAGCCGAGCAGCAGACCGCCTATAAGGATAATTAGAAATTTTTGAAATAAAGACCTTTGATTAATATTTTTCATTGAATTGCCTCCCGTTAAAATATTGCCAAGAAATCAAACAACTTTTATGGGATTACTGCGGTTTCCTTTGTTATCGGTGAAAACAACCTCTGTTTTTTCCGTTCCGAAAATATAGCCGCAACCCGTAAATTTATCTGCATCCTTGTCAATATCGGAGCCGATTACAACGGTGCAGGGCTGACCCAGAGTATCGTTTTTGCCACCCTTTTCCCATACTGCAGTATCGTGGAAATGGCCGCATATCATTAAATCGGGTTTAACGCTTTCTCTGAGAAGTGTTGTCCATTCTGAATAAAGCTCCTGCTCAATATCAAATGGGGGTTTTGTAACGCAGGTGAAGGCATTGTGACATATAACAAGCTTTGTATCAATACCATTGGCTTCATATTCTTTCGATTTTTCTTTGATTATATTTTTAAGGAATTCGGTCTGACGTTGGCGGAATCTATGACAAGCTACGGTAAAGCCGTATTCCTCGTGGTCATCGGGCTTGTCCTCACCACAATCGAGTACAACGCCCCATATACGGCCGAGTCTGAATGTATAATATGTATTGCCTTTTGAGTTTGGTGTGTAATCTGCAAATTTTTCGGCATAGTTACCACGTAAATCATGATTTCCGCGGCTGAAGATAACGGGCTTTGTGCCGCCCGTAAGCTGTGAGCAGATTATGTAAATATTGTCGAATTTGGATGGGTCACCGCTATGGTCGATGACATCACCGTTAAGTATAAGAAAATCAATGTTGCCAAAGACCTTTGCCGCCTTGACGGGAGCATCAATAAGGTTGTGTGCATCAGAAATATGGTAAGCCCTGATTTCTTTTTCGGGCACGGGATAAAAGCGGTAAGTGTATTCTTTTATAGGCTCTGTTTCGGTAAAATAAGGTTTTCTTTCAATAATAGGGCGGACACAAACTGTGTATTCCCCGATATTGTCAAGTTCCGTCATAGGCACAATAACTCTGTGTATCAATGATTGAGACCTCATAATTCCGTTGGATTCGTCAAAATATTCCTCCTCACCGATTCTTACAAAAACGAGGGAGGGGTAGCTGATGCTGACCATAATATGATATGTATCCTCAACGACAAAAACTGCGGGGGCAACGGGGAGTGTGTTTTTTTCAGGGCTATCAGAAAACATAATTCATTATCCTTTCAAAGGAAATTATAACTACTATAAGTTAATTATACACCCGCAGCGGATTTTATCAAGAAAATTATTGACTGCTTTATAAAAAAAACAAAGGCTTTCACATTGACAAGGTGACTGAAATTGCAGAACACTTCCGCAAAACCCTCATTTTGTTTTATTCTTTATTAATATGATTAAATATTTATACATTGTTACAAGTCCTGTGCTTAAAAAGGCTCCGCCTATAATATCGGTCAACCAATGTACTCCCGAAACAAGTCGCCCCATAACCATAAAAATTATAAATGCGGTGATTAATGCTGATATTGTTTTTTTCAGTGTTTTGTTTTTGATTCGGCAATTTAATTGCATTATGGCTGTTGGCATAACACACATTACAAGCAGTGTGGTTGACGAAGGGTACGATTTTTCCAAAAAACCATTGATAAGTACGGGTCTGTAATTAATGGTTGTTACTTCAAAAAGGATATATATCGCAATTACGATAATATAAAATCCACCGAGAACAAAAATACTGTGATCAACCTTGCTTAAATTTTTTCTTTTTATCAATTGTGCTAATCCGAGTAAAGCAAAGCTCATTGCAACGAAAATCGGCACAAGTCCAAGCCAATCGGTGATGGTGTAAAGTGACATGTGAACACCCGTGAGGCTATGGAAAAATCCGTTGATTGCTGCAAAACCTACCATTGAGCCGTCGGGACCTATTGCCCTGACATCAAAAAAACAAACAGCCAATGTCCACATAACAAAGGCTGCCAGCATAGATAAGGAAGCATACAAATAGCTTCGTTTTTTCTTTTTCATTTTTAAAACCTGCCTTTTTATATATTCGGCTTACGCCTGAAAATATAGTAAAGGCAGGGGAGTAGTATATTCAAGAAACGGAGTGTCACAAGAGTGATACTTTCCGTATCATCGGGGTTTCAACAGCAAAAGACATTTTATAACAAAGAAAATGAACAAAAGAATTGCTGCATATGGTTGTGTGCTGATGATAAACACGGCTATTCCGATGGCGTTGAGAATTAAGGATAGTTTGTATTTATTTTCTACCCAAAAAAGCCGATGACATTTTTGTAATGTAAGAGTCAGAATTCCGAAAAGGATTATTCCGCCTGCAATAAGCAAATAAATTACACGTAAATACGGTGGGAATCCGTTAGTTAATAAAAGCGAAACTTCCTGCAATATGCCGTTTGCTCTTTGAGCAAAAATCGGTAGAAAAAAGAAGCTTGCAACGCTTATATCGAGTAGACCGAATACGAGGTCGCGGATATAACTTTCTTTTTGCTCTGTATCCTTTTCTGCTATTGATAACAATTCATCACCCGAAAGCAATTCGTCGATAGTAACACCAAAAAATCTTGCAATAGATTTAAGTGAATCTATGTTGGGATAGCCTCTGCCGGATTCCCATTTTGATACGGCAGTCCGCGAAACAAAAAGTAGTTCTGCAAGCTCTTCCTGGGTAAGACCTTTGTGTTTTCGGAGCTCCTGTAATTTTTCATTAAATTCCATAATAACACACCTATTTTGATTTGTTTAATTGTCTTCAAAATATGTATTTCATCAATAAACAATATAAATCGGTGAATTGGTTACGGTTATTTTGTTCCCGATTTCAATTTGATTTCCGTACATATCGAAAGCTTTATATTCACCCTCAGGTGAAGGGATTTTTCTTTTTTCGCCAAGGCTGTAATACACTTCGAATTTCTTTCCGTCAGCGGTATATTCGTCAATTATGAGGTTCTTTTCGTTTGAAATATTCTTAACGAAATCCGCATTACCGAGATAACGGATGACCGTTGCGTAAGTTATTA